>JADFXM010000150.1 GCA_015233565.1 Candidatus Rifleibacteriota bacterium
TTGTTATGACCTGAAGCCAAAAAGAAGCCTTTTTTGCCTGCTTTTTCTGTCCATGTAAATTTGACGCCTGAAAATAGCATTTGAAGATGGTTTCAAGGGTTTTCCTACTGTCCAGTAAAAACCGTCTAAAAAATGCCTTAAATTCGTTTACAGATCAGGATTTCAATAGATTTTGCGTCCGGAACTTCGGTTTAAATAAAAGTATAATCCTTAAAAGAGCCGGACTAAACACTTTTTATTTGGGGTTGGAAAGTGCTTCAGAAGAGATCCTACGCAGAGTTAAAAATGGGGTTTCCGAACATCGTTTAAATTCGTAATAAAAATCAAATTGCCAGAGTTTGAATTCAGGCGAAATTCGCTTATTGTACAATTTTCCGAAAACAGAGCGTAAAATTTACAAAATCAGGAGATTTTACTGAATCCTCGCAAAATTTAATATGTGAATCAGAAAATTCCCGGGAAAACTTAAGCTTTTTCTTCCACTAGACCTTTCAGAAATTCTCCAAAAAAAAACGAATGTATTCTCATTTAAGAGAAGCGCCTGTTCCAGGGCTAGTTCAACTTTGGATAAGATCGTGGCTTCGCAAAATACGCTACGCACAATCTATCCTATTCGTTATGCTACTTTTCGCTTTTCTCGCTTTTCTTCTTTTATTTTTTCTGATAGTAAAATTTTAATCAGTGATTGGTAAGGAACATCTCTTTTGTTTGCCATTACTTTAATTTCATTTAACATGCTCTCTGGTAAACGAATTGAAATTGTTTTAGATGAGGGTTTTAAATTTGGAAAAACAACTCTTTGAGCATCAGAACAGTCAATAAAATCGCAAGAATCATGAGTTAACCAAAATTCTCTTTCTTCTTGTTCGTTTTTAAAATTAGGAATTTTTTTCTTCATAATTTTCATACTCCTTAAATTCACCTTTGGTCATAGCCCTGGTAGATATTATTCGAATCATCTTTTTGCGGACGGTGAAAGAAACAAACAAATATCTTTCTTGATCCGTTTTACCCATAGCCATAAATCTTCTTTCAATCTGGGAATGTTCTCTCTCAAATTTTATAATAGGGTCATTTAGGAAAACAGCTTCACATTCAATTTGGGAGACATGATGGCTTGACCAATTTTTTATTTCATTGCCTTCGTTCCATTCAAAACCAAGGCTGTTTCGAATCAAATCGTAAACGTTGAGTAATTTGCCCATTTTCTTTTCCTCGGGAGGAGTATAGTGTTTTCATATACTTTTGTCAACAGTGCCTTGATGCACATTTTACCTGTATAACGCCAGGATTAACTGCCCCCTGGGGTTCAACTTCATTCGTTTGATGGCCGATGCCGGAACTGGCACAAGCTACGTTATGAAAAGCAGCTTATCCTGGCGATGACCATTCGCCGAGCACTTTAAAGCGAGGGAATGGAAAGCGGTTGAAAACCGTTTTCCACGGTCTGGTCGATCGTTTAGTTGAACCAAGCCGCTTTCAGCGGCGGGAAGAGACTTCCAAGATAGGTTTCTCTTTGTACATGATTATCTTTCATCCTTGAAGTATAACTCCTTGACCGGAGAATTAAATCTTTGGAGAAAGACTTGAAAGCGTTCTTTGAAGACAGTCTTATCGTTGAGATTGCCTTGATAAAGATCGTGGAAAAGCGGAAAAGGGCCATCTTTTGATGCCAACAGAGAAAGTCCGAATTACCTTAAATCTTTCCGTTTCTGTTTGTTATGGCCTCTTTGAGCAATTTTGCATCGTTCATTGGTGGAAGCAATATAAGTAAAAAAATTGGTCATGTCGCAAAAAATTTTGTCCAATTTAATATCGAATTTTTTTATGAAGGCTTCGACGATCTCCTCTTCAGCTGATGCAATTTTCTCAACAGGATAAGCAGACATCTGATCCCAAAAGTGTTGGCTATCAAGCTTTCGAAGATTCATTTTCAGGATATGCGAGAGGCTTGTGGATTTAGCCCATTTTGAATGCCAGGCTCTTTTGCTTGTAGGATGACAAGCTCGACCAATTGCGGCCAGAAGAAGAGGCGCACCAACCGATAAATTATCTCTGGTTTGTTTCTCAAGGGCATATTTGTTCAAGATCTGAACAAGATTCAAGTCTTGGGCAATTTTCAGTAAAGCGGCAACCGCTCCATGTGAATAGGAGCGAATTTTCGAAGAATTAGCATTTCTCAGCTTTTTTAAGAAACTATCCGCCGTGCCGAGGTATTCCAAAATAACAGGTCTGGGTTTCCCGTTAATTCGTTTAGACTCAACTATGCTCCAGTAGGCTCTACCCCTGGATATTCTCTTTTGGAAAGTCGCCATATCAGTGTATACATATAATACAACAAAGCATATAAAATGTCAAAATAATGACTAAAATAAATATTCTTCTTAACAAGAATTTAAATTATATTTCAGTGTATACAAAAAATCCAAACAAAAACAAAAATAGAAAGCCTCGTCAGATAAGGCTTTCCCGATTTTTTTTCGAACTAAATTTTTAGCCCTTTAATAAACTCACGCTAGCGACTCAAATAGGTATGACAAATAATACCTATCCCAAAAAATACGTGCACTTCCCCAAGGACTTTGATTTGACCAAAATGAAAAGGGGATCGCTTTATTCTCCAAGAAAAAACGAAATTTTCGGGAAAATAAGGAGCCCTTACTGGATTGTTGAAACATTCATTTCTGTCAGATAAAATCTAATTTTACGCAGATCTGAAGCGAAAACAAGGCGAATGAACGAACTAATTGGAATTGGTATAAATGGCTTAACGAAAAGGGTCTGATTTCCGTAAAGGATCTATTGGTGAAGATTCACTACCCAGCTACAGCTCAGTTAAATTCGTGAACCGCCGGATGCGGACCCGCATGTCCGGTGGCGGGGGAAGGGAGAGGGAAAACCTCCCTCTGAGCCACTTCGCATTTTGCAACTATTTTTTTTGAGAGTCTTTTTCCCCGCGTGAGGCATAAATTCGTTCTGTTCGATATTTAATCATTTGTAGTTCATGTGAGTGGCATTTTTTATGGTTTTTGAATCATTTCAATTTTTCTGCCTCTCTTATCTCTACGCTTGTTTTATCGCCCATCAAAATTGGACACTTTTTGGCGATTCGAATTGCGTCATCTTCATCCTTTGCAAGAATAATAATATAACCCGCTACTGATTCTTTGTTTGCGACATATGGTCCATCAATAACTTGATCTTTTCTTAAAACCTTTCCGCTACTTATTAAATGGTTTCCACCACTCGCCAACTGTCCCTGCAAAGAAATACCCTTAATCCAATCCATCCACTGAACCATATATTCTTTCATTTGTTCCCGTGAAGGCTGAGTTTCTTTGGTTGTAATGTCCATCCGGAAAATTAATAGAAATTCTTTCATACTGCTTTTCTCCTAAAAACTTGGGTCGCTCGGTTGACGAAAAATTTTCCCCGCGTGAGCGGATATACTTTTTCTCGCGTGAGCGCATTCTTATGGTTGAGCATTTTGCTTTTTCCCCCACGGCAGCATTACGTATTGTCGAACGTCATGACCAGCGGATTTGGGGGCGAACGGAATTTTGCTACCCCGATTACAAAACATGACAAAAAGAGCCGCTAACTCTAGATTAGAGCAGGCCTCCAAATTCCGATGCGTCATAATGTCAGGGCTCGTTATTTTGAAATAGAAAATCCACCATCGGCAAATATTGTTTCTCCAGTAATATATTTTGATGAATCGGACAATAAAAACAAAACAACATTTGCAATATCCTTTGGCTTTGCCATTCGCTTTTGTGGAATCATATTGTTAAATTCTTCTTCAACTAAACTATTATTTTTAATTATTTTTTCGGTCATTTTTGTGGATGTTAACCCAGGAGCAACAGAATTGACTTGAATATTGTATGGTGCCAAATCGATTGCCATTGAGGAAGTTAGGGCCACCACTCCTCCTTTTGAAGCAGAATATTCTGCCATATTTTTCTTAAATATTCTTGATCGGATACAGCTTATGTTAACAATTTTACCAGTTTTATTAAGTATCATATTTTTACAAACATATTTGGCAACTAAGAAAGTCCCAGTTAGATTAATTGAAATTAAGTTGTTCCACTCATCCAAAGAAATCTCAAAGAATGGCTTCTTTATTGAATTAATTCCTGCACAATTTACTAATCCAAAAATTTGGGAGTAATGATTTTCAATTTCATTTATAGCACATTCAATTTCTTCTTCATTCCGAATATCAACAATTTTATGTTCGTATTTAGCATTTAATATTTCTGGTTCACAAATATCCAAGCCAATTACAATAGCATTATTTTCTAATAGCAATTCCGCACAACCTTTT
>JADFXM010000151.1 GCA_015233565.1 Candidatus Rifleibacteriota bacterium
AGCTTGCAGAATTGGTTTCTTTCTTTAAACTGAATGCTCTTTCTTAACCATTAATGATTCGGATTCATTTTGATGTTCTTTGGTCGGTGATTGCGGACACTCTATATCATCGACTTGCTCAAGATTTCCCGATCACTCATATCGCTATCGAAGGGATTCTTTAAAAACCGCTCGAAACGACGTTGTACAGGCGGATTCTCGTAGATGTTCTTCGATTGCATCAGGACTTCGGGCATTTCCCGAAGGATCTGGACCGCGTGAGGAAAACTCACGCTCTCCGCTTTCATTACCCAGTCAATCACGCTTCCCCCTGCGTTACATGCCCCCAAACAGTGCCAAAGGTTCTTCTCCGGAGTAAGCACCAAGCTAGGATTTTTATCCGGATGAAAGGGACAAAGACCGATAAGGTCTTTGCCGTGTGCGGAAAACTTGATTCCTCGGGCCTCGGCCAAGCGTTGAATGGGAATTTCCTGCTTTAGTCGCTCGATTTCTTCGGGTGGGATTCTGGGCATGTGGAAACCTCCTAAAAAGTTGTCAAGTGGAAAAAAAGATTTTTTTATTAATTTTGACTCGTTACAATGTAACAAGTATATTTGTTACATTGCCGGCTGTCAATTAATAAATCATGAGGTCTTTTATGAAAACACGTTATACTTATCTTATGCCTAGAAGATTAACAAAACCAAGACCAAAACAAGGTGAACACCTTTTTCAGCTTCGTCAAGAAGCTGGGATCAGTCAAAAAGAATTGGCTGAATTAATCGGTGAAACTCAGCAAAATGTCGCATTTTGGGAACAAGCCGAAAAACCGCCCCGCTCTGATGTTTTGCCCAAGCTGGCCAAAGCTCTTGGTGTAAGAATCGAGGATGTTTTAAACACGGACTGTGAGATACCCAAGAAAAGTGGACCTGTAGGGCGTATGAAAATTCTTTTTGAGGAAGCTGCGAAATTGCCTAGACGACAGCAGGAAAAGCTAATGGAATTCATTATTGCCTTTGTAAGCCACTATAAACAAACAAAAGGACATCCACAAGAAGCATGAAGGTGCGGGAAGTAATTAAGATGATTGAAGATGACGGCTGGGAAATGGTTGCTCGAAAGGGAACAAACCACCGACAATTTAAACATAAGATCAAACCAGGACGGGTGACGATTTCTGGAAACCCGGGGGATGAGTTTGGCCCTGGAACGTTAAATAGCATCCTGAAACAAGCGCGATTGAAGGGAAAAAAACCATGAAATATCTTGTTGTGTTTGAAAAAGCAGGAAAGAACTATTCGGCTTATATTCCTGATGTTCCGGGTTGCGTGGCAACCGGAAAAACACCGGAGGAAACAAAAGAACGCATTAAAGAAGCTCTTGCCTTTCATTTGGAAGGCTTAGAGGAAGATGGCCAGCAAAAACCTAACCCAATCGCTACGGCAGATTACGTGGCCGTTTAAATTAAAAAAATATGAGGGTCTAACTCGACTCTTTTCCTGGTTTTTTAATTTTGTGTTTTTGACAATATTGGTTGAAAACATCGATTAAATCGATTTACCACCATATTTTTCCATCCGCGAAACAAGTGAAATATTTATATATTGCTGTATTTTTCCTATTTTGGCGTGATAAAGTTCCCTTCCTAAATACCCAAAAGGCGTTTCGGGTTGAAACAAGCGTGTTTGGCGAGATAAACAAGACATTGGGTTGGCAATGAGCGAGGCAAGGGGTTTTAGTGGGTGATGGAAATATATATCGTTTAAGCAAAATAGTTTGGAACGATTATCAACCTTGCCTCGCGGGGTGCGGAAGATTCGCAGAAGGGCGCGTAATGATTTGTTTATGGCAATTACTTCGGGCGCCCGTAAATAACGGGACTTCCGGCGAAGTGATGTAAACGATATGTATTTGTATACAGTTGAAGATTTCGGTTTACACGCCGATGTTAAGGGAGAGAAAAAGAGAATCCAGAGATCGGTTTAAGATAGACCTGGGTTAATCGAAAACTTGCGATCCTCCTTCCCTCCTAAAAAAGTATTTCGAATTTCAACCTGGAAAACCGGTTTAAATCACAATTTCTGTTGACCACTATCGAAAACAGCGGCTAAAAGGGAATATTTTTACGGAAAACCCGAGTTACTGGGAAATGTAGGGCTTTTGGTTCTGGTTTGGTTGGGCAATCAACCCTCGGTCTACCCCGCGCAGCCCGCAAGTTCCGCTCGAACGAAGTTGAGCGGACCCCGAAGGGGCAAGGGCGCATGGCGGCAGGCGGGTCGCTTGCCATATAATGCCGGCATTATATGGCAAGCTAGGCGCAAAGAACGTGACACGGGCCGCCAGGGATGGCGGACTGTGGCGCGGGCTTTGCCCTTTCCGAGCGGTTCGACCCGCCGTTTTGCCGCCATGTGTCCCGCAGCTTGCGGGCGTTGGACACGAACTAGAGTGCGGAGATAAGTTTGCAAAATGCTTTTTTGCGCCTTACAGACAGGGCACCCTGACTGGGCGCTACCAATTAAAAAGCTTCCCAGATTTTAGGCAATGAACCGATTTGAGTTATACTTGAAAACCAGACACTCACTCGAAGAAACCTCGTAGTAGAACAAATTTCAGGGTTCGATTTGCGGCTGGTGACAAAAATGTTGGGTTTACCCCTATTCAGAACCTCAAAGTTGGATTTTGTTTAAGCCGTAAATGCTGTCGAAACATAGGATGAATTTCCCATACGCGTTCATAATCCATACTCTTAGGTTGGACACAATCTATTGTAAAGAAAGCATGATCTTCTCCATCCCACGTTCTTCCTGTTCGAGGATGGATAAAACCAATTTGTACAAGCAATCTTAGAATGTCGTCAGGTTCAGTCGATTCTTTGCCTGTTATTTTAATCCGTGGATTCTTATAAACATTAATTAATTTTGACAAATGCCAATCTATTTCAGCCCTCGTATAATGAGAAAATTTGTCATAAAAACTGCCTATAATATCTATTATCCTGTTGCAAGAACACCTATTTTCTTCACAAATCACAGAGACTTGGTTTTGCCCAAATTCCGGTAGGACAAGTTCGAAAACAGTATAAGGAATAATAGAAATTTCTAACTTGACCGCTTTTTTTCTGGCTCTTTCGCATAAATCTAGAAAAAAACGTGGCCGTTGACCTGAAAATATCGAAATACCTTGATCGGCATCTTTGACCCCTCCTTTCCAGGGAAAGGGGTTTTGAATAAATTCTCCAATTAACTTATTTGACTGATCGAAGATATAGGTTTTATTTATTCTTTGTTTATGGGCAATTAATCGATGTAACAACAGATTTTTTAATTCCTCACGGCTCCATTTTATTTCGATTAAATACTGATTTAAAGATGTTGGAACAAGACTTTTTAAAATTTCCCAAGTTTGAGTTTTTATAGATACCCTTATTTTAATTTTTTGATTCTGAATCAATTCTTTGCATGCGAAAAAAAAGCCCAATAGTTTGTTTTTGAATAACTTGGTGTTGGAGAAATCAAAATCAATTTCATCAAAGAAAACAAAAAGTGTTTGGGTGCTTCCTTCCAATAGCCTTAAACAAATGTTTTCCAAAGAAAAAGCCCCATTAAGCAGGTCTTTCTTTTCTGGAAAGTATTGTATTTTAAAAACTTTTAAAATCGTCTCTACAAACGGCGGATTTCTTTTTCCTTCATTGGTTGCCAAATCTGCAACAACAATTTCAGAAAAAGTTTTTGGGCGATCCATTTTAGCTCCGTTGTTAATTGCAAGTGAATAAAAAACATGTTGGCGCCAGGCTTTAGTGAATTCATCTAATGTGGAAATGTTTTGCGGCAAACCGCCTTGTGCCCCCCTAATGGGTAATATTGTTATTTCTTTTGTTGTGTCATTTCTATTTTTAAGAATATTCTCCGCTCTGCGAAGAATGGCAGATTTCCCCGATCCCAAGTCGCCTTTTAGAATTACCATTTGGTTGTTCGATATGCATTGGTCCACTTCTACCCTTGTATAAAATGTTGAAGTAAAATAATCAAAGTTCTGGTTTTCTGAGATTAAATCCCCAAATAAATCTTTATCTGTGGTTCCCAACGTCATTGCGTTTTCCGGCGGAAACTGACCGCCGAATCCGGAACAAACTGACCACCCGTTCCGGTTGAAAGTGACCACCTATTCCGGTGGAAACTGACCACTTTTTTAAAATTTTCCGGAAATGGTGGTCA
>JADFXM010000152.1 GCA_015233565.1 Candidatus Rifleibacteriota bacterium
ATCCCAGAAACCAAGGGATTGAAAAGATTTACGCTTCGTGGGAAAATAAAAGCCGGAATCCAGTGGTTACTATGGTGCATGGTTCACAATATAGAAAAGATAGCGAATTTGGGATATTCTAACTGAAAACCAAGGTGATACAGGCAGTAAATTTTTATTTCAAGCCCTCGTTAATGGAGATTTTTTAAAATGAAAATGGATGTACCAAAAAAGCCATGTGCTGTCTTTAAAAACCACTTTTCCGACAGTCTCGTTGGCATTTCAAATAAAGGGGATCACCGTGAATGATTCTGAAAATTATAAGGATATAGTCGAAAAGATATTTGTAATGGCACGTGCAATAGCGACGTAACCAAAGGGGCTACAAATAACGTAATAGGAGCATTGAATCATACTCAATTTGCCGCATTTACAACGTCATATAAAAAGAGATTAGAGCGGTTAAATAGTCTGTATTCCGGTCATGGAAATTTTCAGGATTTACTAAATACAATAAATCAGGTTGCAGATGATAAAAATTGGGAAGGCGCTTATGCTGAAATTATTGCCAATGATTACCTTAATTCCAACAATGACTGGTTGAGTGAACCAATAAACCTTGAAAAAACAGTAGATGCTACGGAAACAATCGCTGGAAATCTCGGCTATCAGAATGTTAATTTTGATGGAGAATATAAAGATTTCAATATCTGTTTCGATGTTAAAATATTGTCAGACAAATCAGGAATAATTTTATCTGGCATATTCAAGGATGTTCAGAAAAAGACGGGACGATCAAATTTCTCTATTTCCCCCGAATATCCTCTGGATATTGATTATGAGGAGTTTCAAAATAACAGAAAACAACTCCTGGATGAACTATTATCGTTCTTAACTGGCGACAAAGAACCACGTTCCATAAGTAGCCAAGTTATCCCCGATCTAAGATACGCTATTATGTGGGGTTCAGGTGTGCTAATGACAGAAAGCACCTATAACCCATACCTTCATGCGAAAAATCACCACAACTTACTTTTCAAACACGCAAAGAAATTTTCTAAAGTAAATCCAAGCCTCATCATATTTGTTATATTTCCTTGGTTTAGCGAGAAGATTTCTATCTTAGGAAATGCGAATTAAATTTTTTATAGGTCTTTTTCAAGGCGGTTTTTCTGCGAGTATGCGTCAAAGCCTACCAACGGAAAAGATATATTTAAAAAATATACTGGCGAAGATTCTGTATACGAAGTCACTCAAAAACTATCAGGGGTTTTATTTCTCGAAGATAAATCAATTACCACTGGTACCCCAACATACCAAAATATCGAAGGTTATGCCTACTTAAACCCTAATGCAGATAAAAAAATTGGAAGAGGACATTTCATCGATTATTTGCATAGTCTTCGATTCCATATCGATGACTTCGAATATGATAATTATTGACGACAAAAAAATAGTGCTAATCGGGTCAAGGGGATTTTTTCTCTCCCCCTTTCCACACCACCGGACATGCGCGTGCTCGTTTGAGAACTGTGGGAGCTCGGTGTTCGCGAGGAGGGCAACAGGAGAAGATCATGTGTAATGGCAAGTTTTTGGATGTGAATAATTGGCTTCGGTCGGGAATGAAGACAACCCACACTTCGAAACTAATATCATCGAAATATTTCTTGAACCATAGTAACATTTAGGATACTATTGATTTGTGTTCTACAAAATAGAAGAATTTCTTTGCGAAGACGGAACAAGCCCTTCTGAAGAATGGTTCATGGCCTTGGATTCGGTTGCAGCCGCAAAAATTACTATTGTTAAACTCAAAATGGAACAGGGCAACCTTTCCAACGTAAAATGGTTTCGGGGGATCGGAGAATATCGATTGGATTGGGGGCCGGGTTATCGTATCTACATTGCTCTTGATGGTAAGAATCTGATTATTCTTCTTGGCGGAGGAACAAAGAAGGGCCAGCAAAAGGATATCGTGCGGGCAGAAAACTTCTGGAAAGAATACAAAGGGCGCAAAACCCAACCAAAGAAATAAATTGAAAGAAGTTACAGGAGGCAACCATGGCTCTTACAAGAGACTTCAAGGAAACCGTAAAGAAACGAGTTGAATGTGATCCAGATTTTGCCAAGGCATTGCTCAATGAAGCCATTGATTTATTAATGGATGGGGATTCGGCAACTGTTAAACTTATCTTAAGAGATCTAATAAACGCAACTGTCGGGTTCGAACAATTAGCTAAAGAGGTTCGTAAACCAAGTAAAAGTCTTCATAGAATGCTTTCCTCTTCTGGAAATCCCAATATGGAAAATCTATCGGCCATCTTTGCCACCATTAAAAAAGCCTTGCATGTAAGGATAGTCACAACTGTTACTGCGGCTTAATGACTTTTTCTTTTGGGAATTGCATCGAATATTAAAAACCCTTTTCTTTTATTTGAGATATTTTCTGAGGAGCATTTTTCATTTGTTTGCCGGGATTTTTCTCTTGAACAAAAGCACTTGTCCTATACAATTAATTTCGAATTAATGCTTGGGTAAGGATATTACGCGAAGCTTATGGATAGTGACTTTTCGAAATAGATGTTCTGGATTTTTATCAACAATCCCGCCAACCTGTCGCTGAAGCCGACAAGCGGCTTAGCTCCGGCTTGTCCTACTCCAAATTAGAGATACTGGATTCTCGAAATGTAAAAGGATTATCCGACAGAATCAAAACGTTGTAACCCTCTTCCTAGAGCTTGAATGGTAAAGTAGGGAAAATTCATGAAGAGGGAGAATGGAAAAAAAAGAGTCGCTTTAAATGAAATTCATGGTTTGGAATGATTTCTGTTTTATCTGGAAATCTTGTGTTATAATTTTAGTTATTGATACTCACACTCTTCTATGGTGGGTTAACGATACAAAATACTTGAGTAAGCATGCAAAAAGTGTGATTGATGAGGCTGTGAGGTCAAAGGCAGTAAATGTTTCCTGCATCAGGTCGTGGGAGATCACTTTGCTTGTGGAACGTGGTTGACTTCAACTAGCACTGGATGTTCGTGATTGGCTTTGTCGTTGCGGAGCGTTACCCTTCCTTACGTTTGTACCAGTAAACAACTCCATTGCTGTAGAATCCGTTCGACTACCAAACTTCCCTCACGCTGATCCAGCGGACCGAATCATTACAGCCACTGCCTTGTCTCTCGGCGCGACATTGGTGACAAAGGATGACGAACTGCAAAATTATCCCCTTTTAAAAACTGTTTGGTAACTTTGGACTTCGAAATAAGAAAAAACAGGTTGCTTATTCAAAAAGTTGAATTACCTAAAAACTCCCAAATCATTGGTTGGCCAAAAAGAGATGGATACAAGGGAGCCGTCAATGGTGAATGTTTCGCATAGCTCCTCTTCAATAGGAAGGAGAATAAGATGATTGCGCTTCTTGATGTCATAAGTGTTCAGACACGGGATAATTTTACTTTAGAGCTTATTTTTGAAAATGGTGAAAAGCGGATTTTTGACATGAATCCACTTTTTGGCCAAAACCCATTTTCGAAACTTCGCGGTTCCCCACTGTTTTTCAAGGCATCGATTCATTACTGAACGGTTGCTTGGCCTGGAAATATCGATATTGCACCCGAAACCCTTTGGCATCAGTCTGTTCCTGCCTGAAGACTCCATCTGGAAGATTATCTCGAAACACATCCTATCCAGAACAAAATAGTTCCTTTTTGGCCAATCCGAATCGGAGATGAAGTCTAAGCTTGCTTAGGATCAGAGGGCTCTTTGTTTGTTAAGCATGATGAGAATATTTCGCAGGGTTGAGGGGCATTTTCTTTGAAATTCCGAATGAATATTTTGTTTATTAAACTCAACTTCAGAATTCCTGTTGTCGTAAACTTCATTTTCTTCGATTGCTCACCTTCAAAAGCCGATTCTGTAGAGATTAAAAAGTTTTCAACCCGAATTTTGTTTTGAGCCCAAATAATCCAAAAGTTCAGAATTCCTGGTATCGATAGTTTGTATTTTCTCGGAAAACAGCTTCAAAAGATATTTTCCTGATTTTGGAATAATTTTCGGTTGGATTTTATCCTGAGTTGTAAATTTCCGCACCTAAATCTCATTTTTTGAGCCTAAATTCTCACGATCTTTTACCTGTCATATAAAGTGGTAGGTATTACAACGCGAGAATATTCCTCACAACCGGAACCGCCAATGC
>JADFXM010000153.1 GCA_015233565.1 Candidatus Rifleibacteriota bacterium
CAAGCAATTGGCCCATTTGGTGACTCCTTTGTTTTTGAACGGAATGAATGAGTCACCATTGTGCCATCTTTTAGCAAAATTGGGTACTTTAATTTTCGGGATAATTACTAATTTTGCAAGAACCTCAGATGGAAAAATAAAATATTTTGCCTTTTTTGGCTGGCAACCGCTGGTTCTGGAAAATCGATATCTTGAAAAATTGTTATTAAAGCCGCAAGAACAAGAGAATGAAATTGCAGTTTGGACGGGGAGCAAATCATTATTGAGTATTCCATGGTTAGGAGCAAACAAAGAATTCCATGATTTTGTTAGGAAACCTTGCCATGAAACTCCTCTAACCAATTCAATCACACTTCCGGGCATGGGCAGATATTTTGTTTCCAAAATCCCCTTAAGCAATCTCAATTTTGCTGATGTTGCTTTAATATCCAGTGATAAAAGGATTCGCGAGGAAATTGATGGCATGCAGCAACACTTCTACCGGTCCATAGGAGGGGTAATCGCAGTTTCTTTTATTCTGCTGCTAATCATCAAACGCAGTTTCATCAAACCGCTTGATGACCTGAAAAGCGGAGTTCGTGCAATAAAAGAAAGGGATTTCGTTTTTCGAATTGGCAAACTGGGGAAAGACGAGTTTGGAGAGCTCGCTCAAGCGTTTAATGGCATGCTGGAAAGCTTTCAAGATCTCGAAGTAGCACGCATTCTTCAGGAAAACATTTTTCCGGAGAAGCCACTTGAACAGAATTCCTGGGAAATAGCTGGAATGTGCAAACCAACCACAGCAGTCGGTGGTGATTATTTCGATTATTTCGAAATCGACAAAAGACACATAATGTTCATAATTGGCGATGTAACCGGGCACGGAATTCCCGCAGCCCTTGTCGTGGCTATGGCAAAGGCAATAATATTTCATCCGTCAAATTCTTTCAAACCCGAGGTTATCCTGACAAATCTCAGTTATGTAATTATTTCCGTACTTCAGAAGAAAAAAATGATGTCTTGCCAAATTGGATTGTTTGACACCATGGACAGAAAATTGATTTTATCCAATGCTGGGCATTGTTTCCCACTATTAATCGGGAAGGAATACATCAGAGAAATAGAGATTTCCGGATTCCTACTTGGTGCTAAGTTAAAAAACAAATATGAAACAACTGAAATTACACTTTCTGAAGACGAATGGATGTTTTTCTTCACTGATGGGCTTGCTGAAGCATTTGATAAAAGTGGAAATATGCTAGGTTATAAAAAGGTTCGGGAGGAACTACCTTCCCAGCAAAATTTATCTCCCTGCGCCATTCTGGAAAACCTTTGGAAGTGGCACAAATCAATTACAATAGAGAATTCCCAAGAGGACGATATAACTCTGATGGTTTTAAAAAAGAATTTGCGGCCCTAAAAATGAATTAAAAAATCTCATCATTTCTGAATGCGAGAGACAACCTCGGGGCTTTTGAGAATGTTTCTGAGCATATCCCGAAATTGCCCTGCCACCAACGGTGATGGTTTTCTTTTTCCATACAGGCATTCGGAAAAGGTTCCTGCGAGGAAAGCAGCGTCAATTGCTTCACACGCAAGCTCTCTTTTCAATCGATCAAGATATTCCCGCGAAGTTTCCTCTTTTTCCCGGGAAAAACCTGCGACTTCCCCCATGCATTTCGAAAAGCGGTTGAAAAGACGAACAACGTCTCTTCCTTCAAGCGTGGGAAGAACAATAGAATCAAGTGATTTCAACAAATTTTCGTGAAGCTGGGGTCCTGATTCCGCCGATTCAATGGTGGGCCGAACGCGTCCAAAAAGTCTGTTCCATAATCGTATAATTAATTTCAATAATCGCTGCACTATCTTCTCGATCGCTTGCAACTTGTACAAAATTCCGGCAATGAGAAAAAGACCAATTATAATCAGGATACGGCGCTTTTGGTTCTCCCAAACACGCTGGCTGGATTGCTTTTTTCTTTCTTCTGCACAGCGCTTCATCTCAGAATCTCCGGAAATGCTTCCCTCTGATTCAGGTTCCAAAGTATTTTCCGGGGACTTCTCCCATTCTTCATTTACAATACGGGGTGGGCCTTCCCCAACACGACTTTCCAACTCTTCATGAGAACTATCAGCAGCTTCACCTTCAGTTCGATAAAGGCCCGAGCCCTTCCGGCGATTTTCGGCGAGGACCGTGGCAAGATGTCCCTTAATTTCTTCTTCACTCGGAAGGGGTACCATTGAATTTGCACGAACCCTCTGTTCAGCGGCTGCCACAGCTACATCGAATCGAGCCCATCCATGCGTGGTCAGAATCTCCACCCACGCATGTCCCGAACTACCCGGCACCAGAAAATTATCTTCAACTCCTCGGAAGGCCAAAAAGCCGGTCGCAACCCGTGCCCCAATTCCGTTCAGACGACAAAGAAGAACGATTCCAGCAGCAAAATAGCGACAATGTCCTCTGCGGGACTTGAGTAGGAAAGATTCAAAAACCGATTGCCCTGCAAGAGGCTTGGGTGGATTTAAATCATATAAAAAAGCATGCTCGAAAAAATCACCGATCCGCATAACAACACTAGCCGATGAGACTCCTTGTGAACGAACTGCAGACGGTGAAACAGTTCTCAACAAATTCTCTCTGGCATTTTTTCCTTCTGTGTTCGTTTCTCCTCCAGCTTCGTTTTTTTCCATTCCAATCGCTTCTGGAAAAGCATTCCGGTTAGTTGTCATTCCGCTCGCATCATGATTATCGTTGTCCATACCAGTTCCGCCTGCAAATGCAATCTGATGGGCCAACTGACGCAACTCTTTCGAATTATGTTGTCCAACCGCAAGAAAAGGGCTGTCCAAAGGAAGCTGCGCGATCGTCATTCCCGGCGAGAAAAGCGGTTGTTCCTCGACTTCGCATTCAAACACATCACCGGCCGCTATCGTTGCAGGAAAACGAATGGCTCCGTCATGGCAAAGCTTAAACGGCATAGGACCAGCCAATCGTGCCATCAGCGGCGGATGCATTAGAATCGGATCAAAATTTTGCAAAAATCGCAATCGCCAGATCTGTCTGCCTTCTCCGCTCCGCACCTCTCCATTCGGAAATGCAAAATTAGCTCCTTGGGAATCTGACGCATTCCCCCCCACAGCTTTAACACCGTTTTCCGAAAAAGTTTCAAGTGTCTTACAGCGCAAATAAAGCATGCTTTTTAGTAAACCAGGGGCTTTAGAAAGAGATGACGAGCGCCCCAACCCTGAATATGAAATCGAAGTAGAAAAAGGCGCTGATGCTGGAGCTGACGAAGGCGATGACCGAGGCGAAATCGTTGCAAGAAGATTCTTCAGAATTCTTTCGGTCGTAGTGGCAATCTCGGGAGGGGACTCCCCATCAAGGGTCAGATCATTCGGAATTCCATTCACAAGAATCTTACCGGTACTTCGCCCTTTTCCTCCAATCAGTTTTTTTTGCAAGGAACCCAGGCTATTTTCCTCAAAAGTTCCGTAATAAAGCATGAGACACAGGAAATAGATGGGAAGAACAAGAATCAGTGCTGTAACACCGATCGCAATTCCAGGTCCAAAATCTTTCTCCGGATCTTCTTCTGCAGAGGAAAAACCCGGAACATCTGAATCAGGTGGCTTCTGTTCAGAGGATGTGCTCACTGGACCTTACCTTTCGTGTAAATTTTCAAGAACCCTTTGTAAGCCTATTTTAATAAAATACTGACTTTGTAGAATTTTACTGATAATTTAATCCTCGCTCTTTGTTATTATCGGGCTTATTCTTTCCTTCACAAAGGTGGGCTCATTTGCACATTATTTATCACTTAGGTCGCTTCGACGACCTTAACGAGACTGTCGAATAATTCCCGAAAATTCACTTTTTTCTATACCCATCCAATTTTTCGCCCCACTTTCTCGCATCAGAAGGGGGTCGTTTTGTACCGAATAAAATATTCCGAGATTTTTCGACAGCTTCTAACGCTATTATCATAATAAATTATTAGTTAATAATTAAAGTGAGCATGAAATATATTGTTTGCAATATGCAGAGCGGTCCCCGGAAATAGATTTTGCGTTTTGTGGTAAACCAAGGTAAGAAGGATCCCGAGGAAAATTGAATTAAGAA
>JADFXM010000154.1 GCA_015233565.1 Candidatus Rifleibacteriota bacterium
GTTTTAAAACAATGAACATGACACAATCCGACCACCAGGTTTTAATTTAAGAAAACTCGTCGCTTCGCTCCGAAAAGCGGTCAGTTATTTCCGGAACAGGTGGCCACTTTCGCCGGAATACGCATATATGACCAAGGATGTCAGGGACTTCTATTATCTGTGCTCACCTTGGAACACTTTATTACCTTCTCATAAGTACAACTAATGGAAAAACGTCTATTTTCAACGGAAAAAGCTTCAAATATTTTGATGCATACTGTCTTTTAGGTATGGGAACATCAATAAGCATGAACCTCAATAGGGATTTGGCAATATTCAACAGATAAAACGGGAGTCTTCGCAAAAATGCACTTAGCATCAACAGCCAAGTGTGGTGTCGGCCAAATAAGCATTGACAAAAAGAGAAAATTTATGTATTTTTGCATTTTAAATGAATAAAAACATAAAATATATTGCTCGTTCACTTGAACCGGTCCTTAAGAAAGCTGTCAGAGAGTTTCCAGCCGTCCTGCTGACCGGACCCAGGCAATCCGGGAAAACCACTCTGCTTAAGAAGCTTTTTCAGAGGAAGGGGACAATAGTTTCTCTGGATTTACCCGATATTCGCGATTTTGCCCAACAAGACCCCCGTGGTTTTCTGGCTTCGACTTCCAGGCCGTTAATCCTTGATGAAATTCAATACTGTCCGGAATTGCTTCCATATATTCGCGAAGAAATTGACAGTAACCGAAGTCAACATGGTCGATTCATCCTTTCAGGTTCACAAAACATTCTTCTGTCCAATACTATTTCTGAATCCCTTGCAGGACGTGTTGGTGTTTTTCACCTGTTTTCTCTTACCCAAAGAGAGATTTTCGGACAGCCAAAAAAACTATTCCCTTGGGAAAAACACCCACTCAAACAGTCGCATTTTAAGATGAATGAATTCTGGAATGGACAGATCATCGGAACTTTTCCAGAGCTACATTCCGGAAAAAGCCGGAATATCAGTAATTGGCACTCAAGTTACATTCAAACATATCTTGAACGCGATGTAAGAACCTTACGAAATATCGGTGATTTAAAAGCTTTTCAGGTTTTCCTTCGTCTGATCGCCAGTCGCTGTGCTCAATTGCTTAACCTTTCAGAAATAGCTAGGGATGTAGGAATTTCAACAAACACGGCAAAAGCTTGGTTATCGCTTCTTGAAGAGAGTTTTCAAATTTTTCTGCTTTCCCCATATTTTGAAAATATGGGGAAGCGCTTAATCAAGTCTCCGAAAGTTTTCTTCCCTGATTCCGGAACTCTTTCCTGGTTGCTTGGACTTAAAGATTCTGACCATGCTTCCTTTGGCCCTTCAAGTGGAGCTATTTTTGAAAATGCTGTAGTTTCCGAAATTTATAAATCTTATTTTCATAGGGGCGAGCAATCACGGATGTATTTTTGGAGAACTTCGAACGGTGCTGAGGTCGATTTAATCGTGGAAAGAGAGGGAAGGCTCATTCCTATTGGAATTAAGAGTTCCTCAACTCCCAACTCCAAAATGCTTGGTGGATTGAAATTGTTCAGGGAAACCTTTCAAAAAAAAGTAGATTCAGTTTGGCTGGCATCTTCATATATTGGTGAGATGACATCTGTTTGCGATGTTCAATTGATAAACGTTAATTCAATTTAACAATATAAACTAAGGCAGTACCAGTTTTTGAACCCAAAATAATTCCAGAGGGGCCAAATGAGTTCGGAAGCTTTAATAATATGGTTCCTCATTCTTATATGGTTAAACCTTAAGAAAAAAACTACCGAGGAGGATATGTCCCATTCCCTTCTTTTCAGTAGTGGGCGAAAATCGATCTATTCCTTCATCGAAGAAAATCTTGGAGAAGATGGCAACTTAGATAAAGATGCCGGAGATACCCGATGGATTGCTAGTGGAAAGGATGGCGCTTATGAAAATTTTGGCGAAAAAGAAGCGAATTATCAAAAAATATAAAAGCTTGCTGCCTTAATACGGGAAATTGCCCGATACGGATATCTTGATGAAAAGAGGAGGTCTATAAATTTCTTTTAAAGGACGATTTGATAGGTTATGTGGATGCCACTATAAAACGACTTACTATTCTCCAACCTCCCATTTATAGACATCTTTATGCCTTTGGTAAATGGCTTCTGACTGAAAGCCCAGATCGCGGCCCCTTAAAGTTTGGGATAGTTTTAATGGGTGCAATTAGAAACCAATCCGTTGTAAGAACCATTGTACTTCTTGGGAAACATGATGAATTCACCCTTTATTCAGTGGTAGCCCTAAATTGGGGAATAATACGATTGAACTTATTCGACACATTCTTGTCGAAACAAAGCATATACTGATTCAAGTTTTTGGAAATGATTTCGAATCTTTCAACAATAATGAAACTTTGAAAAGGGCTTTCGTTCATAGTTTGGAGAGAACAGGTGAGCAGAATTCTATAAAAAAAAGCAAGGCAAACATTTCCTGTAAAATTATATGCCCCGAACCTTTTATTCAAGATTCAGGGCATCTTAAGTCTTCGTATGTAAATTATTCCAAGCTTCTATGACATTTTTGCGTTTTCCCTATATCTTTTTCACAGATTTGAGAAGAAGTTGCTGATTGAATTTTTTAAGCGGGTCCAGAAACCAGGTTGCTGGTCTGGTGGTGTTTGCTGAGTCGGGTCACCCTGGTTCACATCAGACCCATCTGTAGGCTTTCCATAACCCCAATGATGTCCATGTCCAGGGAATTTACCATCAGGGAAGGAGGCATTTCCTGGATTCCAATCGGGGGTACCAGAAGCATGACCAAATCCCCAGCGCTGTCCGAATTTGGGGAATTTACCGTCAGGGAAGGAGGCATTTCCTGGATTCCAGTCGGGGGTACCAGAAGCATGACCAAATCCCCAGCGCTGTCCGAATTTGGGGAATTTACCGTCAGGGAAGGAAGCATTTCCTGGGTTCCAGTCGGGGGTACCAGAGCCATTGAATGTCCAAGGTGGTCTGCCACCGAAAAATGGAGGACGCCCATCGGGGGTTCCGGATGCATTTCCAAACGCCCAGGGTGGTCTGCCACCGGGGAACGGAGGATGACCGTTCCGCCAATTCGGAGTACCGGAGGCGTTTTCATAACCATTTTTCCCGTCAAACGGAGGGTGCTTATTACCTGCTCTTGGATCACTTGTCAATGTATTCCACTGTGGAAAACCTTGAGGACCAGACCCTTTAAATCCTCCTTTGAATCCTTCTTGTTCACGCTTTTGAAGTTGTGTTCTTGCATTATAAATTTCAGTTGAATCAAGTAAAGTATCTTTATTTACATCAAATCTTTGAAAAAGTTCTTTTGGCAAACCAGCCTGTGTCCAGGCATCGAGTGTAATTTGCCCATTACTATTAGAATCAAAGATAGCTTTCAAAGCCTGAAACTTCGAGCCAGGTTGTCCTGGAGTCATCGCTGGATCTGGTGGAGTCGGGGGTTGAATGCAAACCGTCGATGTGTCTGTTTGAGCCCCGGATTGATCAGTGGTCGTAGAAGTATCTGTCTGAGCCCAAAGTGCTCCTCCCATGGCAAAAAGAATAAGTACCGTGGAAAGAATTTTTCTTCTTTTCATATATCTCTCCTTGAATTATCTCAATATCCTAATTTTAAGGATTTATTAAACTTCAGCTACAAAAAATTCGTAAAATAATGTTAAGAATTGTAAAGACGAATGATTTCCCAATCAAAATTCAACAGTGCCAATTCAAACTTCAGAATTCCAATTCCCGAGGATATAGTCTTGAGACCATTTTCCCAAAACCTGAACGTGAACTCGTTTGGATGAGATTCCTTCCTTAACTTTTGGATTATTTGGTCTCAAAACAAAATTCGGGCTGAAAACTTTTTAAACTCTACGGAATCGGCTTTTGAAGCTAAGCAATCGAAGAGAATGAAGCTTACGACAACAGGAATTCTGAACTTAGGAGGTTCTTGCAAAATTAGTAATTATCCCGAAAATTAAAGTACCCAATTTTGCTAAAAGATGGCACAATGGTGACTCATTCATTCCGTTCAAAAACAAAGGAGTCACCAAATGGGCCAATTGCTT
>JADFXM010000155.1 GCA_015233565.1 Candidatus Rifleibacteriota bacterium
TGGGGATTACTGTCCATAGAAACCGGATGTGAAGAAGGCATAGAAAATTCCTCCAAAAAAAAGTTTGAACGAATTTTATTCCGTTTTTTCGGAAATTTTTAGCACTTTTGCCGAAAGGACACGAATATCTGACTTAAATTTTTTTTGTCCCCGGACTTAGCATTTTTGTATGCCAGATAAATTCCTGGGTAGAAATTAGCATTTTTTAAATCAAATGAAGAGGGGATGAAAAAGCTTAAGAAATTTGACCAACTGCCGTGTTTCTCGGTCACTTGCTGCGATTGTTTCGGAGAGCTATTTTGGGCAATATGCAAAAAACAAATTATTCCGATAAGGTGTGTAACAAAAATCAGTAATAGCTATATTTTGCGGGAAGACTCACCAAGAATTGCTGTGCCAACTGATTGCCTGTAGCAATTAATTTCCTTCCATGATAATATTTTGCATCTTAAATTTTTAAGGAGCAATAGAAAATGCGAACCTTCAAAAAAATCCCTGCTTTGTTCAAAGCACTGTTTTTGGCTATTTCGCCATTTTTAATGGTTTCTCTGGTTAGTGCCAAGGACTACACAGAGGACCGGAAAACCGAAAGCAAGTTTGCAGTTGAAGAGTCGAAAAAAACCGGAACACTTTCTTACACTTCCTTTAAGGTCGGAGGTTGTACAGTCAGACACGGATATGAAAAAGCCGACAAGGAAACCGAAAAAAAGGTTGCAGCAGTGAAGGAAGCCATAAAAATTGCTAATGATGCAGGTTTTCCCATCCCGGATTTTGATCTGATCACCTCTGCAGAAGCAAAAGTCCGATGTGTTGCCTTTCTGGGAGATCAGGACGGAAGGGCCAAAATAATGTTTTTCCTTGGCCCGAAAATGTTTGCTGTGACCCCTAAGAGTTCAGTTAAGGGAGTAGCGGATGCTGTCCCCCCAGAAAGAAAGGGCGTTGCGGTAGCCCTCCATGAATTTGGACATGCTTTCCATGAAAAACTCAATCCCGATAAATTCTGGCCGCAGAAAGATCCCAAAAAGAAAGACACCAACCCACCGGTATCGGCAGCTGATGTCAGCATGTATGCTTTGCAATCCAAGTTGGAGTTTGTTGCAGAAGTGTTTGCAGGTGTTTTGATGAAGCAAAAATATTCCGATGAGGTCTTCAACCCCTACAAGGATTTTGGCGGTCCTACTTCAACCGAATTCAACAAATTGATGAAAGAACAAACTCTCCCCAAAAAGTAATTGAAAAGTTACATAAAAGGAGAATAATTCACTTTCAAATTTTGGGATTTTCTTTTATTCCTTTTGAAGAATTAATTCAATCGTAAATTTAACTGGCGGATTGCTAAGCAGTCCGCTTTTCCATTTAAGAAAACGAGAGTGAATTGGCTTTAAACACTTTTCATACGAAGTTCAGAATTCCTGTTGTCGTAAACTTCATTTTCTTCGATTGCTCAGCTTCAAAAGCCGATTCCGTAGAGATTAAAAAGTTTTCAACCCGAATTTTGTTTTGAGACCAAATAATCCAAAAGTTAAGGCAGAAATCTCATCCATACGAGTTCACGTTTTCAGGTTTTGGGAAAATGGCCTCAAGACTATATCCTCGGGAATTGGAATTCTGAAGTTGCGTTCAAGATGATACAATCCTCATTACCTATTCACGGCAAATTGGCTGGGATTTTGTTTCTCGCGATGACGCAGTACCATTCGTAAAGGCGAGACAGGAATTTTCTTTTATGCCCTTCTGAAAGCCAAACTTAAGGATTTCAATCATTTCTTTCGGTGTTTTCCAACGGTCTCGTTAGAAGCTGTCGAAAAATCTCGGTAAATTTTGTTCGGTACAAATTACCCCGCTGTTGATGCCAAAAAAGTGAGGCGAAAATTTGAATCGGTACATGAAAACATGAAAAATATGGCATTTTTCGACAGTCTCGTTAACCAGCTTTGCTTGTTATACCAATCCCAAAAAATACGTGCACTTCCCCAAGGGCTTTGATTTGACCAAAATGTAAAGGGATCGCTTTATTCTCCAAGAAAAAACGAAATTTTCGGGAAAATAAGGATCCCTTACTGGATGGTTGAAACATTCATTTTTGTCAGATAAAATCTAATTTTACGCAGATCTGAAGCGAGAAACAAGGCGTATGAACGAACTAATTGGAATTGGCATTACTGCCGAAACAAAAAATTAAACTGTAATTAAATCATACTTTTTCATTCCCATGCCGAGTTTTTCTGCAAAATCAAGGGTTTCCCGACCGCGTTTGAAAACTTTTTTTCCAGTTACCATGTCCATTTTATCAAGGCAGGCTTGATCTATGGCAACCGGGTCAACTGAAGCGAAAATTCCTATGTCAGGCAGAAAAGGAACCATTTTTCGAAATTCGCAATCACACCCTTCGGTGATATCAATTCCAAAATTCAAATAGAGATTCTTTTTCCTGAGTTGGGCTGAAAATGCATATTCTGCGAGCCTTGCAGTAAAATTTCCCAACATGAAAAAACGCAGGTAGTTTGTGTGGATTGCAGAAGACTTACAAATTCCCAGGCAGGCCGCACAGCCCAAACATTTTTTTTGATTGATCCTTGACCATTTTCCAACCGTTATGGCATCGGCGGGGCAAACTCTTTTGCATGCTCCACAATTTTTACAGAAAAATGGAATAATAAACGGTTTTGCGGATTGATGCTGTGCCATTTTCCCCCCGCGAGATGCGCATCCCATGGCCAGTTGTTTAATTGCTCCTCCAAATCCGGCCAACATGTGTCCCTTGAAATGGGCAAGCACTATCAGTTGTTTGTAGTCCTTGAATCCGGAAGCGATCAGACAAGTTTTGAATTGTTTCCCATCTATTTTTACTTGGCTGAATTCTTCTCCGACCTCCCCATCTGCTATTTCAATTGGAAGTTGGGTGAACCCATGTTCAATAGCTGTTTTCAAGTGATTTGTTCTGTTCGCTCGTTGGCCGAGGTAGAGAACATTAGTTTCAATATAGCAGGATTCGATATTTTGACGCTTAAGGTAGTCAATAATTCCCTCAAAATTTTCCGAGCGGATAAAGGTTTGATTCCCCATTTCTCCAAAGTGAACTTTCAGTGGGACTTTGGGAGCAAATGAAATCTTTTCTGATTCTACAAGAATTTCAAGCAGCTTTTGAGCAGCTACGCTTGTATCGTTAACTGAGTGACCTTGGGAAAGCGGATGAAAAAAAACTTTGGCCATATTATTCCTTTTTTCAAGGTGGCATTTTTCTTATTTTGCCAACTTGATCTTATTTTCAATACCGACTTCCGCAGATTTTTGAAAATTTGCTTTCGGGAAGCATTTTGGAATCTCGAATTCCTTAAAGCGAATATCCCAAAATTATTCGGTAGAGAAAGTGCAAAAATGCGCCTTTTTTATTAATACCATAAAATTTGATTTGAATGAAATCTGCAATTCACTTTTTTCACACCTCCAGGAAGATGTGAAAAATTAGGGTTCTTCTTAAAAGTCCAACACCAAAGAACCCCGCCAACAATCGTTTGTGATATTTTCCACTTGGATTTTCTTCCGATTTTTTGTTTTTTTTCACACCTTCAGGGAAGCTGTGAAAAAATGTCAAAATTCGGTCAAAAATAGCTGTGAAAAATATCTCATTCTTTTGCCGGCAGCTCTCTCAAATGTTGTATTTTGATGAATGCTATATTTTTTCACACCTTAAGGGAAAACGCGTATTTTTTGTTGATCTGATGCGATTAATCTCCTCAAGACGGATTCCTGCGTATTCCGGCGAAAGTGGCCACCTGTTCCGGAAATAACTGACCGCTTTTCGGAGCGAAGCGACGAGTTTTCTTAAATTAAAACCTGGTGGTCGGATTGTGTCATGTTCATTGTTTTAAAACTAT
>JADFXM010000156.1 GCA_015233565.1 Candidatus Rifleibacteriota bacterium
TACCGACAGGTACAAGGAATTTCTTGGCGAGGAATCCGCCCACTGTCAAGCTAATTAAGAGCATCGAAATTGTAAAAATATTAAATTTCCAATTGAGCATTTTAAGTTCAAGTTTGATTTGATCGTCAATCCTGAATTTCTTTTTGTCCAAAGTGCAATTTTTACACAATACTGCAAGAAGCTCATTGAAAAAACACTTTTTTTTCTTTTCCGATGAAAAAAATTTTTTTAGAAAATTTTTTCTAAACTTTTGCCAAAAAAGCTTTTGTGATATACTCGCAAAATTGTTCCATTAGTTTACCTTCTCAGGAGGCTATATGTCAGGTCACAATAAGTGGGCCAAAGTCAAACATGTTAAGGGCAAATTGGATGCCATAAAAGGCAGAGCGTTTACGAAAATTATTAAGGAAATCACAATTTCCGCCAAAAATGGTGGTGGTGATCCTAAATCCAATCCAAGATTGAGAAGCGCTCTTCAGGCTGCCAAAGATGCCAACATGCCCAAAGATAACATCGAAAGAGCTATCAAAAAGGGCACCGGAGAATTGGAGGGAGTCTCCTATGAAGAGATAACCTACGAAGGTTATGGCCCCTGCGGAGTGGCTGTAATTGTCCGATGTTTAACCGACAATCGAAATCGAACTGTTGCCGAAGTGAACAAGATTTTCAGCAAGGGTGGCGGAAATCTTGGGCAACCGGGATGTGTTTCCTTTATGTTTGAAAACAAAGGTTACCTTTTTGTTTCCAAAGAAACCAATCCAAAATTAACAGAAGATCAAGTCATGGAATTAGTCCTTGAAACCGGTTGCGAAGATTTCAAATCCAGCGACGATGGATTTGAAATTACTTGCGAGCCCTCATCTTACATCGATATCAGACCAAAGATTGAAGAAAAGGGAATAAAGGTCGAAGAGGGAAAAGTCACCATGCTTCCCAAGACCACAGTTAAAGTAACAGGCCAGGATGTTGTTAAAGTCCTCAGACTCATTGATACAATGGAAGAAAACGACGATGTTCAGGACGTTTACTACAACTACGAAATTTCAGACGCGGATATGGAAAAATACGCCGCTGAAGCCTGATCTAATTTTTAAATAACACTATTTTCGGCGATTTTTGTAAAATTTATAAAAATCGCCGGGATTTGGTTTTGCTTTGGATAACAATGTAAATTTAAATTGACATTTTATTCGGAGTCCCCCACAAAAAAAGTGTCTTCGAGCTTTTTGACGCTATATTATCTCAATTGATCTTGTTTTGAGATAAAATGTGTAATTGTGAACGAAGTAATCTGTTTGCCTCTGACAAAGAGCTGGAAGTAAATTATCTTTCAAAGTACTGCACTGTTCAATAAACGAGTAAAAAAATTAGCCTTTTGGATATACTAAATGTTTGAATTTGTTAAAGGATTGTTGAAATCGCGCCTTCCCCATAAAGTTGTCCTTGAAAACGGGGGAATAGGTTGGGAAATATTCGCATCGCTCAATACTTATCGGGAACTAGCTGATTCTCAGGATTCGGAAATCACTCTTTTGACTCACCTTCACTGGCGTGAAGACGGCCCGCAACTTTTTGGATTTATCAGGGAAGAAGAAAGAACTTTATTCAGACTCCTAAACCGAGTAAGCAAGGTCGGTCCCAAGTTAGCTATCAACGTTCTTTCCGCAGCTACCCCCGAAAAATTGGTTGAGATGATACTGAGCGAAGATACACGTTCATTAACTTCCCTTAAAGGAATTGGCCCAAAATTAGCTTCAAGGCTAATTGTTGAACTGAAAGAACCTCTTTCCAACTCAGGGTTCGGGAATGTTCAATCTTCTTTGGCAAATAAGAAAACCGAAAGAAAAATCCCCTTCGAAAAAGAAGTCAGAGAAGCTCTTGAAAACTTGGGATATTCGAGCCGGGAAATTGATAAAGCCCTGATTGAAGTCGCACCTGAAATTCAACCTTCTTTAGAGATAGAAGAAGTTATTGAAAAAATACTGCACTATTTTTCCCGTTGAGTACTATTCTCAATTTAAATGAAAAAGGTTTCACCAGCAGCCGCTTCCAAAAGTAAAAAGATTGACCTCCTTCCACCTATCATCAGTCCCCTTTCCCCTAAGAGACTGGACAACGAAGAAGAGATACTTCCCGCCAATCTGCGCCCAAAAAAATTCAATGAATTTATTGGACAAAAATCGATAGTTGAAAAACTCCAGATTTTTATTAGAGCCGCCAGAGAAAGGCACGAGCCAATTGACCACTCTTTGCTTCTTGGCCCTCCAGGGCTGGGAAAAACCACCCTCGCTAACGTAATAGCCGCTGAAATGGGTGTCCAGATCAAAATAACTTCAGGACCCGTAATTACCAGAGCCGGGGATGTTGCTGCACTTCTAACCGGTTTGAAATTTGGTGATATCTTGTTCATCGATGAAATCCACAGGCTAAGTAAAGCCGTGGAAGAAGTTCTTTATCCCGCCATGGAAGACTATCACTTCGATGTACTTGTCGGAAAAGGTCCAACAGCGCGCTCTATTCGCCTGAAAGTCCAGCCTTTTACCTTGATTGGAGCCACAACTCGCGAAGGAGATATCTCTGCACCTCTTCGTGGCCGATTTGGAGTAATTTCCAGAATTGATTATTACTCTGTAGACGAACTTGGAGAGCTGATCAAATCAGTGTCAACACGACTTGATTTTCCAGTCAACGAAGACGCCGCTATCGAAATTGCCAAACGAGCGCGAGGAACTCCTCGAGTAGCAATCAGACTGTTTAAAAGAATGCGTGATGTCGCTCAAGTGGAAAAATCACCCGCTATTTCCCTTGAAGTTGTACAAAAAGGCATGGACATGCTGAAAATTGACCGCCTTGGATTAGACTACATCGATCGCAAAATCCTTGAAATCCTTATTCACCGCTTCGACGGTGGTCCCGTCAGTCTCGACACTTTGGCTGTATCAGTTGGAGAAGAAGCCGATACCATTTATGATGTCTATGAAGCTTTCCTCATCCAAATAGGGTTCTTAGCCAGAACGAATCGTGGACGGATAGCAACAAAATACGCCTTCGACTTTCTTGGTGTCAAACCTCCTTCCAAAAATGGTCCCGTACAATCTTCTCTGATGGAAATATGAAAATTCTTTTGCACACCTGCTGCGGTCCATGCCTGGGTGGATCAATTCAAACCTTTATCAATGAGAACCACCAAATCACCGCGTTTTGGGAAAACCCCAACATTCACGGATTCTTTGAGTTCCGAAACAGATTTGAATCTTTTTGCAAAATTGTTAAACAACTTGGAATTCCGACAATTTTAGGAAGTCAGGAATTTCTTCCGGAGCTTTTCTTTAAAACTCTTGAAGGAAAAAAGCCTTCCGAAAGGTGTTTTCACTGCTTCAAGCTTAGATTATCTTCGACCGCAAAAGTCGCTGCCCAAATGGGATTTGATTCTTTCTGCACCACCCTTTTAATCAGTCCTTATCAGAAGCGCGAGTATTTATTAAAAGCCGGACGGGAAGCAGCCGAAGAATTCAACATCTCTTTCTTTGAAACTGACCTTCGAAACCAATTTCCCCGAACACATCAAGCAATAAGAGATTATGAGTTATACAAGCAAAAATATTGCGGCTGCATTTTCAGTGAAAAAGAAAGATTTTCCGGAATGGAAAAATTCAATTTCGATTTCGCAAAAGATTTAAAGAAGCAACATTCCCAAAATTAACTTGGACACAAAAACTTTTAATATTATCATACATTTCGGGTACCCTCGTTATTTTTTTTGATTTTTTTTAACGCCCCGCTCTCGGAACTATTTTTGGCTTTTTTGTTTTGAGTATTTTCTCTTTTAGAGACCTAATCAGGCGATTGCATTC
>JADFXM010000157.1 GCA_015233565.1 Candidatus Rifleibacteriota bacterium
ACAGAAAACCAATAAAAAAAATTTTCGAAAATTAACTCATTTTTGGAACAAAAAACTCATTTCGAATTTCCCAAAAAACGAATATATTTTCCTATAGTAAAGTAGCGTTCTGACGGGCTCGTCCAACTACCGGATAAGATCGTGGCTACGCTTCGCTACGCACGATCTATCCGTACTCGTTGGCGCTGCCACGGATTGAAACATCCGGCACAAAAAACATCCCAGCCACCACTCAGCCATCCCCCCTTTGTCTAAAATAACATCCTCGAAAAAACCGAAATCCCCTGCGAGCTTATCCACCCGATTGAATGACAACCTACCCATGATCGCCAAACGGATGATCTGGTCCGAAACAAATTTCACCTGGGAACCAATTCACCATTGCCGGTACATCAATCCAGCAAGGAAAAACGCATGTTTATGCTTCGAATCAAAGCTCCAATCGACGATCTGATCAGGTTTCTCCTGCTCCATGAAATCAGGAAGCAGCTGAAAGAGTGCGTGGAGCATGATATGGTCCTTAACCCAACAGCCCTTCTCCAAAGTATGTATTTTCAGGATTTTCATCTCGTCATTTCCTTCTGAAAGAAATCGCCTGTTGGACTTCCATCCTATTGAAAAATTAATTTACCTTTGAAACATCCGGCAAAATGGCTTTTCCTTATCTTTTTTCAGAGGCAAGGGGAATCAGTTTCCATTTGGCTTCGATTGTGTCCGAAGATAGATCTGCTCCGCATTCCCATTCAATAAAGTATCCGCCACTTGATACCTTTTCGAAATTGGAAAATTCTTTCAATTCCTCGAATGCTTCGTCTTGGAGATATGGGTTAACATCAAACAAACCGATCCGACCATCTTCAGAAACAAGTTTTAACGTCCCATCCCGTTGAGGTGTTACATCAATTATTCTCATTGATCGAGCCCCTTTATTGGAAATGGCTTTTTGCCGTTGACTGCGAGTTCCCAATCTGCGAGAAGATCTTCCTTGTGAATCTCGATCCAGGCTACAACCAGCTTTACTTTGTTGGAAGGCAATTCCCCGGCAAGAAGATTCCCATCCGGGATTGAAAACACTCCAACCTGTCCTTGATAATCTGCGTGAATATGCGGCAAATGATGCTTTTCGGTGTCCCGAAAGAATATTTTGATCAAAATCCCGTAGAACATTGAAATAGTTGGCATATTTCCTTCCTTACTTCGTTCCTCTTCCGGGTTTACTAAATCCGGAAATTAACCATTGCTATTACATCCATCCATCAGGGTTAAATTCCAACTTCAGAACCGCCGGATCAAAATTTTGATTTTAAAAAAAGAGGTGGGGAAATAAGCCATGCACCAGGTATTAAGTTTTGAGACTTTGTTAAGTAAAATTCTGATCGCCCCTTCCAACTGGCCGTTTCTTTTTGCGGAGCATTACTTTCACAAAGTAAACTATTTTCCCGGTAATTTGCGTTAACCGGGGAAGGAGTGCCCATTTTATACTCCGGGCGGAGTTGGTACATCGCAACTTACCTCCCCACCAAAATTTTTACAGCAGATCGTTTTGCCAATTACATTCTTGGATTTTCTTTTCGAGGTCCCTATTTTCTTTGGCAACTTGATCTGCTTTTTTCCTCATTTGAGCAATATCCACACTCGGAACATGTTTTATTTCTCTGGAACTATATCGACTTTGTTGAGGGACGGCTTTGGTGCAAAGGTTGGTAAGGACCATGTGTCTAAATTTCATCATGTCTTTTTTTATCAGTATTTCCATTAGCGTGGTCCGTTCATCAATTTTGACACTCTGATTCGTTTTGTTTATTCTCACTACAAAAAGTTCAAAATCTCTGGTTGCTTCCTGCAATTGTTCAAGCAATTCATTTGGATCCTCAAATGGTTTTTCACCCTCTTGAACCCAAGCTTGTTGATAGATTCGAGCTTTCAACTCATCCATTTTTGTCTTAAGGGCTTTTCTTTCAATCAATGCCTCTGCAAGTTTCATTTTGTCCTCCATTTTTATTTTACAACGCGCTCACCTGCGAGAGAAAGCAAGGCAATTGCAGCAACTGGTCGGCGCAAAATTTGGCTTGAAAAAACCGCTTCTAAAAATATCCAACCATCGAATGCGCAACCATAATTCCTTATCTTAACTAACTTCATTCGACATTGCAACATTTCATCCGCTACGGGTTATCTTCATCCTTGGCCAAAGCCACGATCCCTTTTCTAAACAAATTAATCTATTCATCCACTTCTCCACCGCAGGCTATCATCTGCCTCGGTTACATCCAACCCTCCGATGGCCAATCCGATTGTCCGACCTTTTGACCGCAGATTGCTTGTCCCGGCTGTCCAGCTCGTAGTTCCGATTCCCGGTCCGGGATGTCCAATTTCCCATTGTCCGATTTTTTTGAACATGGCAAGTCTCCTCCCGCCCGGAATGCTACGGAACGCATCAGGTTATTGCGGCGCGAAGCCGCCGTAATAACCGTGTTGAACAAACCGGCACAAATTCACGGTGGCTCTTACGGGAAAAACTGTGTGATCATTTTGATTGATCATGCTTCAACCATATTCGTACTTGAATAAAAAGTCAATATTCAGAATTGGTCTGCTTGGGCTACTCGTTTTGGAGAACCCTAATGTTTTTGATTCTCTTTTTTTGTCAGACTTGTGTTAATTCCACGCGGATTGGGTTGTATGATGTTCTTGCTAGCTTTTGCGGTGGTGCCCGCTTTAAGGGAAGTCGGACTTCTATAAGGCGCAATTCTGAACTTCCACAGTTTGTACATGCCAGAATATGGGCTTTCTTTTCCTCAGGCGCAGAATCGGATATCCCGAACTTTGAAACAAAATCATAGGGATTCGAAGAATTTCCTTACGCCTGCCGGGGCTTAGAAACTCATAATACCGTGCTTTGTGGAAACCGCTCGGGAGAACATGCTGCAAGAATCGCCGCATGAAATCGAACGCTGGCTAGGTTATTCGCTTTTTTCGGCCGTAACGATAATCTTTGTAAACAAAAGTTACTTTACCATCTTCAAGGCAAACCAATCTTCCATTTGAAATTGCGATCCGATGAACATAACGAGACTGTCGGAAAAGTCCGGCACATTGAATTCGGTACAAAACGACATTGATTTGATGCGCGAAAGCGGGGCGAAAAAACGGGTTGGTACATGAAATTACCCATTTTTAGGGGTTTTCCGACAGTCTGAACGCCCCAGATATTTCAATAGAGCACCCTGGCCTTGCATGGCCGGTTTTACATACACATTCCAGTCTTTTTTTTTCGAACTGAAGCAGGAATCTCAACCTTGAGCTCCAACTCAGCAAGCCCTGACAGAAAAATCCCACGGAACAGTTTCGACAAAGGCCGAATTGCTAACAGAAACTTGTGTCGGGATTCTTGATTTTACTCTTTATTGCTGCGGGATTCACGCCATATTCCCTCATTTTCTGTTATCGCTTAAACTACCGCGAAGCGCTTTAGTTCAATGTCCACTACCTGCTTCCAGCAGGGGCTATTGATGTAAAAAAGAGTTATTGGAAACGCTAAGGCTGGAAATTTTGGTTTCCTGAAAAAGCGCTCGACAAAGTATTTAAACCGAAGTTCCCGAGTGAAAAAGCCCTCTTGTTATGACCTGAAGCCAAAAAGAAGCCTTTTTTGCCTGCTTTTTCTGTCCATGTAAATTTGACGCCTGAAAATAGCATTTGAAGATGGTTTCA
>JADFXM010000158.1 GCA_015233565.1 Candidatus Rifleibacteriota bacterium
GAAGCTTTTCATCAAGCGCAGATACTGCCCTCCAGAATCCGCAAAGGAACTGGGGATATTACAACATCACCGATAAAAAATCATATATTTACGATGGCTCAGCATGGCAAACATTGGCAGCTGACGGCGTAGCAGGAGCAACAGGAGCAACAGGTCCAACCGGCGCCACTGGCACTGCCGGCATTAATGTTACAAATGGAGCCATCGGCCCGGCTGGCACAGCAGGTAAAAACGCTATAGGAATTGTATGGAAGGGTTCACTCTCGGCCAGTCCTGATTTCCCTTCCGTAAACTGGGCCTATTACAATACCGCTACAGCAAAAGCATATATTTACGATGGAAATACCTGGACCGTTCTCGCCCAGGATGGTTCAATTGGCGCCACAGGTGTTACTGGTACAACAGGTGCTTCGGGTATCAGTATTGCGTGGCAGGGATCACTTTCGGTGGCTCCTTTGTCACCATCATTTAACTGGGCATATTATAATACGACTCTCAAAACATCTCTGATCTTTGATGGAGTGGGTTGGCAAACTCTAGCGGTTGATGGGCTAATCGGCCCACAGGGTGCCACCGGAACAACCGGCGCTACAGGTTTGACTGGCCCGACCGGAATCGGCATAGGAATTCTCTGGAAAGGCACTTTCACCTCCGCGCCACTTAACCCAAGCTTAAATTGGGCCTATTACAACAGCGCTGATAAAAAAACATATATTTTTGATGGCACAATCTGGCAAGTTTGCAGTCAGGATGGAGATATGGGTTCAAAAGGTGACAAGGGAGATATAGGCGTTTCCGGAATTACTGGGGCAACAGGAGTTATGGGGGCCACAGGTGCGAATGGTGCCATTGGAACCACTGGCCCAACTGGTTCTACCGGAACCACAGGAAATATCGGTCTACCCGGAGCTATTGGCAACACAGGCGCTACTGGCGATACCGGCTCAGCTGGAATAATGGGATCAATCGGAGCAACAGGCAACACCGGAGCAACCGGCGCAACTGGTTTAACAGGTATTACCGGATCACCAGGAAGCATGGGCACTACGGGCGCAACTGGTTCCACGGGTGTCACAGGCAGCACCGGAACGACTGGCACAACTGGGACACAAGGCGCGACAGGTTCAACGGGTGCTACTGGCAGCACAGGAGCGACAGGCACAACGGGGGCAACTGGTTCAACGGGTTCCACTGGTAATACTGGTGTTGATGGCACAACAGGTTCGACAGGTGCTACAGGCTCAACTGGCACCACTGGCAACACAGGTGAAATTGGCAACACTGGGGCGACAGGCACAACCGGAGCAACAGGTTCGACTGGAGCTACTGGAACTACCGGTTCAACGGGGGTAACAGGCGCCACTGGCACTACAGGAACCACGGGTGTAACTGGAACTACCGGCACCACAGGTGAAACAGGTGCCACTGGTAATACCGGTGCAACCGGAAGCACCGGAGAAACTGGCGAAACCGGTGCTACAGGTTCAACGGGCACCACAGGCGGAACAGGATCAACAGGTACAACCGGCTCCACCGGAAGTACGGGCTCAACTGGTGCCACACCACCGGTTGTGAGCGCTCTGACAAACACATCGCAAACGCTGAAAAGCGACGATATATCAACATCTACTGTGCTTTCCTCAAAAGACGGCAACATCTACTTCATTAAGCGTGGGGAAAACGTAGCCACACAAGCAGATATTGACACAGCTATCGCAGCAAATAAAGCATTTCTGGCAGCATCTGGCGCAACCGCAAACACGGCTTATACTGTAACGGTAGCGACTGGCCTTGTAAGCGGGGGTTACGACCTGGTTGCCGTAGACACGGCTGGGAATCTTTCCGCAATTGTTGCCGGTTGGCTAACGGTCGATAACACGGTATCGGTTGTGAGTGCCCCGATTAATACTGCACAGATTTTGAGAAGCGGCAATACCTCTACATCTAAAGTGCAATCTACAAAAGCAGGAAACATCTACCTCGTTAAGAACGGTGAAGCTGCCTCAACGCAGGCTCAAATCGATGCGGCTGTCAGTGCAAACAAAGCATTTCTTGGAAAATCAAACGCAACCGCAAATACACCTTATACTGTTACTTTGACGGCTGGATTGATTGACGGGGTTTACGATCTTGTGGCAGTTGACACGGTTGGTCATGTCTCGGCAATCGTTTCCGGTTGGTTGACGGTGGCGGTTGATTATACATCAGCGAACATAGGTACTCTAAAATACGTTCCTGGTGGCACATACCAGTTTGATTCTTCACCCTCAAACACCTTTACTGTAAGCACTTTGCGCATGAGCCAGTATGAAATCACTCAGTCGCAGTTTACATCAATAACTGGATTGGCAAACCCCAGCAATTTCACAGGTGTTACAAATGGCCCTGTTGAGCAGGCAAATTGGTATCACGCTCTGGTATTTTGCAATAAATTGAGTATTAACGAGGGCTTTACGCCAGCTTATACGATATACGGAACTACAAACCCGACACTTTGGGGGACTGTGCCGACAAGTAGCAATTCAACCTGGGATGCTCCGGCGTGCAACTGGAACGCGAATGGCTATCGTCTTCCAACAGAAGCTGAGTGGGAATGGGCAGCTATGGGAGGAATTTCCAGTTACACTAAACCTTTTGCAGGAAGCACGGGTAGTAATCTTATTACTGATTATGCTTGGTGCAGCTCCAATTCAGGCAATACGACACATACTGTTGGAACCAAATTGCCAAACGAGCTTGGTATTTACGACATGAGTGGTAATGTTTGGGAATGGTGCTGGGATTGGTATGGAAGTTATCCTACTGGAGGGCAGTTAAACTATAAGGGAGCGGTCTCGGGCACGGTCCGTGTCATGCGCGGCGGAAGTTGGAGCGATAGTGCATCCGGCGTCACCGTTGCCTCTCGTGGCAACAGCAGCCCGTATAGCCAGGGGGATGCTATCGGTTTTCGGGTTGTTCGCCCCTGAGTTCTGCAATCTCTCAGCCAGCAGGTGGTCCCTGAGCTTGTCGGAGGGCTCACGAAAGTGGTTAGCCGCGAAGGCCTCAAGCCGTAACTGCTACCCCGTTGAGATAAGCTAGGTTTCGGTTTCTCTTGTGTTTTAATGGTGAAAGGTGCTTTTGGGGTTTCGATCTGAAAAGTGAGTGACACCCACCTGTTGCTCCCAAATGGGAAAGCCGGTGGGTGTTTTTTCGTTTTAAGAATTCCCCACACCAAACTCAGAACTCCTGATTCGGGAGTATTTAAAATGGCACTTTTTAATTGGACAAAACCTGAAATGAAGGCGTATTTTCTCCGAAAAAGTGCATTTCCAATTTCCGCTCCAAACTTGCAAAACTGTTATCAATTCATTTCCGGGTCAGGAAACCTGAAACTGTAAGTTCGAATGTTTTTGAAGGACTTCCAGTTTATCAATTACAGAAAAAGCAATAAGGGTCCGTGTAACCAGGAATTATCCATTTAGTGTTTAAAGCTCTTCCGAAAAGAGGTTTAAATTATATTTTTCTTTTTTCTGGTTCTTTTTTAAAAATTCCGGGCTCTATTATCAGAAAAATAGTATAAAAATCTTTC
>JADFXM010000159.1 GCA_015233565.1 Candidatus Rifleibacteriota bacterium
GACCACCATTTCCGGAAAATTTTAAAAAAGTGGTCAGTTTCCACCGGAATAGGTGGTCACTTTCAACCGGAACGGGTGGTCAGTTTGTTCCGGATTCGGCGGTCAGTTTCCGCCGGAAAACGCAATTATGGAAAAAGACAAAACTGCTACACGCTATATCAGGGGTGGGAAAAGGGAATCCAGAGATCGGTTCAAGATAGACCTGGGATAATCGAAAACTTGCGATCCGACTTCCCTCCTAAAAAATTTGTCGGATTTAAGCTTTGAAGCAGCTTCTAATCAAGCGGTAACCACTCCATCGCTGAAAACCGCTACTAAAGGAGAAAACTTTGACAGGATGCGGGGAAAATCTGAAACGATGGGCTTTTTGTTCTGGTTCGGTTTAGCCCTACACCAGTTTAACCAACACAATAGTAAGCTCACCTGCGAGCACAGCGAGTCTGGTGAAGCGGATGATTGGCGGGACATCAGAAAACACCCAAAACGATTCATTCCGGAACTTACTAACCGTCCGCACCAGTTACTATCCTTACTTCCCGAAAAATAACGGGATATTATTTTCCATGAGGGTTTTTTACGTTACAATTGGTATATTCAAAACATTCTCGAAGCCCAGCTGGCAATTTACAAAGATCCGCTTTCACTCGCATTTCCAGTATTCCCGCTTCGTTTTCGTGTTATTTTAATCCCAGAAACTTCACTTTTGGCAATTCCAATTATTTCCGGTTTGGAATCGGAATTCTTCCGCCAATTTTCAGCACCTCCATTTTCATTGGGATCTGCAATATAGAAAAAGGAAGAGGTTTCATCAATTAAAATTACAGGGACAGTTAAAAGATGTTGGGAACTTGAGCTTACAGAAAAATATTTCTCATTCAACTCATTTTTAAAGTCCTTGCTTTTAATTTGGAATACAACATTTGGTAATTGAGAGTAGTCTCCGCCTCCCCGAGTAGCGGGGATGTATGGAAAAATTGAATAACTAAATGCCAAGACCATTAAATAAAACAGGGGAATGATCAAGCAACCCCCAAAAAGCCAAAGTGAAATTTTATCTTTCAAAAGTTTATATTGAAAGGCATGCCCGCTAACCCTCCATGGGATAAAACCCAAAAAGAATGTAATAACAATAAAAGATATTAGGACAAACGATTTATATACAATCATTTCGTAAAACAGATCATAATAGCACTTCAGCAATAAAATATCCAAATATCCAAGCCAGAGCGAGATCAAGGCCCTTAAATACACAGTTATTTTCTCTGCATGAGAATTTGTAATGGGCCAGTTATTCCATTTGTTTGAAGAAGCAAGTGAGTTTAATTCTTTGATACATTTTTCAAGAAATGAAGTAATCACTACACCTAAGATTGTAACTAATAAAATATAACCCACAATTTCCATTCCTAGAGCATGAACACCAGAAATATCGCGTCGGGCAAACATTAAAAACAAAAAGAAAATGGTTACAAGGTTCTGAAAAATAAAAACTAATGTAAAAAAGCGGAAATCATAGCGAAATTCGGATTTCATTTGAATTCGCCGTGATTGAATTACACTGTAAAGGGAATAAAAGGTTCCCATCACAATTATTGGCAACATTAAACAAAGAAAACCAACGTGTATGAACCGACTTCTTAAAATTTCGGCCCAGCTTCTCGAATTCCTAAATGCTCAAGAAAGGTCTCCACAACAAGGAATCCCGCAGCATATATCGTGCCCACAAAAGCAACAAAACAATAGGGTAGAACCCTTGCATAATCACCTAGCCGACAAGAGTTACTTTTTTCTTCAAATTTAGGCAAACTGGCGGAACCCCCATCTGTAGTTTTGATTTCAGCGCCAATTGGGTTAACATTTGTTGCAGTCTGGGGTTCATTCATATTGTCTCCTGATTTTTCGAAAATTGCCTAAAAAAAGGTCATTTTTATCGCGAAGTGGTTTCACTGAAGCGTTACCTAGGTTCATATCCCAAATCATTCTTTTCCAAAACTCGCTAACCATTCGCACCGATTAAGATCCTTACGAACCGACAAGCGAAGTCGGAAAAGACGTGACAGACAACCGTCAAGACGGGGGGAGCCTGGCACGGTTTTGTCCCCTATGCGCTAACTTAAGACAAAAATAAGCATCAGAAAAGACTTCCAATGCTTCTGATAAACGAAATGCCTTATTGCTCTTTGCCTTTTAATTAAAAGTATTTTTGATTAAAATCTTTCAAATTCATATACTTTCTTTTTTTCCTTTTGCCGCTTGTACTTGAACGCTTTTTATGTTTTAGTCTGGTGATGAACAATCTAAAACATCATTTTTCAAATTGGTCTTCTTTGCTATCTTTTTTGCCTACAGACCTCGAATTAACAGGGTTGTTACTAACGTAACCCCACAGATTCTTTCCGCCTGAAAACCCAATCGGGTCTCTCGATATAAATCTTCCATACTTCGGCGAGTAATACCTATTCCGATTGAAATACAACTGTGTTACCGGGCTATATCTTCTTCCGGTATACAGGTAAGGCGTTAGCGTTTTGGCGAAGTTTCCTTTTAAACCCCCCCACGAATTTTTCCTTATCATTTTCATTAATCAGATAAGCACAAATCGGCCAAACGGGACTAAACTCATCAAAGGCTTTTTTAACTTCATTTGTTGTTGTCACTTTCACATCAAAAAGTTTCTCTTCTTCAATGTCAAAAGAAGAACTACATGGCTCTTTGGAAAAATGGACAAATTGAATCAATTTTAGAGCAAGTAAAAGAAAATCGTTAGGGGTACCAATAAGGACAGACTCATCAAAGCCATTATCTGGCAAAATTGAACAGCTGCCTTCTTTCACTTTGATTTGATTGCTTAATTTTTCCAAAATTTCTGCAAGATTATTTTTCATTGGTCCAATCACTTATTGGATAACCATTTTCATCCAAAATTCTCACTTGTTTTTTCTGATAAGGACCCTTTGCTCCTGGCAGGGTTCTAGTCTGATGCTCGTGAGGGTATTTCTTCAAATTTACCTCTTGACTCTTAATTTTGACAATATGCCGAGAATCTTGACCATAATCTTCCCTAGAAAATGGCTCCCCTTGTTCGTTGAAATAGGTTACTCGGCGGTTCCCATTGGGATATTCAGTAACCCAAATTGAATTAGGTTCGCCTATCGAAGGGGCAGCTTTTGTTCCAATGTATGTCTGGGTGCCCCCAGCTTGGAAACCAGGTATATCAGTCGGAGCTGTTTCCACCCCTTTTGAAAAAAGGCTACGAAATGTCGGAATTTTCCCTCTCAACTTAATTACGCCGCCGCCACCGATAAACCCGCCTGTCAAACCACCTAAGTTTTCACCTAAGCTCTTACGACATAGTTGGAAATCCCATTTCAGTAATGGACGAAGACAAAGGGGTAACAACTTTAACCTATGACGCATCAGGCTGGTTGAAAAGCGTTGTTTCCCCGGACAAAGTAAATGTTTCCTATG
>JADFXM010000015.1 GCA_015233565.1 Candidatus Rifleibacteriota bacterium
AAATGAAAGCTTCAACCATCCAGTAAGGGCTCCTTAATTTTCATGAAAGTTTCGTGTTTTCTTGGAAAATATACCGATCCAACTTAATTTTGATCAAATCAATGTTCTTGGGGTGATGCACATATTTTTTGGGATTGGTATTATCTCTTTTGACGACAATTTAATTAAAAATTATACCACAGCAGGAGTAAATTTCACTATTCCGTGCTACTATTTAAGATTTTGATTGACTGCTATTGCTATTTGGAGCAAAAATTAAATTGATGCTTTGTGCATTAAGAGTAGCATTTGTCATTTTCAACTAATTTTGTTAGAATTAATATCCGTTTTTCTAGAATTGCAGGAGTTAGTAACACTATTCCCGTAAAAAATATTCCCGCATAGGCGGTAATGAATTTAGTCTTTCGGGAAAACATTGAGAACAATGGCAATTTCCCAAATGAATTAACGAATTCCATCTGAATAGAATTTGCTTTAAGTCGGAGGAGAAAAATATTTGGCCATCACCTGGAAGCTAAAACGGAGTTAATTTTCAAAACCTTAAATTCATCTATAGGACACCATAAATGCTTCAATTCATCGGTTATGCGGGTTCTGTGTTAATTGCAGTCTCACTTTCCATGCAATCCCTCTGGAAACTTAGGTGGATCAATCTCGTTGGTGCAATTTTTTTCACTTATTATGGATGGCAGCTCGGAGCACTTCCTGTCGTAGTGGTAAACGGCTATATTGCCATCATCGACATCTATTATATTTGGAGGATGACCAGGCAATCCGATTTTTTTCATCTGGAGCCGCTTCCGGAAATCGGTGATATATTTTTGCTACGTTTCATGCGCTTTCACGAAAAAGACATTGTGCGCATTTTTCCAGAAGCATTTTCTATTCGCTTCGAACCTGACCGAACCTGGCTCTTGATGAGAAATATGGTTCCAGTGGGAATTTTTGCAATCAGCCAGAAAGATAATTCTGAAAATGTCGAGATTTTCATTGATTATGTCACTCCCGCGTATCAGGATTTTGAATTTGGCAAATTCATATTTTCGCAAAAATTCGAGTATTTCAAAACTTGCGGAATCAAGGCTTTTGAAGTTTGGACCAAAAGCGAAGTCCATAAGGTTTATTTGAAAAGAATCGGCTTTTCGCCAGTTGACAGCACTACCACCCGTGGTACACATTTTCTGAAAACGGTTTGACGGTTTCAGGCTGATTGAATGCGACCTTGTACAGACTTAAACAACTTTATGCATCAACAAAGGAGGATTAAATCTTTTTAAAATTCATACATACCAGATAAATTTCCCGGGAAGAGGACAACGAAGCTTTTGGCTTAAAAGATTTGGCGAATTCAAACATGGACTTTGCGCGAGAATGAAGTTGCTTGTACTCCGGTCCTTCAAAAACCTTTGCTACAAATTTTCCACCCTGTTTCAACCATTGAGGGGCCAGGTCCAGTACAATATTTACCAGCTCCACTGAGTTTCCGGAATCGGCATGATGAACTCCGGAAGTATTTGGGGCCATATCGCTGATAATTAGATCAAATGGCTTTTTTACTACCGAAAAAATTGCTTCCTGAATTTTTATGTCTCTGATATCGCCTTTGAAAACCTGAGCTCCTGGAACTTCTTCCATCTCAATCAGATCGACTGCAATTATCTTTGCACCTTTGGGAGCTTCTTCTGCGGCAACTTGAGTCCAGCTTCCCGGAGCTGCCCCGACATCGAGTATTCTGACTGCTGATTTGAAAATATCGTGTTTTTCAATTATTTCCTTCAGTTTGTAAGCAGCCCTGGAGCGATAGTTTTCCTTGTGGGCTTTTTTCAGAAATGGATCATTTAATCTTTGTTTAAACCAATTATTATTGGGCATTTTTCTTTAGCTCTCTAACTGTTAATTTTTCATTGAAAACTCGTTGTTCTGGAATTTCTTTTATCTCTTTTTCCCGTTCAAGTTTTTTCTCCAGGGCATCTCGAAGAAGGACTCCGGAATCTTTGGCTGACTTTTCATTTTTTAAGAAATCAAAACCGTCTCCTCCCGCAGTAATAAAAGAACTAAACGCGACTCGGTAAGTCTTTTTTAAATCTATTGGACAACCCTTCAAGTCGGTTAATTTTAGAATTCTCTTTCCAGTGGGCAATTCAGGATCAAAATGGTAAATCAAATTGGATGGAACCAGATAGCCATACCGGTCGTAATAATCCCGCACAAGCCCTTGAAACTCGATTCCAAAAGTTCGGCCTGCAAACAAGTCATGTTCATTTTGAGGCCGGAATTTTACTGAGAGAGTTTTTTCAATTAATTCATAGATTTTTTCACCCGTCATTTCTAGGACAACGATCGTATTGTTAAAAGGGAAAACAAGAAAAAGACTCTCAAGTGTTAATTGCCCGGCTTTAATTGGATTTCTTATACTTCCAGCGTTGAGAAAGGCGAAATCTGCTTTCACAGCTTCTCTAATAGCATCAGTAGTGTAGGAACCTTCCGGCGAATCACCCCCGATTACTCCGCGAAAAAGACTTACTTGTGAAGAACCGATACTTCTACCCATAGTAGCTTTTTCTCTTTTCATAAATTTGGCTACAAGCTTTTTTGTATCGGGATCTTCAGAAAATTCATGGCTGGAAAGAGTTTTTAATTCCCTTTCCAAAACAGGTTTTTTGTTTTTTTCAATAATAATCTTAACTTTGGAAGCGGTTTTTAGATAGGCTCCGGAATGAATTACCGGAATTCGCTCGGGGCCGTCAAACTCAGTTTCTGGCATAGCGAAGTGGCTGTGCCCCCCAAGGATGAGGTCAATTCCTGGACTTGTACTGGCAAGTTGTCGGTCATCGTCGATCCCAAGGTGAGAAAGCAAAATAATGTAATCGCATCCCAATTTACGGAGCTCTTGTGTTGTTTTCAACAGACATTCTTTCGGGGCCTTGATTTCGAGATCGTGAAGATTCTGTTCAAAATTTGTCGCAATTGCACAGGGAGTTTCTAAGCCTGTGATGCCGATTTTGATGGTTTTAAAAGAAACAATGTCGTAGGGCTTTATCGGATCAGGCTGAGTATCTTTATTTTTACTAAAAATGTTGCAACAGACTGGGATTATATCGCTCTCCTCAAAAAGTCTGAAAAGCCGTTCGCTTGAATAATCAAATTCATGGTTTCCCAAAGTTACTGCATGATAACCGCAATAACTCATCAAATCGATCATACATTCTCCTGAGGTTTGATCTACCACAGGAGTGCCAAGGAAGTAGTCACCGCTATCCAGGCATAATGTCAGTTCACCTTTTTCATCACCTTCCGCTTTGACTTTATTGATCAAGTCTTTAAGAAGAGCATAACCGCCATTTATTGACTGTTCATTACTTGCGGAGGCATTTCTTACTTCTGAATCGATATTTCCATGGACATCACTGGTATGGATAATGTTGATGGTTTCTGCATAAGTTGGAACAATAAAAAACGCCTGCAATACAAAAAACAGAATTAGCAATTTGAATTTCATTAGATGACCCACTTTTCCAAATATTGGGTGAAGATTTTATTTCTTTGGTAAAACTGTCAATTTCAAATTAATCAATCTTGGTTGTGGAGCTTCCTTGATGACCTTCATATCCTTAATTTTTCTTATGATTAAATCCCTGATTAAAAATTTGGTGGCTTTTCGCACTGGATAATCTTTGAGAAAATTATAACCGTCTCCTCCATTGGAGATGAAAGAATTGAAGGCAACCTGGTATTTTTTTTCTAAATCCAGCGGTTTACCATTGCCATCCACTGCTTTGACTATTCTTTTGCCAGGTGAGTTGTCAGGATTAAATTGTACAACAAGATTCGAGGGGAGCAGATAACCGTATTTTCCTCCGAAATCCCTGACCATGCCCTCGGCATGAAGCTTTAACTCATCTTCAGCAATCTTTTTTTCCTGTTTTGTCATTGGATAAAATGGGACCGAGATTGATTTTTCTAATAAATCCATGACATCCTTGCCTGTCATTTCAATCAATTCGACAGTGTTAGGAAATGGCTGCAACAGGAAAATATGCTCGTAAGTTATTATCCCGGGGTGTATTGGAAATCTAACTCCTCCCAGGTTTGAAAATGCGAAATCTGCTCCTGTGTATTCCCGCATTGCATCGGCTACGAATGATCCTTCCGGGGAATCACCGCCTGTAACTCCTCTTGATAACGAAACTTCAGATGAGCCAATTACCGTTGCAAGTCTCTCTTTCAAATCCTTCAGATATTCTTCGGCAAGTGCCTTTATTTGGCTGTCTTCCGGATAGCTTGCGACTAAAAGAGGTATGTGCTCATAGGATAATTTAGAAAAGTGGGGATCGTTTTTCTCATCGTCGAATTCCAGGACAATCTTGGAAACTCCTCTTAAATCTGCACCAGGATGGATCATAGGAATTTTGCGTTTCCCAATCAACTCTGGTTTTTCAAGAAGACGATGGCTATGTCCACCCAAAATAAGGTCTGCGTCAATATCTCCAAGTAACTGTCTATCTAAACTCAATCCTAAATGAGAAAGGATGATTACAAAACGAGCACCATCCTTGCGTAATCGTGGAATTAGTTCATTTAAAATGGGTTCGGGATCCTTGAAAACCCAGCCTCTGAAATTCTTTTCGAATGTCAATTGTGGAATTTCCGGAGTCGTAACTCCGATTAAGGCTATTTTCGTCTTTCCAAACTGAAACGTTGTATAGGGCGTAAGAAAGTCAGGAATAGTACCTTCTTTTTCCTTGAAGGTATTGCAGCATAAAATCGGGAAAGAAGCCATTTTTAAGACTTCAGCGAGTCTTGGTAGACCATAGTCAAATTCATGATTGCCTATTGTTGCTGCGTCAAAATGAAGCTGGTTCATAAATTTAATCATACACTCACCGGTAGTCTCATCAACCAGTGGGGTTCCTTGAAAGTAATCTCCAGAATCCAGGAGCATAAAAAAAGTATTTGAAGAAACCTCTTCCTTTTTGGTTTTGTCAATAAGAGTTTTTAATGCGGCAAACCCCCCCACCATTGGTTTTTCCGTTCCGGATGCTTGTGTGTCAGCGGAAGCATAAGCGTGTCCATGGGTGTCACTTTCGTGGATAATGAGAATTTTTTTTGTTTCAGCAGTGACGGAAGAAGAAAAAAGTAAAATGATGAAAATAGAAAAAAACTTTTTTAAAAAATTATTCATAGATTTTGAATTTCCCTGTATCGTGCTTGCGCAGTTTGTTAATTTTGTCCGGTTTGCTGATTTTGTTTAGTTGGAAAAATAAGGAGGTAAGAAATTTTTTTTAAGAGGTTAATGTGTTAAGAAATTCCTGCGCAGTTTTTGCGATTTCAACGTTTGGTTTAAGCTTCAAACATTGTTCAATAGCTGTTTTTGCTCCCTTAAAATCCCCGTTTTTAGCCAGGCAAAATCCTAAAAGATACTGAGCTTCAGCATCATCAGGCACAGCCCGGGCGGCGCGTTGTGCAAACTGGAGGGCTTCAGGGTATTTTCGTTTACTCAAAGCTTCCTTGGCTTTCATTACAGCTATTGCCTCATCGTCCTCGAGCACCAACTCAATAAAATGTCGGTTAATCGAAAGGAAAGCCACTTCCTGCTGCGTTCCTTTTTGGCGATCAATAATAACCGCATCGGTTATTGGAAGGAAGTCTTTTGTTGTGGTATCAGCATTAAGAATGTCAGTCAATCTGCTATTTTCATAAAGATGTACTTCACCTTTTATCTTAAAATTTGCCGTGCAGATGATTACTTTTAGTTTTTCTTTATGAGTTTTCATATATTTTTCTCCCTTTTACTTAATTGGTATTTTAAATGGTTGAATATTTTCCGGTGGCTTCAACAAGCAAAACTCCATCCGGGGATAGTATTTCGCCTTTTGTAAAAAAAATATTGTGTCTCTTATCGACCATTTTTCCTATGATTCTAATCGGAACCCCGATCGGGGTGGGTTTTCTAAAAGTGGTTTTCAATTCAACTGTTACTACCTGGAATCCGTTCTGAATAATCGCATGTGCCATCAATTCATCGAGCAGTGATGCAAGAATTCCACCATGGACAATTCCAGCATATCCTTGGAAATCTATCGGACTTAACCAGGTAGAGACTGCAACATCTTTTTCGGGATATTCAAAGCCAAGCTTTAAACCACGCGGATTATTTTTCCCACATATAAAGCAGCCTTTGTTATCAACCAATTCGAACTTCTCAGATTTGGAATCAGCAGGGAAACCCCTGATTTTCGAAAGGATGTCTTGAATATGCGGTTTATTCAAAGCAATAGGAGTAATTAAAGAAATTCTCTCCGCCAAAAAAATGTCCATTTTAAGCAGGCGGTTCTTTATTTCTTCCAACGAAGGAATTGGGTATTGAGGTGTTACCGGATCATCTCCAAAAATCGGGACCGACCCCAAATCGTTCATGCCATATGGAATAAGCTCGGGGTAACGACTTAACAGATTCACTGGAAGGGAAATAAAGTGAACCGGAAAAGCTTCCCGCAATTGAAGGACAGCTCCGGCAATTTCTGAAAATGGAAGGGGCGGTCGGGCTCTAAAATCAGTGTTAGGAAGTGGTTGAAAGGGAATCAGTCTGACATCCTGGAGAAATGGGTCCGCTGCGCAATATTTTCCAATATCCCGAATGAAACTTTTTCGCTCCTCGGAGGATTCTCCGATGCCGATTAGAAAATTTATTCGATATGGGGTCTCAGCGGAATGTGCTGATTCAATTAGGCGTTTTCCTGCATTTGGATTCCTGTTTTTGGAAAATTCATGTGCTTCATTTTGCCCATCCAATCTGGCGGGAACAAGCCCTATAGATATTGATGCCCCATAATTTGAAATTGTTTCCATTTCAAATTTTCCTGGGTTTCCAATCTCAAAAACCGGCAGGAGTTTTTTTTCAGCTGAAATTTTTGAGATGATTTGGAGATATTCGGCAAAACTGGAAATGTTTTGTGAATGCAAAGAGAGCTGAGCTTCAGGAAAATCGCAAGGGGATTGTCCACTAAAAAAAACTACCTCAGTTGCTCCTGAAGATGATAATTTATCAAGTTTTTCGATAAGAATTGGGATTCTCTCAAATTCCCGATTTTCGCCTGATTGAAAAATGCAGTATCGGCAAGTTTGGGTACAGGCCCGTGTCAGAGTAATTCGCCCGGATTTAATGTAGGAAACAGTTGATATAGTTGCCATGTTTCGAAGTTTATCATATCGTAATTTTTGTTTCAAAAAAATGGTGTAAAATTTTGGAACTTTTTTTTTGCCTTATGGTCAAACTATCAATGAAAATAGCAAAAAAGGAAAAATTATTCCTTATGAATCTGTTTAAAATGGTATCAAATCCTGCTTTTCCCAAACTGAAATATTGGAAAAAAGAAAATTTTCAGGGAAAAAATAGAATTTCATTCGCTGGAATTTTCTTTCTAACGTCTTTTTTATTTCTGATTTTTAGCATTTCTGCGGGTTGGGCTCAGGAAATGACATTCGATGCTGAAGTGGATAAGACCGAGGTTCGTGCTGGAGAAAGTGTTAAACTTACATTGACAATTACAAAGAATTTGTCAGATGCATCCTATTCAGGATTAAATATCCCTCAAATCAATGGCATTCCAGATTTTGACATTGTTTCACAACGGTCAGCCCAAAACCTTTCTTTCGTGAATGGAGTTGGAGTTGCAAAAGTTCAAGTATTGCTCGAACTGGTTCCCCAAAAGCAAGGCGATCTGACTATTCCTTCACTATCAATCAAATCACCCTCCGGAAAGCTTCTTTCGACGCGAGCGATAACGATTAAAGCTCATCCTCCTAAAGATGAAAGCGCCCAGGATGAACCGCAAGCTTCTTCAACGGTTCAGGAGTCTGAAAAAAAAGGAATTGGTTTTTTCCAGGGACTTGTGATTTTGTTTCTGGTGGTTTTATTGGTCGTTGCTTCGCCGATAATTCTTTCATGGTTATTGACTCGTGGTGCCAAACCTTCCAGCAAATGGAAAGAGCCCGCATCAAAAACTAATTTATCTGACCGGAAATATGAAGGAAAAGAAGAAATTGAAGATGCATTGATAATTGAAGAAACTTCAGAACGGGTTCAAAAGATTGATTTTGAAGTGGAAGTTGCAGCTCTCAAGAAACAATATCCAGATGCTGATCGTGAGCTCTTCAAAAGGTATTTTTCCCTTTTCCATAAAGCAATTTTGCACAATTTCACTGATCTTGAGCCATCTCTTACGCCAAATGAACTAATGGACAGAATTTCCGGAAAACTTCCTCGTGAGAAAATTCCCATGATTACAAAAATTACTGAAGACTGGGAACTGGTTGAGTTTGCCAACATGGTTCCTGCCAGATCCTTTTCAGAAATTTTGAGTGATTCCAGAGATATTCTATCTTACATGGATTGATTTAAATTGTTAGAAACTCAATGCAGGTAATTATAAAATTAACAAAAAAACGAGAAGAAAATGAGGAAAAAGCAGTATGAGCAGCAAAAAAGTGGCTATTGAATTTTAACGCTAGTAAAAAATTATACCAGAAATTGTTTTTGGAGTTGTAATCCGCAGAAAAGAATGCTCTAAATATTTAAAAAAAAAGGCATAACAGTAATTAGTGAGGTAAACAAAAATGGACATTGATCCCCAAATAAAAAATCAACTGGAAATAGCAGCGCAGACTGTTGCAAAAATTAAGTCTGAAGTGGGAAAAATTTTAGTCGGGCAGAAAGACTTGGTTGACCGGCTTATTGTCGCATTAATCACCAACGGGCACATTCTGCTTGAGGGCGTTCCAGGATTAGCCAAAACGCTTGCAATAAAGGCATTGGCTCGAACAGTGGAAACACCCTTTTCGAGAATACAGTTTACCCCCGACCTCTTGCCTGCAGACCTTATCGGAACAAGGATTTTTGATCCTCAGAAATCAGCATTTTTCACTCACAAAGGGCCCATTTTTTCACAATTCATCCTTGCCGATGAGATAAACCGTGCACCTGCAAAAGTGCAGAGCGCGCTTCTTGAAGCGATGGAAGAAAGACAGGTTACCATCGAACACGAAACTTTCAAACTCCACGAACCTTTCATGGTACTTGCAACCCAGAACCCAATTGAAACTGAAGGAACTTACAGCCTTTCAGAAGCACAAGTGGACCGATTTCTGTTTAAAGTTATCGTTGGATATACAAACTCCGAAGATGAACGTGAAATAATAGTAAGAATGGGCTTGAATGAGGAAAAACATTCCCTTTCAATTGTTAACAAGGTTCTTGATGGCGCTGGAGTGTTGGCGTTGCGGGATCTATCCAGAAAAGTTTACGTGGACGAAAAGGTGGTTGAGTATATACTTAGATTGGTTGATTCCACACGGCGTCCATGGGAATACAAACTGGATCTGAAGAGTTATATCAGATTTGGTGCGTCCCCGCGTGCATCAATTTATCTTGCACGTGCAGCACGCAGTTTTGCCCTTGTAAAAGGAAGACCGTATGTTAAACCCGATGACATCAAAAGCATACTTCCCGACATCATGAGGCACAGACTGATTCCAACTTATGAAGCGGAAGCTGATGAGATCACTTCAGAAGAAATAATCAGAAGAATTTCTGAAGGAGTCCCTGTTCCATAAAAACGTCTTGTTGGCTGAAAAAACATTTGTAATCAGGATTTTTCTGAAATGTTGGTTGAGGGAAAATGTTACCAAAAGAATTATTGAAAGAAATCAAAAGAATCGAGATCAAAACTCGATGCTTGGTTGATTCAGTCTATTCAGGCGGATATCGATCAGTCTTCAAAGGCCAGGGAATTGAGTTCTCCGGAATTCGTGAATACTCCCGTGGTGATGAATTCCGCTCCATAGATTGGAAGGTTACAGCTCGTACCGGTAATCTGCATATAAGAGAGCATGTCGAAGAGCGCGAACTTCAGGTCGTTATCGCACTGGACCTTTCGGGTTCCATGTCTTTCGGATCAGGGAGTCGTGAGAAAAGAGAAACCGCAGTCGAATTTGCAGCTGCCATTGGAATGTCTGCTGCTGAAAACCATGATCGGTTCGGGATATTGATGTTTACTGATCATGTTGAAAAGTATTCCGCTCCTGCAAAAGGAAAAACCCATCTCCTACGATTGATCAGGGATCTTCTGTATTTTGTTCCCAAAGAAAAAAACACTGATTTTAAGCCGGTTTTTCATTTACTGAACAATTCGTTAAGACATAAGTCAGTAATTTTTCTTGTTTCAGATTTTCTTGATTGCCAGAATTTTGAACGGGAGATGAAAATTACGGCTGCAAGGCATGATTTAATTGCAGTTAAAATACGTGATCGTCGGGAAATTGAGTTGCCGGATGTTGGACTTATCGAACTGGAAGACCCGGAAACTGGCGAAGAATCGCTGTTGGATACCTCTAATCGGCAAAGGGTGAGCGAATTGTCGGATTTAATCAGACGGATGGATACTAAATTCAGAAGTTTTGCCGAAAAAATCGGAGTTGATTTTGTCGAATTAACTGCTGGGGAATCTGTTTCAAAACCAATTATCGCTCTTTTTAACAGACGAACAAGACGTTTTTCGAGTAGTGGTTGACCTTTTTAATTATTCAGGATAAACGTGAAGAGCAAATGAACTGACGCAATTTCAGTTTTTTTCACAACCTGAAAAGACAAAGTGCTTGTGTTGAAGCGGTCGAAGACTAGTGTTGAGCTAATGTGAAGAACTTGTGTCCCGAGAATTTGAAGAAATCTAACTGAAACTGTAAATTGCTGAAATGACGGTAAAATTTGTACAATAATGTGTGAGGTTTTATATGAGTGCATTGAAAAGTCTTATTGCAAGAGTTAATGCGATCCTTTTGTTGGTTATCATAAGTCTGGTGATTGGATTGATAACCTTAGGGGTTCGCGGAGAAAAAGTTCATTTCCAGAGTGAGAATCATTTGAATTACGCCGCAGAACTTCTCGCACATGGTTTGTACAATGATGCAGTTTTGGCCCTTCAACAGGCTGTAGAGAATGAACCAGTCCTTGAAAAATGCCTGAAAATAAGGAAATCCATTTCCGAAATTTATATGAACTATCTTGGAGATTATGAAAAAGCCCTTGCTGAATTGATCTATATAAAAAGCCACTCTCCAGCGATGGCAGTAGACGCTGAAAATGGGATCAAAATCTGTATGAATCGCCTGGGAAGAGTCTATGATGTTCAAAGGCGAATGTTACTTGAAGAAGGAAAAAATCCCATAGTGAGTGAGGTTTCTTCATTGACCGTCATCAAGCTTGGAAATGAATCTGCTTGTACTATTGAACAACTCGAACAACAACTTGCACAGCGTGGCCTTCCGCTAAAATCACCACCCAAAGAAGCGTTAAGTCGTGTAATTCAACAGGTTGCAGGCGAAATGCTTTTCAAACGAGCAGCAAAACGTGCTGGAGTAGCAAAAAGACAATCGTTTGTTGATCGAATAAGGCAAATGGAAGAAAATCTGATTTTACAAATTTATCTTGAGGAAGAAGTATTGAAGGATATCAAGGTTGATGAGCAGGCTTTGAAGCTTTATTTGGAAAAACATGCGGAAGAATTTGATTCTCCGATGCGAATTGTATTTTCAACCTTTTCTTTTAAAGATGAAACTTCAGCCAGGGACTGGTTGAAAAACCCTACAGGAGCTTCCCAACCTGAAGTTTTGAGCGATCATTCCAATGTCACTGTTGACAAACTCCCCACTTTTTTGAAGTCGATTAAGTGGAATTCTGAAGTTCCGAAAGATCCCCTGGGCCCAATTGAAATAAGTGGGAAGTGGTTTGTTTATCAGATCAATGAAGTGATTCCAGAGCGAAAAGTCCCTCCGGATCTGGCAAAAAAACAAGCACAGCTTCGACTTCTTGAAGAAAAACAGGGAAGCAAAATTTCCGATGCTATTTCCGAATTGGCCAAGAAGGAAGAATTGAAAATTCTTGATGATGTCGTTGCCTCCCATTTTTATCCAGGTGAAAAAGAGGCTGCTTCAGGAACAAAGAAACTTCCTGATGCAATTGGAACAAATGAATAATCAAATGGAATAAAGTAGAAAGAAATGTCAGTTGCCACTACCTCACAAATAGTTTCTTCACTTCCCCCGGGGGAGGAAATTTTTGATATCAGGCCACCGGTGGCTATTCCATATCCCTGGGGAACTTGGCTTTTGTACTTTATTACTATTTGCGTTGTACTGTTCTTAATAAAATTTGTTATGACTATGATTAGGGAAAGGGAAGAAAAAGCGCTAAATGCACCTCCACCGCCACCTGATCCTCTTGAAGAAGCCCTGAAAGCTATGCGGAGATTAAAGACTTCATCGATTTGGAAAAATGGAGCTGTTAAGGATATTTGTGAAGTTTTGGCTTTGATTTTACGGGAATTTCTAAAGGCAAAATATAGTCTCGGCTTGGGAAAGGCTTCTACCAGTGATGAGCTGGTGGATGAATTGTTCCAAAAGAAGATAGCAAATGAGCTTGTCAGAAAGGTTGAGAATCTTTCGACCGTGCTTGATGGAGTGAAGTATGCCGGTGAAAACCTGCATGGTCAGACGCTGGAAGATTTACATCAGCGTGTTCTGGATTTAATAAACTGCCGCGAATGGGAAATGAAATTTTAACTTTCTTCGAAGTACCGTTATACATGGCGAAAGAAACGGTTCTAAGAAATGAAAATGGATTAATGGGATAGATTATAATGAGATGGCATAGCCCTGAATTTCTGTTTTTGATTGCCCTGATTCCGATAGTGCTTAGTTATAAGTTGATAGTACTGAAAGGATTAAAAAAGGGAGGAATTCGCTTTCCACTCGTCAAAAAACTTCGGGAGATCGGAGTAGGATGGAAAGTCCGGTTATCTTTCCTCCCGGATTTAATTCGTGGTTTGGTATTGTTTCTTTTAATCCTTTCTTTGATGCGTCCTCAATATGGAATCGAACGTGAGGACGTTCAACGACAGGGAATCGATATAATGTTTGTCCTGGATGTATCAGGAAGTATGGCTGCTGAAGACTTTAAGCCCACTCGTTTAAAAGCAGCCCAGGCTATCACGGAGCGCTTCATCACCGGTCTGCAGGACCACAGAATAGGATTAGTGGCTTTTGCCGGTCTTTCACTGACCCAGTGCCCACTAACTCTCGATTATGGAGTTGTAACTGAACTGCTACGAAAAACAGGACTTCAGATGATCAAACGGGATGGGACTGCCATAGGAGACGCGATAATCAATGCTGTGTATAAGTTCAAAAAGGGAAAAGGGGAAAAACGTGACCAGGTGATTATCCTCTTAACCGACGGTGAGAACAATGCCGGTGTAATCGATCCGCTTGAAGCTGCAAAAATAGCAGCCGATCAGGGTATTAGAATTTATACCATCGGGGTTGGTTCTCTCGAAGGTGCTCCTATTCCTATTGATACCCCATATGGCAGGCAATATGCCCAGAATCCCGATGGATCGGTATATATTCCTAAAATAGACGAGCAACTTCTCAAGGACATCGCCTTCCTTACAAAAGGGCAGTTTTTCAGAGCTACTGACAACTCGGCTCTGGAAAAGATTTACGCTACTATTGCCAAACTTGAGAAAGGTAAGATTGAAGTTTCCAAGTCGGTTCAGTATTCTGAACGCTTTTATTGGTTTCTCGCTCCTGCACTGGCTCTCTTGTTGATTGAAATTTTCTTCAGAGCCAGAACATTCTCCAGAGTTTTTTGATTTGAGGTTATTTTGAAATGTTCAAATCTCCCGAAAATTTTCTGATACTGTTTGTCGGTTCAGTATGGCTCTTTTTTCTGTTGAAAAGATTTACCGAAGACCTCAGGAAGAGGAAAGAAAACTTTGTTTCGAATCCTATGTTTTCTCGCATCATTGGCCACAAGTCGACCAGACGTCCGATTGCAAAATGGGCTCTTCTTATTGCGGCGTTTGTTTCTCTGTGTATCGCATTGGCCAGGCCAATTGGAGGAGTTACTGAAGAAGCTGTTGTTGGGTCTGGGCTTGATATGGTCGTTGCATTCGATGTCTCTCATTCCATGAGAGCCATGGATATTGAGGGAAACAGCCGACTTGATGTTGGAAAAGCTCTGATTCAGAAACTTTTGAACGGTTTGCGACAGGACCGCATCGGTTTGGTAATCTTTGCTGGCGATGCGATGGTCCAAAGTCCTTTGACATATGATAAGGGAACTTTTCTGACTTTTCTGGAAAGATGTGATCCGGATTTATTGACAAAGCCTGGAACAAACATTGCAGGTGCGATTGAAACTTCAATTGATCGATTCGATATGAATGCTTCACAGGCAAAAGTAATAGTTCTTGTTTCAGATGGTGAAGATAAAAATGAAACGAGGCTTCAAAAGGCAATTGATGAATCGAAAAGAAAGGGAATTCCTATTTTCACGGTAGGGATTGGTAGCAATGATGGTGCACCAATTCCAGTTTCTCGCGATGTCTGGGGTGAAATTGTATACAAGAAATATCAAGGGCAAACCGTTATCAGTAAGCTCGATGATAGCACCCTTCGTAAAATTGCCAAAGACACCGGGGGAAAATTTCTTAGAGCACATGATGGAAGAAGCGCTGTTGAAGTTGCAAAAGCTCTTGAAGACCTGAAAAGGGTCGCAGTCGTAAGTGGTACAAGAACTGTTGTCGAGGAAGTCTATTATTGGCCGGCGTTAGCTGCATTTCTCCTTCTCATTTTTGAGTGGATGCTGTCGGAACGAATTCCTTATGAACGTGAAAGAGACCATTGGCTGAAAAGGATATGAATCTGAACTCTATGAAAAGTCATACCCAATTAATGGAATGAAAATTCTCTTTGCTGGAAAGTGTGAAAAAAAAAATCTCGAAAAGACGAAGGTTTGGTGATGCAGTTTTCGAAGAGAAGGTTGGAAGTTTAGGGAGAATTTTAGATGAAGAGCGGAATGTTTGTGAGAAATAGCTTCAATATTGCGTGGGATAAATGGACTAAAACAATTGTTTTTTGCTGTTTTCTTCAAATTGTTTCTTCGACTGCCTTTTCCCTGACTGCTTACGAAAATTCCAAAGCGATTCAAAAACTAGGTGAAGGTCGATTTGAGGACGCTGAAACGATTTTGAATAAAGAATATTTCAATGATCCCGATAATTCCAGACTAAAGTACAACATTGGAATAATCAAATTTCGAAAGCGTGAATATTCGGATGCCGCCAAAACCTGGGAAAGTTCTCTTGAAAAAATGCCGCAGGAGCTGAAACCAGACACTCTCCATAACATTGGTAATGCTTATTATAAAACCGGCGATTATGCTAAAGCTGTTTCTGCGTATAAATCTTCCTTGGATCTAAAAGAAGATGAAACAACCCGTTATAATTTCGAACAAGCAAATAAGAAACTCAATGAAATGATGGAAAAACAAAAAGAAAAGGAAAACAAGGAAAAAGATAAAAAAGACCAGAAGGGCGGCCAGGATAAGAAACAGGATCAAAAACAAGGAAAGAACCAGGATCAGAAGCAGGGCCAGGGCTCCGATAAGAAAAACCAAAATGAAAAAGACGAGAACAACAAGGAAAACAAACAGGACGGGAAATCAGGCAAATCCGGCAAATCCGGAGAAAATAAACCGGGTTCAGCCGGCCAGAAAAATTCTGAACAGGCCGAAAAAAACTCGGGAAATGCTTCAGGATCAAATCAAAATGCCACAAACAACCAGCAACAGAAAGACCCGAAAGCGGGAAATGCCAGTGATTCGATGAATCAGAACCAAAATGCATCTGGTACCATGAATGAAGATGAGGAAAAAGAAAAACGTTCAGATGTCGAAATGGCCAAAAACGAGAAACAGGATAAACAGACTCCTTCCGCTTCCCAACGAGCTCAATCATTGAAACAGCAAAAACTTAATCCCTATCAGGTGCAAAGAATACTTAAAGAGCTGGAAGAAAGAGAGAAAGAGGTTCAACTGAATTACAGGAATGAACCCGGCGAAAGGAATGATGAGGAAGAACTTGATCCATTCATGATGAGCCCTGATCAACTGAGAAATTTCTTCGAAAATCGCCGGGGTGGAAAGCCCCAAAAACCCAAAAACAGCGATGAACCTGACTGGTAGACACTTATATTCCGATAACAAGTGAACGTTATACCAATCCCAAAAAATATGTGCATCACCCCAAGAACATTTATTTGATCAAAATGAAGTTGGATCGGTATATTTTCCAAGAAAACACGTAACTTTCATGAAAATAAGGAGCCCTTCCTGGATGGTTGAAGCATTCATTTCTGCCAGTCCCAACTCCTATTTACCTAGACCTGAAGCTCGAAATAGGTTGGATGAACGAACTAATTGAAATTGGTATTATAAAAGATTTAGATGGAATTGTTATTACCAAAAAATGGTGAAAAGTGGTATTCTGTTTTCATGGGAAATTCAGAAAAGAAATTCCAATACAGTTTTCCCTAAAGAGCGTTTTATTGCTTTATTTATAATGTCGGTGGCAGATCGATTTCTTGTATTGCCTCTTTTTTGAAAATAATTAGGTGTTTGAAATTTCCAAAAAATGAAACCACTTTTAATTTCCTTCATTATTCCTGCGTTTAACGAGGAAAAACTTCTTCCACAAACAATTGCGGCAATCAAAAAAGCCAGCGAAGTTTTTCACAAGCTACGTTGGAAGACGGAGTTGATCGTTACCGACAACAACTCCACAGATAATACTGCAGCTATTGCCCGAAACTGTGGTGCACAGGTTGTTTTCGAGCCATTGAACGGAATTGCGCGTGCCCGTAACAAAGGGGCTGCTGCAGCACATGGCGATTGGTTAATTTTTATCGATGCGGATTCCATCCCCTCAGAAGCCTTATTCCGGGATGTTAGCCGTGCAATACATTCGAATCAAGTTCTTGGCGGTGGAAGTACTTTAAACTTTGATTTTAAAAATCTTTTTGGAATTTGTTCTTCTCATATTTGGAATGCTATCAGCCGTTTGTTCAAATTCGCTGCAGGTTCGTTTATTTTTTGCGAGGCCTCTTCCTTTCGTGAATTGAAGGGATTCAATGATACAATGTATGCCGCCGAAGAAATCAATTTTTCCAGGCGTCTATACTCTTTGGCACGCCAAAGAGGAAAAAGCGTTGTTATTCTTAGCAAAAACCCGATGATGACATCGGGGCGTAAATTAAAGTTTCATTCCAGTTGGGAGGTGACATGCCTCCTCCTTCGTTTTCTTTTGCGTCTCCCCATTGCAATTCACAGCCGAGCAGCTTGCGACTTCTGGTATGATGGGCGCCGATAACCATAAACTTCGTGATTCGGCAAGTGCAAACGCCGGCTTTTACTAAAATACCTACTCATTATGGTTTTTCCTATTTCTTTTTCGATTTGGTGTACTTAAGCTTGGTGGAAAATCTCCTCACCATTTATTTCAATTGGAACTGGACGGTTATTTTTACCCAGGTTCTGATTGGTTCCCCGCCGTCGAGAACTGGTGTGAATACCCACCTTCTAAGCGCCTGGGCCCCAACGATTGCCATTTTGGGGTCGATTGTTGAAGATAGATGAATAACGTCTCCCACGGTTCCTGACTCCATTATCAAAACCTTGTACACTGCCTGCCCGTTTATTCCTTTTTTGCGTGCCCATTCGGGATACTCAGGTAAAACCTTCGAGACAATAGATGGTGGCGAAAAGTTTTTTGTCTGGTCCCCAAAAGACTCAAGATCGCAAACGCTGAATTCGTCTCCGCCACTTCCAACTGACTTTTCTCCTGCTGTGGAGTCTGTCGAACTTTTTTCCTGAGTTGGGTTTGGTCCGGAAATCTCCCTTTTACTTGGGATTTGCGGAAGAGGGTCATCGATGTTTTCACCCAGGACTGTTTCAATAGTATTTTTTGTTGGGTTTTGAAGCGAAAAAGGTGTTAGTGAGGTGTCTTCAAATTTCGCTTGATTGAGCTTTGATTTACTGAAATTGTCGCTTTCCCTTGGAATCGGCTCAGTTGGAATTTGTGCAGGAGGTTGATGTTTTTTGTCCAATTTTATTTTTTTTACCTGAGCAATCTCTTTCTTTCCTTTAATTTGGATTTGCAGCTCAGGTTTTACTTTTTTTATCTTTTTCGGTGATGCAACTTTTTGTGGAGCAGGTGTGGAAGGGTTGGAATTTACTGAATTAGTGGATGGCCCAAATTGGTTTGAATTTGGATTGTTTCCAAACCCAGTGATCAATCTTACCGGTATGATGCTTCCCTGCTTTATCAAAGTCAAACTTTGGACTTTGAAAAGAAAAAAGTAAATTGTTAAAAAAAGCAGAAATGCGAAATGTACCAGCAATGAAAGCTGGAATTCTTCGGCCTCGTTTTTGTTATTTTCCTGAGGAAAAAGTCTAGCGAGAGCCAGGTTTAGCTTTGGTAGATAACCCAATATTTTTTCCGCCTGCGGAACGAATTTCATCGAGTACTCCTACAACTTTTCCATAGTCGGTCGCGACATCGGCTTCGACCAGAATTGATGCGTCCTTGTTGGTTGAGGTAAATTCCATCACTTGTTCTCGAAGCATCGAAGAATCTGCCTCAATTCCGTTTAAATAGGGTCGGCCATTAGAATCTACGGTGATAGTTAGAAGCTCATTTTCGTTTGATATCCCTGATGAAGCCCCGGGTAGTTCAATGGGAATTTTGTTCTTTTCTTTGGCGAAGGAACTGGTAATCATAAAGAAAAAAACCAAAATCAGGATAACGTCAATTAGATTCGTCAGAATTATCTGTGGTTTTTCTCGTTTTCTTTCAGGAAGAAGCTTTCTCACGTTCATACTCCCGGCTTGGTAGATTGTTGGCAAGATCTAATGAGCAATATTCGACCGCATCTTCATATTGAATTACTTTATTTTCGCACCAGTTATAGACTATTAGGGCAGGGATTCCCACGAATAATCCTGTTGCTGTTGTGTATAAAGCTTGGGAAATTCCCCCGGCAAGTGCTGTTGGATCACCAATCCCAACTGTAGATATTACCGAAAAGGATGAGATCATTCCCATAATGGTTCCAGTTAGTCCCAAAAGTGGTGAAATTCCGGCTATGGTTGAAAGAATAGAGTTGTGTCGGACTATATTTTTTAACTGACGCAAAGCCTCTTCACGCATGTGATCCATCATGTCCTGACGGGCAAGTCCTAGATGGTTTAAGCCCGCTGCGATGACCAACCCTAGTGGATGAGGCTCACTTCTGCAAATTCGAATGGCTTCCTGAAGGTCAGCGGAATTCAAAAGAGCTTTTACATTCCGCATCAGATTTTCGGCGTCAAGTGGCCTGGCCATAAAATAGCGAACTCTCCCGATAGTTACTGCCAAAGCGAGAATAGAACAAAGCAACAGAGGAACCATCACAATTCCTCCCTTTAGAAAAACTTCTACGATGAAAAGGTTGCTGAACATTCCAAAACCTCCTTAAAAATTCATGTCCAAACCAGCCAGAGAAAGTCTTCCCTCCTCCGGAACATTGTATCGCAAGCTTTTTGACTCGTTATATAAATCCTGTATGCTTAAATACATGGTTAAATTTGTATTGAAATGATATTTGCAGGAAATATCCGATCGACTGTAATCCCAGTTTTCAGTGCTTCCAGGGAAGTATGTTTTGAGATCAAATTTGGCGTTTCTGACGAATTCCATTTCAAATTTTTCGGCTTTGTATTCGGCTGAAACTTCGAGCATTCGTTTGGGTTCATAGGCAAGCTGTCTTCCAACCGATTCATTGGTTGGATCCTGGATTGTGGATTTGATTTTCAACTTTAAATTATCATCCAAGTCTGCTTGCCCATAAAGACTGAATCCATTTCTTACAACCTTGGGGACAGTGCTGACATTTTGTGTCCAAACTTTCTGCTTTGTCAAATACTGATCATTTAACTCCACGCCGTCTTCTTCCTTGTCCCGAAAAATTTCACCACCTAAATGTAATCCTTCCTGGGCTTGATAATTCAGTCTGAAATTGAAATCTTTTTTCAAAGAAGCTTTCAAAGGAGCGATCGAGACATGGTATTCCGGCATGAATAACTTTTTCAAATCGTCATTTCCAAGGTTCTCATCGTAGCTAAAAATAGCTTGCCATGGGCTATTTGAGCGTAGATCCAGTTTTACCACGGGAGAAGTGCGCTCTCTATCCATTAAATTTGAACTTTTTAATCCAAATTCAAGGTAAGCTCGCTCCTGAAGTTCGAATTCACCGGAAAATGCAAACATTCGCTTTGTTAATCCTAATCTGCTTCCATTTTCGATGGAGTAATCATCTTTAAAAAGATTCAAAGTAGCTTTGGCAGTGCTTTGAGAGTTAACTGAAAATTTGTATTCAGCATCGAACCTGCTTGAACTCAGGTTGGAATCCTCGTTGAATGAAAGCCCGTTGTTTCCGGTGTTCCGGGAAATCTGGCTGAAATCTCCATTACAGGTAAGAAGTGCACCATCTGAAAGCGTTGATTGCCCTTTTAGTTTGATAGAAGTTCCATCATCTTTTATTCCTATCTTGGGAGTAAGGATTGCATTGGTTCCTCTTAGCCCGAATTGATTCTTTGAAACACTTACTGTCCCTTCCAGGTCGTGATTTTCCTGCTCGGAAAATTTCAATGAACCTTCGAAAACGCTCTTTTGAGTTCTTATTGTGGTTTTGTAGGCATCTCGAAATTCCCTGAAAATGTCGAAATTTGCCGTATAACCGGATTGAACCCCCTGTGCGGAAAATTCCGTCTTTTCCCAACCTCTTGTTCCTCTGGCATAATCCAATTTCAGGTTCTTGGCTTTACTTTGGGCTGGGGTAACATTTGGAAGAGGCTCAACTTTACCAATTGGTGGAATAAGATTCAATGTTTCAGAGGCTATTTCCGGAAGCGGTTCTTTCTTATCACCAATTTCAAGAGGAATTTCCGGTAACTCGGGAGTTATTTCCCTGCTTTGCGCATCTTTTCCAAGAATCTGGACCTTTCCAAGGTCATATGGGTCTTTGCCTTTGCAGGGATTTGAAGCAAAAGCCAGACAAAGGAAAATCAAAAATATTTTTCCACCAGGAAATCTCATGTTCGGCCTCCGAAAAATTCTATTCCGATTAAGCAATCGACAATTCCCTGGAAAATATTTACACAACGGTAATAATGAAGTATCATTAAAAGAGAGTAGAGTTAAATAATGATATGTTTAATTGGGGAAAGCCCTAAAACAGGAAAATTGGCTGTACACAAAGGCTTTACGCTTGTTGAAGTGATAATTTCAAGCGTAATTTTAGCTTTCTTCTTCCAACTAGGAGTCTACGTATGGCAAAATTTTCTTTTCAGGACCACAGACACTCTTACCAAGCGACTCTACCTCCAAATGGAAGCCCGGAAGGCAATGATCAACCTTTTCCGAGAACTCCAGGAAGGAATAGAAGTCACTTCCCCAAATTGTGGCTATACTTATCCTTTTCTTGTTTTCAAGAATTATGTCAATCAGATAAAGATAATTTATCTTGAAAAAGACGAATCAAAATCCAAAGCTGAAAAGCATGATATTTTCCGTGCTGTTATATCATCAATGAACGGATCAGCGAGTTCTTCCCAGGATAAAACCGTATTAATGGAAAATGTTCTTGAATTGAATTTTACTCCCTATTCGATAGGTGGAGTATTTGTGAGCGGTTCTTTATTAGGTGGTGGTGGTACTTATTCTTTCATGAATTTTGTGCGACTCCAGAATTCTTCCTCGGAGGATGAAGATTAAATATTACATTTTTCGTCATGGTTCCTGAAATAAGAATGGAGGATAAACCTATGAAGAGAAAAGGAATTGCGTTGGGAATGACAATGGTAATTCTCTTTCTTTTATTTGGTGCAGGAATGGTTATTTCAAACCTGATGAGGGGTTTGCATCGCCAGGTCGAGTATACTGACGCCAATCTCAGGGTTCAATATATCGGAGAAACCGGTTTGAACATCCTTCTTGGAAGATTATATTCCCAACCCTGGGAAAAAAGATGGTTTGTCGGAGGGCCAGACTCAGGAGCAAACATCGAATTTGGCGGGGGAACGTATAATTACTTTATTTGTGATTCGCCAAAACTTGAATACTCTGCTGATATTTGGGTTCAAGCATTTTATAAAACGTGCAAACGCTATTTCTTCTGGCGGGCTCGATTTAAGCCCAGTTTGCTTGATGGCCTCTGTACAGGTATTCCTATTTATTCTACAGAAATTAAACCCGAAGATTTCCCAACCAGTAAACCCGATCCTTCATCCCCGTATGTTACCCAAATAGAGAATCTGCTTAAAATACGCCAGAACAATAGAGCCTCAGCAATTGATACCGAGAAAAAAGTTAAGTCTTCTGACAGCTTGAAACAAATTCTTACCGGATTAGCTGGTCAGGCAAATGCTTTGATTCCTGATTTCCCAGTTGTTTTTGGGGGGCCGTTAACCAGTTTAGCTGGTATTTTGAGCAAACCCGCCCCATCTCAAGGTGTTCCTAATCAGAGCGTATCGCAAACCGAGGACCAGGTAATTGATAATATTTTTTCCATCTATGGCACTGACGTTGTAGACGATCCGGCTTGGACAATCAATAATATTTTTAACCCAAATACATGGAGGATAAATTCTAATCTTCCATCCTGGCCAGGTGCTAATAATACCTATGCTTCAGATTGGAATGATGTCCTTAGCTCGGCGCTAAAAGACTTTGGCAAGGCTCTAAACCCATCTGGGAATAAGGAGAAGAAGGTTAAGAAAGAGCGGGGTGATTTTAGGGGAGAAGGCCGTAATGGGAGAAAAGACAACAAAGATAGAAGCGGTGGCACTGAACATCGTGCCCACGGTGGAACTAAGGGTCGCGACGGAGGTGGTGAGCATGGTGGTGAGCACGGCGATGAGCACGGCGGTGAGCACGGCGGTGAGCACGGCGGAGGAAGACATAGTTGAAATTAAAACTCCCCCTGCCTTCCTGTGGGATGCGTATAAATAGCTATGTTTAAGCTGTAGAAATAAGCGAAAAATTTTGGTAAAACAGTTTAACTGATGGAAAAACCAACGGATCCAAACCTATGATGAATACAGATAACTAGAGATATTTATAAAAAATAATTATATGCTTTGTTTCATCAGTTAATAATTTCGTTACTGGAAAAAGTAACTATAGAAAATAAGTACTTTGAGTTCCAATGAATTTGTCGTTTCAATCTAAATTATTGCAAATCTTAATAAAGGAGCCCAGAAATTTCTTGGGGCTTGCTTGCTGAACTGAATCTAAGTGATCAGCCTTTGAGGTATAAAATTTTTCTTTTGAAATATAATTTGAACGTCAGGAAAAAGACTTCCAAAAAAGTTTCTGACTAATCCCTTAAAGTAAAAGAAATATGGGTTTTCTTAATTTTGACTTTATCCGACGAAAAAATGTATCATCTAATCCTTGGCAAATGAGAAAATGAAAGAATTTAACAGAAAAAAAGCGATCTCTCTTCTTGAAATACTGGTAGCTCTTTTCATACTTGTAATGGCTGGAATGGCTTTATTCCAATCATTCAGAGGCTCTGGAATACGTGGTGAAACTTTCAGTTCTGAGCATTTTACAGCTATGTTTATCTGCCAAAAGGTCATTGAAGATATCGATTACCGATTATCTGAAAATCCACATTTTTTTACTGAATTGATCCATATTTCCGCAGGTGAAAAAAAGAAAATAGTCAATGGTGACAGCTTCTTGTTTTCCATTTGGCAAAATACCAAAAATAACGGTTTTCTTGATCAAACTGAAGATGGTTCGATAGATGGAAATTCCGGAAAAATTTATACCCAACTTAAGAATTTTCAGCTCCAGGTTTCCTCCAATTTTGTAACAAATCTCCCCGCTGGTTCCGGGGGTTCAAGCGGTTCGAATTCATCTGAACCATTGCCAGGCCTTTCAGAGCTTACAATCACCGTCACCTGGACGGATTCAGGCGGAAAAGACCAAAAATATTCTGTAAACCATATATTGACTGGCTACAATGAGGATAATCCAAACAAAGCAAAGAGTAATATTGAAGTTCCTTTCCCTAACGACGAAATTGGAAAAGCTTTATTTTCAGTTGCATCTATGACAGTTCCTTCTGCTAATGCCTTTTCTGAGTTTATGAAAATTAACGGTGGAGATGAATCAATTGCCCGAAACCTTGGCGCTCTTGCATTGGGAGTTCAAAGCGTCCTTACAATTTCCAATCTTGCCAACGCTAAAATTGCTGAGCTGGAACAGGAGAGGGATGCTGCGCTTTCATCCGGAAGCAACTCCGATAAAGAAAAAGCGGCAATAGTGCAACTACGAATAGCTGAGAAATACGGCGAAAAAGCATCTATGGTCTTTTTAGCGCTGGCTCGTACTAATCCATATATTCAAAATCTTTCTTCAGTAGCTCTTCCTGATAATCTTCTTGGAACAATTCTTAGCTACAGCACATATCACCTGAGAGTGGTTTGTACAGTCGGCGCCGCAGAAATCGCTTTTATGAAAACTAATTTCGAACAAGCGGAAACAGAATATCAAAAGGCTTTGACAGCCCCTTATTCTGATTTTCTTCCTGCCCGAAAAGTGAATCCTACCATAAAAAGCTTGCTTGACATTAAAAAAATGAAAATCCTTTATGATTCAGCTCCGCCATTAAATGCCAATGCCAGTTTCCAGGATTTGAATAATTCAATTTCATCTCTTCTCGATAAATTCCGGGGAAAAGAACCGTATTTCTATGACTTCCTTACCAAAGAAAAAGAAATAGCTGCGAGTATAACTACCATTCGTGCTTATTTCGGTGAATCAGGTGGTTTGACCACTTTAATGGATGAGTTAAACCAATTTCCCAACAAATTTGACGCAATTGAAAAAGCTCTAAGATAAGATGAGTTGATTCTTCGTGAGGGGAAAAGACTGGGAATTTCTAAGCTTTGCGGTTCAATTTGGAATATTGATCCTCTGCCTTATTCTGGGTTTTGATTTCTGGTTATCTGGGTTGGAAAATAAAAACCAGAGAAAGAACCTGGAAGAAAATCGCAAAAAACTTTCCAGGTTGGCCGTAAGATGCGATTCCGAAGTGTACGCACATTCCAGGCTACTTTCGCTCTCCAGAAAACTTAGTCGTTTTGAAAAGTTTTCCTTTTTCCTGGAAAGATTCAAAAATCTTTGGAACATGAATGTACAAGTATACTTTTTTGATTTTTCCGGAAAATGTGTTGATTCCTGGCCAAGTGACGTTCCTTCCAAGAAATTTTTTGAAAAACTTTTTAAATGCCTCATAATGCCTCCATGCCCGGAATTGGAAGTAATGCGGAAAGAACTTGATCCCAAAATTTCGTTTCTTTTTGGAGAGGGAAAAAAACTGTTCTCCCTTCAGTCCGGAAACAAAGCACCCGTTGAAATTCTCTTTAGAAAGGAAGATGGTTTGCTGGTTTGGAACAGAAATGAAAAAGGGGGGCTGATTGTAATACTCGAAAAAATACCCTCTGATAAAGAAATTTTTCAAAAGATCTGGAAATGGGATTCTCAGAAAAACTCTGTTCCTCCCATCAGCGGATTTGGATATCGTGGGGAAGGAAAGTTTTTCAGATCGGGTGATTTAAGGGATGAATACGCAGAACAGCTTTTTTCATCTCTGGAAAAAAGTTCCGAACGCCAAATTGAGGTCGGTGGCTTTGAATGGTTGTTCCTTGAAACCGGCTCCGGAAAAGTGGTTTATGGAGCTTTTCCGGTATTCAGAGAGAATCTAAGGTTCTGGCGTCAAACAGCTAGATTGGGCGGATTGTTTCTCTTTTTCCTCGGTTGCTTTGTTTTACGCATTTGGGGAAAGAAACACACTATTCCTTTGAGAAGGCTTCTTCCGGGACTATTTGCTATATCGGCTTCCATACCACTTCTGGGGATAGCCTTAGGGTCTGTTGATCTTTTGGATAATTATCGCGAGGTTTTGGGAAGTCGTATTAGAAGCAATGGTGAGAGTTTGTTGAGAAATCTTGTTTCTAATTTTTACGAACACCTGGATTCACTTTCCAAAATTCTTGATTCCAGGCTTGATAAAGTTTCTTCGTTTTCACTTGATTTGGCACTCCAATTACATCGAGAAGGATTATTAGACATTATCCAGGCAAGGGACGAAAACATTAAATTGGTTTTTTCTTACCCCGAAGGACCCTGTGGAAGGAGCGAAGCATTCATGAAACCATTGGTCCTTTTGGGGATTGAAAACTATTATCCTGGAAGATTGAAAGGGAAAAAAATTTCACGAGATATTTTTGCTGAAGGAATAATAAGAAGTGATGACATGGGCTTTGCGAGCACTTTAAATCGCCCGGGCCAATTTCAAATGGTTCAGCTGGGCCGAAAGAAGCTTCTGGTTTTTTTCAAATTCTACAAATCAGGTCCATTAACTTTTGTAGAGACCCAACTTTCTGTTCTGAAAGGACTGGAAGCATTTCTAAATAAACAGGCCAGAGTCAAAAAAGCCTTCGAAGGCGGAGAGTTTAGATTGTTTGCGATTGATACAAAAAGTTGCCGATGGCTTATTCCACCAAGAGCTCGTTTAAGAGGAGAGATTCTTTCTGCCGCCCTTGCAGGAAAAACATTTGGACGTCCGGAATTTGCTTTAATTTCAAACCAGGAACAACCTGGAGTGGTGATATGTCTCCCCTGCCCAAGCTTAGAAAACGTTTCTTTGGTTCTATTTTACCCTCTCTCTCATTTGGGAGAGCGAATAATGGGAATTTTAAGAGGTTTGTTGACTGTTGGTGTGTTTTTTTTGATTTTACTGTTTGTTATTTCAAGGGTCCTTTCAAATCAATTGATTCATCCGGTTAATAGCCTCTCTTTGGGATTAGAAGCGCTTAGTCATCGCGATTTTGGTTTTCAGATTTTAGATCAAAGGGAAGATGAGTTTGGAAAGCTATTTTCAGCTTTTAACAATATGATGGAAGAGGCAAAAGACCTGAATCTTGCACGAATTGTCCAAGAAGGTTTAATTCCAAGCACTTTCCCGGAAGTGCCTGGTTATGATATTCATGGGAAGGTAGTTTTGGCTTCTGATTTGGGGGGGGATGTTTTGGATTCATTTTTGTTGCCGAATGGAAAATTTTGTTTTATAGTCGGTGACATTGTTGGACATGGCATTGGAGCTGCATTAATGATGGCTTTTGCACGGGCAGTCTCTTTCCATGAAAGCCAGAAAGCCGATTTTTCGCCAGAAAAACTTGCCTATGACATAGATGCCCTCCTGAGGGAACAACTGAATTTCCAACTTTTTATGGGATTGATTTGCGGATTATTGGATCCGCAAACCCATCGTCTTGAAATCCTGGTGACTGGAATGCCTTTTCCACTTATGTTAAAAAAAGGAAAATCTCAATGGATCGGGCATCCATCTTTACCTTTAGGGATCGGAAAAAGCCGGAAGCGAGTTTTTGCAAATTCGATTCAATTTTCCCCCGGAGACCAATTGATTTGCTACTCTGATGGATGTGTTGAAGCTATGAACATAAAGGGCGAGATGCTTGGATATGAAGGTTTTTCGGAAATGCTTATTAATTCAGGCGGTAATTCGACACAAATTGTTGATAATATGCTCAAGAAGGTCCAGGCTTGGCGGAACCAAAAGATTACAGATGATTTAACACTTTTTGTTATTTCGCAAAACCAGGAAGAAAATGAAAAAAGCAGAGAATAAATCTTTTTTTGCATTTGGCCATGCGGTTTTGCTTTTTGCCGCGGTCCCTCTTTTTATTTTTTCTTTTACGGTTGCTCAATCACTTGGAAGATTCAGTGAACTGGATGAAAAGGCCCGTTTGATGAAAATGGAAAAGGAGTTGGATCAGTTCGTTTCAAAAACCTATTCAGGTTCATACATTATAAAACTTGTCCGCGATTTTCTGATAAAGATGAAAAAAAAAGGTTATGATTCTGATTCATTGGTCAAATTTAGAAAATCCATTTTAAAAAGATATGGGGTTCCGATTAGCGCTTATATTTTTCAGAAAGGAAAATTGCTGAGGGTAATCCCTGAGACGAGTAGCCAGAAAGAATTTATCAAAGCTTTTTATTCAAGTCTTTTTTTCGAGGGAAAGGATAGTGTTGAAGCTCATTTTCGTATAAAAGATCAGATTAGCAAGCTTTTAGGTCCGGGAATGAGACCTGAAGTATTTAACAAATATCCACGGTCTCTCTATAAATACAACATTCAGAATGCGAATCGTTTTTTTTACTGGACTTATTCGCCGGACGGGTTTGGAGTATTTATCGTAGTGACCAACGAGCCCGATATAATAAAGCGGGCAAAGGCTTATTTAAAACCTTTCCAAAAAGGATACGGAGTTGGGATTATCGATTCCAAGGAAAGAAATATTCGATTTCTTCCTCCTCCAGGAATTTCGAGCGATACTATGCAGATTGCCTGGCAAAAATCCAAGCTCCAGGGTTCTGATCTGGTTGAGTTTGGTGGTAAAACCTGGTTGTTTGTTGCAAATAAGCAGGGAGAAATCTTTTGCAGGGTTCTGGAAGGTGATTTGAAAGAGGGAGTGACAATTTATCAAGTTAGTGTTTTTGTAGGATATTTTCTTTGTGGTTTGTTAGTAATTATATTGGTATTGGCTGTTTTCCAGGTTTCATTTGCGGTTAAATTGGTGGGCTGGTTGGAGACAACCAGCATTAAATTCCGGTTAGCCTGGTTATTTGGAACAGCAAGTCTTGTTCCGCTTGCGTTGGCATTATTGTTCGGAGGCTTGGAAGTAAATGATCGAGGGGAAATTCTGCGTGAAGAGAATTGCCGACAGGCACTTGACCGGCTCAGTTCCCTTGAAAATTCGTATCTTAGTGGTTATGAAAAGTTCAAGCGGATATGCAATTTTTTTAGGAATGTAAATTGGTTGAATTTTCCTAAGCTGGAAGTATTGACCAAAGTTGTCAATAGATTGGTTAAGAATGAAGAAATTCAGAGGCTTGATTTACGTGGAGTAGATGGAGAAATATTCTATACCACGGATGATACAAGAGTCCATGGCGCTGCAATGGCAACAACAGTTTTTAGTCGGATGGCAGTTAAAAGACATTCACCTGGTCGCCTCCCAATTGGAAAACTGGGTATAAGTCCAGAGGAGGTTGTTTCTGAATCAATTTTAAATAGTGACGAAGTCGGACTCTCAACGGTTATAGGTCGAAGAAATCAAATTTGGAGATTCCAACCCGGATGTGGAACAACGGCTTTGTGGTACTGGGATGTCTTTCCAGAGTTTGCGACTGGCCCTGCGTTTATCGCCTTGGCCCATCAAATGGATCGAGTCCTTTGTAACGGAATTCAGCGAAAAATCAGATCACAACCTCAGGATGACAGGAATTTCCAAGCAGTGCTGGAAATTGACGCGTGGCATCCGCGCCTGGAGTTCTATCCTAAGCTTTATGGAAATGGAAGCCGCGAATTGAAAGCTGCTGCTATAAGGAGTTTTCTCTCCAATAAATTCCTTTCAAGGGACATTGAAATCAATGGAAAATCCTACCTTGTTACTATGAGAGCTGATGAAGGGCAGGGAGTTGGATTCTTTATTCTCATCGATTTGATCAGGGGAGATTATGTATTAAGAGAGCTGGGGCCTCTAACCAGGCGAATTCTTTTGGGAATGTTGTTTGCTATCTTGATTTCATTGATTGCTGCATTCTCTCTTTCGGCTTTGTTTGTTAATCCGATTGCCGATCTGGAGATAGGAATCAACGCCATAAGAAATCGGGTTTCCGACGCTCGCATTCCTATCCGAAGAAAGGATGAGTTTGGAAACCTCGCAGGTGTATTCAATAAGCTCCTCTCAGAGATGAACGAATTACGATACGCTGCATACGTTCAGGAAAGCCTGCTTCCCTCCTCACTCACGCCCGTGGAAGGATGGAAACTCTTTTTCTTGCGTCGCTCTGCAACAGACCTCGCAGGTGATTACCATGATGTTTTTGAACTTGAAAAAGGCAAACTCGGGGTTATAGTCGGAGATGTTACCGGACACGGCATTTCTGCTGCATTAGCAATGGCCATGGCTAAGGCAACAGTTTCATTTGGTAAAATCAATTCCTGGAAATTCCCAACAGAATATCTTGACAGGCTAAATTCCTTGTTCTATCGCGAATTGAAGCCCAGAGCTAAATTTATGACTCTTGGTGCAGCCTGTGTCGATTTGAAAAGCGGAGAAGTAATACTTGAAAATTCGGGACATCCCTACTCATTGTGGTTTTCCTGCTCAAAAGGAAATGTTCAGGAATGCGACCTCCCTTCGTTTCCTTTGGGCTCGAGAATAAAAAGAATACAGAGGCAAAAATTGATTTCCATGGAACCTGGAGACGGATTATTGATGTTTACCGATGGATTTCCCGAATGTTTTTCGAAAAGTGGTGAATTACTGGGCTATCAAAAACTCAAGGAATTGTTTCGGGAGAAGATGCTTTCAGGAATTGGTCATGAAACAATACTTGATTCTATGAATTTGTTTCTCGATTCTTTCAGAAAACCAGGCCCCTTGCCGGATGACGTGACGCTTGTTCTGCTTGTGCGAGAGTGAAATAAGCCTACACCATAGAACAATTGGTCTTCTGGCTTTTTCAAGCCAGATTTCTTCACTCTAAAAGCGGTGGGGGCTATCAGTTAAGATTAGTCATGTTTATAGCTCGATTTGGGTACCTAACTCCAGGACACGATTCGGTGGGATACCAAAAAAGGCAGTGGCCTCCCGAGCATTTCGGGAAATAAGTCTGAAAAACCATTTTCGCCAATGATACATGTCTGATTTCCCTGATAAAAGCAGGGATTCTCTTCCAAGGAAAAAGCTTGTTTCCATCATCTTGAAAGGGAATGATTTTTTCGTTGCACATTCGAGCAAATCTGGGACATTAGGAGTTTCCATAAAGCCATATCTGCCAATGATTTGATGGAATCCGTTTCCTAAATTGCGAACTTCAACCCGATTCTCGATTGAAACTTCAGGAACGTGTTCTGAGAGGACGACAAGAAAAACCACCCGTTCATGAAGAACTTTATTATGCTTATAATGATGTAGCAATACCTGCGGAACTGTATCGCTGTTTGAAGTCATAAACACAGCAGTGCCTTTTACTCGATAAATTTTTGAAAGCGCAATTTCTGCTAGGAATTTATCAAGCGGTAAAAAGGCTTTTTGAAGCTCAGTGTACAACGCTTTTCGCCCTCTGTGCCAGGTCGTCATAAAGACAAAACATAGGCTTCCTATTAGTAAGGGCACCCATCCTCCGTAAAAGACCTTTCCCATATTGGCGAATAAAAAAGGAAGGTCGATGGAAAGGAAAATACTTGTTAAGAGCATGGCTTTGGGAAGGCTCCAGTTCCAGATTTCACGCATCACTTTGAAAAGAAGAACCGAGGTAATGGTCATGGTTCCCATGACGGCGATTCCATATGCAGCCGCCAGATTCCCTGATTCACGGAACCCGATGACCAGACCACAACAGGCGATCATCAAAGATGTGTTGACTTCAGGGATGTAAATTTGTCCGCTAGCTCTGCTGGAGGTGTGTCGAATTGTAAGTCTGGGAGTATAACCCAACTGCATAGCTTGCTGTGCCAGTGAATATGCTCCGGAAATCAGGGCTTGTGAGGCAATGATTGTTGCAGTTGTCGAAATTAAAACCAGTGGAATGTGGAGGTAAAGGGGACAAAGGCCATAAAATGGGTTTTCCCGTACAACTTCACCTTTAATCAGCAAAACTGCGCCTTGTCCAAAATAATTTAGGAACAAGGCTGGATAAGCAAAATAAAACCAGGCAATGTTTATTGGCTTTCTTCCAAAATGGCCCATATCTGCATAAAATGCTTCTGCTCCAGTTACACATAAAATCACTGCTCCTAGAATCATAAACCCTGACCAACCATGTCGGGAAAAATGATCGAAAGCATACCAAGGATTTATGGCATAGAGAATACTTGGTTTTTTTACGATCCAAAAACAGCCTAAAAAACCTATTGTTACAAACCAGATTGCCATCAAGGGCCCAAAAATCTTTGCAACCGCTCCTGTACCACGATATTGTACTAGAAATAAAACCACAAGTATGCAAAGTGTCATTGGGACAATAAAAGGCTTAAAAACGGGCGTTGCGATATCAAGCCCTTCCATTGCGGATAAAACGGAAATTGCAGGGGTTATCATTCCATCTGCAAGGAGTAGGGACGTTCCAAAAATGGCTAACCCAATGATCCAATCTGATAGTTTTTGAGTGGATTTCCCTTTTTCTTTAAGTAGGGCTACCAGGGCCATGATTCCTCCCTCCCCGTTATTGTCAGCTTTCATTACAAAGATAATATATTTGAAAACAACGACAAGGCTCAATGACCAGAAAATAAGAGAAATGATGCCGAAAATATTCTCCGTAGTTGGGGGAAGCCCCAAAGTGGGAGAAAAACATTCTTTAACTGTATATAATGGGGAAGTGCCTATGTCTCCAAAGACAACTCCCAAAGCACCAATTGCCAGAGTAAATAATTCTTTCGTTGGTAGGTTAGAGGAATCTGGAGAATGGAAAGAACCCGGAGGGGTGATAAAAGCTGAGGTTTGTGCAGTCGATTGAGATACGGTAGAAGGTGGGGTAGAGTTGTTTTGAGATGTCAAAGGTGGGAGTGGTGGGACTGCGTTAGGAGTGGCATCAGAATTGGTGGAAAAATTTGGAGTTGTTGACATGTTCTGTTCTTTAAAAGCCTGAAAAGTTTCCTCTAATTAGAAAGCAATTTATCAACCTGATGGGTCCGAAATCCATCGACTTTCTGTTAGTGAGTATGTTTGCGGTAAGTGAAAATTTAGGGTTAACCAAAATTATATTCCCACCTTCAGAGTTAGACAAATTTAAGAACCTTTTGTACTACATTTTGAGCTTTAAGTCAAACATTGAGTAAAGTAATCTGCGAAAAAGAGCAAAAATGCTTGACTTATAAACCTGCATCAACGCAAGTGCAGGAAATTTGGAAAAAGCAATTTTTTGCGGATTTTTTTTGAATTGTATGGTTAATTGCCAATGCCAATAGGAATTTACTCTTTGTTGCTGGAAGTAATCTGCAAGAATACTTCTTAAAATCGAGGTCACACTGACTATCTAAGGCAGTGTTTTTGAAAAAACACGCTTAGTGAATGTGACTCGAGAAATATTTCGCTGATTTTATTTTCCAAAGGTTTTAGGACTGTTAACCTTTACCGGGCCACTAACTGTCGGGGAGTTTGGTGTTTCAGCAGAATTGAGAGCAGTTTTTGTTGGAATGGGAGTTGGTGCTGGAGTCGGTGTTGGAACTGGCGTTGATGCTTGTGCTTGTGTGATACCCAAAAGATCAGAGAGCTCTTTCTCGCTTAATTTTCCATGGGTTTCTTCATTCAGTATTTTTTTTACTTTCTCGAGATCTCCTGGATGTTGTGCAATGAATTTTTTGAAAAAAGATTTTAGAGTATGATTTGACGAATTGCTGGCCAGAAAAGCATCGAAAACTTTTTTTCGGCCATCAGTGGTTTCAGATGCAACTCGACAGAGGATTACTGTAATGACTCCTTCACAATTCAGAAGATCTGTTGCTGAAAGTTCTGGGTCGGTAGCTTCGTAATATTTTTTTTCGCCAGTTTTGGGGTCTTCCTTGAAGAGTTTTTTTGTTTCTGAAAACATTTGGTTTCGCTCTTCGGGAAATTCCAGAGCCTCATTAAATTCTGCCCATCCTTCCATGAAAGAGGCTCTGGGAGTTGTAACTTCGTTCTGATAGTGCATCATATCCTTGCCATAAATCAATGTCCCATCGGTGAAATGATTATGAATTACTTCTCTTAACAAACCCAAAGGAATATTTTTGTCCAAGGTGTGAGAAAGTTCGTGTACGAGGGTCGTTTTGCCTTCTAAATCATAGTTTGGAACGCTCATGCATCTGGAACTCAATTGAATAGTTGAACCCATTGACATTGGCCAAAAATCACGCTCAAGATTGGAAAATTTTTGAGGGTCTTCAAAACCGGTTGTGTCTGTAAGAACTGTTGGAATGACCGAACGAGTCGAAATGGCTAAACGATCTTTTATCGCCTTGGAGGTGGAAAATCGGTATGCTGCAAGCAGTCCTTTTTGTCCGTTGGTCAATTTACTTTCATCGCCCTTTGCTCCCATTAATTCAAGCAATTGTTTTTCATCTGTGACTTTTACACATTTGATTCGGTATGTAATTTTTGGATCAGTTGGTGATCTTAAGATTCTTTCGCCTACCGTTGGGTTGAGCCGGAAATCGTAAACACCTTTTGCAACCTCAATACCGTTTGTAATTGTTTTTCCAATGCTTTTTAATTGATCAAGAATCGATGGGTTTGCCGGAGGGGGTGGGTCCGTTTTTACATCAAGAACCTGTTGGTAGAAAAATTCAAGAGAAGAGCCTCCAAAAAGAATCGTTGAAGAATTCAGTAAAAAAGCTAATAGGAATACCATTAAAATTTGAAGTTTCTTCATCTTTTTCTCCACGCTTGATCAATAAAATGCTACCTAAATCCTGCAATCTAAGCCTTGAAATCATCACTACAAACAAAGATCGGCGAGCTTATATTTAACTTCTCGACTTTTTCACTTCTACGTTTTCCACTAAGTCTTGTTTTTCACATGCAAGGTTTAAGTACTATTTACTAATTATAAACAAAAATCTCGGTTTTCATAACTGTCAAAATTAAAAGGGGTTTCGCAATGAAGCCAATTTTTTATGGGATCGATATCGGTAATGGATTAATGTGATTCGTTACTCTGAAAAACGAAGCAATCTAATAATCCATTAGACTGCTTCGTTTGGCAAAAAAGCTTAATACAGAAAATTTTCAATAGAGTTAATTGCTATCTCAATCCCAATTTTGTCATTGGATCTCTTGCTGTTTCAGCGGTAATCTTAAGATTTTTATCTTCAATCAGGCCTTTCTTTAAAAGCATTTTAGGCAAAAGAACCGGAGCAGTGGCTTTGAAATTGTAGATGATGTGGGGAATTGTCCATAGATCGACTCTCTTGCTTTCGGGAAGAACTCGATTCATCAGAATAATGAGATTGTTTGTACAATTATTGGTGATTGTGTTGTAATATTCTCCTTGTCGGTTGACTCCTCCAATACGAAGGGATTCGATGACAAGTTGTTTTGTTTGATTATGGTCTAAAACAACCGGGTAAAGATTCAATTCCTCACCTCGATAATTTATCTCATCCATGTAATCTTCGTAGGATGTCAGAATCCAACAGTTTCCAAAAGTGTTCTTGAGACCTCCTATTAGAGAGAAATCCTGATCTTTTCGCATCAGCGCTTCTACGCTAAGACACATTCCATTGGTACTCCCTTTGGGTGTAACTACGCCGCCATCCTTAAAAGTGAAAAGGAAGAGACTGTGAGCAGCCAACCACTTTGGAGGAAATGGCTTCAGGACTATGTATACATTTTCGACCAAGTCAGGTTTGATTTGAGCGGTCTGGAAATCGTGGATTTCACATCCCTTTGTGGAGGAAGCTACAATCTGTCGCCACCTGAAATCGCCGACGGTAATAACTCCATCTTTTTCAGAGATAAGTTTCAAATTTCTCTCGTAAGGTTTATAAACCGGCGGGACAATTTTCCCCGCATCAATTGCCTTTTTGGTAATTTTTTTTACTCGCAGTTCTTCCATTTGGTCAGACTCTTTGACTGAGCCTTCAATCACACAATTTTCCTGATCAAAAGCTGCTACATCTTTAAAATCAATTCCCACCAGTTTGAAAATTCGGCCATCTTCAGTAGTTAGCTTGGCTTTTGCATCAAGAACTGAAACAATGCCTTCCAGTCTATAGTTAACTTGTGCAACCAGCAGTGATTCAAAAAGGACTAGGAATAAAAAAACTGTTAGAATGGTCCTGAAAAGTTGCGGTCTAAAAGGAATCATTTATTGCCTCCAAGAGAAAAATTTTTTCATTCTTCAAAAAAGAATATTTTCATAATGAAACGCCAAAAGTTCTTATGGCTTAAAATAATCATATTGTACTTTGAAACCCGGCAAAAGACGATAGGTAAGATACCCATCTTTAAATGGTGCTATTACGACGGCATTGGAAGGTAGATGGCTGCCGATAATTGTTTTTTCACCTGCTTCAATTGAGAATGAAATAGGCACAACCATTTTTTCATCAAAAGAAATTTGTCCCTGAATTGTCGTGGTTCGTTCATCGGGGCCGGTAAAAAATATGTGCGGTGCTTCATCTGTCCTTGGTGAATAGGAGGTATCGCCAACAACCATTTCAAAGGATTGATCGGGAAGTCGTTCAATTACAGGAAATTGCCCACTTGGTGTGTGGCCAAGTACCAGGCGAAAAAATCCATTTTCCTTAAGGAAGTTGATAACATCCTCAGGGGGTAATGCGACTTTTCCTTCCTGGTCAACTTCTCTTCCGTAAACGACGCTTTCCGGATTAATTGTCAGTTTTGGTGCTGGGCCCACATACTGCACCAATTCATAGCCTACTGGATATTCGAATATGTTCTTGTGTCCGAGGTTTTGTTGCCAGTCGGTGAGAGATTTTTGAAACCACTCGTTAAGGTTGGTTTCCCATTTGACAATACTAATTTTTCGATGTAATGAACCGGGTATTTTTCCCAGGGATTGTGAGCAAATTCCAGAATGGACAAAAAGTGTCTTTCCGACATGAGCCATTATAACGGAAGACTTGAGGATGCGGAATAATAATCCCCCGGGGGTTGTATCGGATAAATAACTTCCAGTAACTTGATCGTCCGAAATTGCTGCTGGGTTGACGCCATTTTCGGAAGCCAACTCTGAACGCCTTAGTTCAAAAGCCGATGGGGAGCCCATCGTTCTTTCGAGGATCCATTTCAGGCGATTAGAACGATTGTTTGGAAGATTTTTTCCCTGAATCCATTGGTGAAAATCATCGCTTTTAAAAATGGGGTCAGTTTTAATTGCAGAATCAGATAATTCCACAGGAATTCTGATTTTGTTGATATCACGATTGCCTGCGATCAAGATCACTCGATCAGGTGTTTCTTGTTTAAGTCGCAAAAACTCTCGCATTACTAAACGCTCTCCGGGAAATCTGTCACATATGTCACCACCGTGGACAAAAATAAAATCTGCCTTGAGGTGATACTTTCCGTCGGAATCCTGCGCAAAAGCAGGGTTTGATTTGAAAAAATTTATCAGTTTGGCCTGATTTCCCTCAATATCAGTAAGAAAAGTAATATTAGCCCCGAAAATGGTGCCCGAAAAAACAATAATAAAAATCAGTGAGAACAGAACTAAATATTTTTTCATTTTTTCTTCAGGAGCCTTTCTGAGAAGTCACCTCAAAACACAAAATATTTCGAAGAAGATGGCTCTGTATGCTACCAATTGCAATTAGCCAACTCCCAAATTATTGATTTGAATCCCCCTAATTATACCAGAGGGATTAAAAAAAGTTTTGAAAAAGTCGGGTTTTGCTACAAATCTTTTTGTTGGTTTCGTTAAATATCAAATTCTTTTCTAATCAATTTTTTCGTCGGGAAATTCGCTTTCATTCATAATATATTTCTTAACAAATTCATAACGGTCTGGGAAGCTTGATTTCAAAAGAGAGCTATGTGTACAATACAATCTGACTGATTCGGCCATATCCTCTTTGGGACTTTCAGCCCCGTAGTCGCTTACAGGAGCAGTTTTGGGCTCAGAAATGAAAAACGATGATGTCCAGAATTGTTTCTCCCAAGCGGAAAGAATATCTGGATGGGACATTTGAAAACAGTGAGTCATTTCGTGAGCTAAATATCCTGAAAAAACTTTATAACTGGCGCCTGAATTTGTTATATATACGATCGGTGCGACATTCATTTCAACATACCCCGCAACTTGTGGAGAGCTTCCTTCTTTTACTCGACGAATTCCTTTTGTGCAAATCCGAAACGGTAAAGGTAGTTTGTTAAATAATTCATTTGCCATGTTTAATTCATTGGCTTTCCATTCAGCGGAATCGTCTTCCGGTGAAATTGCAAAAACGCTGCTCATAAAGTTCTTTTGAGGCTGGATTCCATCCCAGACTGATGGAATAGGCAAAGGATCAGATTTTTCCACGACCTTGGGAAATGAAGCCAAAACAACGGGGTTTTCATTATAGGGATATTCTGCTGACAAGCTTGTTGTCAAAACAACAACGAAAACAGTTGTAATAAAAATATTAATCAAAGATTTCATTCGAATCTGGTTTTTGATCATATAGCTAATCCTTGTTTTGAGACTCCAGTCTTTAAATTATATCAAAATAAATAATACTTGGGTCTGAAATGAAAATTAAGTTTGATTGCTTAATTTTCCTTCTGTATTTTGATGACTGGAATGTTATTCTGTAGCATTAGTGTATTTCTATGGGTTAAATAGTCCACCGTGCAGTTTCCGGATTTTTGTTAATTGCAAAAACTATATTGGAAAGAGACTTTTCCACTTGTCGTCTTTGGGAATGCCAATAACAAAAAATTCGTTCTTCGATTGGGCTATTTGAACCTTTGTATTATCGGCATTTTGGGTTTTAAAATCTTCGTAAAGTTTTCTAATTTCAGGGTTGGGGCTGAGAATGTACATTTCCTGATTTTCAGAACCTCTCCAAACGCTCCGGCTTAACTTGGTGCTGTCAAAAGGGCCGTCGATTAAGACATCCAATAATTGAAGGCAATCCTGGTGTTTTGATTGTAACTCCTGGAAATAAAACCCCGAATAGGCCAGAATATCTATAAATCCCTCTTCTCGCGCAGAGATCAAAACTTGCTTAAAAAATTCAGGCTGTTCAAAAGGGTCGCCACCGCTTATTGTCAAACGATCGGTAAAAGTGGAAAAAAATCTGATTTTTGCTTGTACTTCGGCAAGAGAAACTCGAAATGATTCATCGAAGTCCCATAGTGGTTGCGAAATGCAATCATTGCACTTGTGTGTGCACCCCTGAAACCAAATACCCAAACGTCTTTTTGGGCCGAGGGTGTCAACAGGGTAATAAAAGTGGCGAATTAGTCCTGAGTTGACCATTATTTTTTCACTCCTTCAGAGGGATATAAAGGTGGCTGACCAATACTTTTTTAGGCAAAGCCAAAGAGAGAATTCGAATAGTATTTTACACTGAAAGGAAAATTTGCTAGCATTTTTTTGACAACTCTTATATTAACAACACTACGCAAACCATTGAAAGGAATACACATATGTCCGGAATTTTTCCAAAACCAATCAAGGATCTTCCTGAAGCGAATGTACCACTCGAGGGAGTTAAAGCATTTCTTTCACAATCTGATTCACACCAGATCGTATTTATGGAATTCCAAAAAGACGTGGATTTGCCGATACATTCGCATGCTGCCCAGGTTGGTTTTATATTAGAAGGAAAAAGTGAGCTGACCATCGGAGGGAAGAAAGCAGTTTTTTCCAAAGGCGATAGATATTATATCCCTGAAGGCGTCCCCCATTCAGGAAAGATCTATGCTGGGTATGCAGATATTACTTTTTTTGAAGAGCCAAATCGTTATTCAAAAAAATAAAGAATTGCAAAGAATTTCAGCGATGGAAAAGATTTAATTCACTTTTCAAGCGACCGATTTTTCCGACTGACAGTATTTTAGAGGCGAAAAAACAGTGAGACAGTTTCTAGCACAAGTTGCACTAGTCGTGCGCGATTATGATGAGGCTCTTGATTTCTATATTGGAATCCTAGGTTTCGAGCTTATAGAGGACACATATCTTCCGGAGCAGAATAAACGGTGGGTGGTTGTTGCACCGCCTGGCTCCAGCGAATCTCGAATACTTCTTGCGCGCGCGGCTGACGAAGAGCAATCAACACGAATTGGAAATCAAACCGGGGGAAGAGTGTTTCTATTCCTTTATACAGATGATTTTTGGCGGGACTTTCGAACTTATAAAAGCAAAGGAGTGATTTTCGTACGTGAGCCCAAGAAGGAAACCTATGGAATAGTTGCTGTATTCAAGGACCTTTACGGAAATCTCTGGGATCTCTTGCAGCCAAATCCCTAGTTTCTATAAATCTGAGTTTTTTTTAAACGACTATCGAAAAAATTTGGAATTTTAATTCTGGTTTCCGGTTTACTTTTAACCGGAAATATTCTTTTCAATTTGACCTCCGCAATCGTTAAAAAATGTCCCATCGGAGAAATTTTTGACGAATTTCAATTAATTGATTAAACTAATCTGGTAAGAACTATTGAAATTTTTTTTCTGGAGCAAGTAAGAATGTGGAATTCGAAAGCAATTTGCACGTTATTTTTTTGTTTTTCATTCTCAGCTGCTTTTTCAGCCCCATTTGACGGGACTTCCGTTCCTAATGGAGTAAACCTGGGGACAGCGAGCTCCGCTGCCTTTAATGGTGACGAAGCCTTGAAAAGGCAGTATTCAAAAAATCTTACTCCAGTACCGGAAATTAATATAAAAGAATGGATCCGACGGGCAAATGGTGAACAATATCAACAAACTCAGCTGCTTAGAATAGATGCAATTGCTGACGCATATCTTATTCGAAAATTGGATCAGATGCCGTGGAAGTTAGTTGAAGCTCTTCTGAAGGGTAATTATCCACAAAAAGAAGATGAACGCAAAAAGGAATTAAATACTCTCGAAGCACAACAGGAGCTGGAAGCAAACAGCGGAAAGCCAGACTCAGCGGTTGTTACTAACCTTCAGACTGTTGTAGATACCCCGACCAAACCTCATTATACCATTGGCAGAACGCATCCGATAAATGTTGAGCGTCTTTGCAATAAATTTCGCGAAATAATGCAGAGTTTCCCGAATTATACCCCTGTAATTACCATGGAACATGAATGGGCGCCTGAAACTAGGCGTTATTTATTTTATGGATTCTGGCAGCGATTTGCTCATTTTCTAACCGGACAGCAAAAAGATATGCCGATGCCACTGTTTTTTCGATCAAAATTGTTCCTTTTACTTGGTTGTGGTTGGACATCCAGATATGCTTTTACGGGATACGAAAAATATTTGGTGAAATATATCATGTCTTGTCCAGATCGGAGCGTTCAAATTCACGACGTATTCAGGGAATGCTATCGACTCACTCTTGGAGATGTCTACCTAACTATGCTGACAGCTGAGAATGTTCTGGCAGGAAATCCTTACCGTTCTGACCGAGATAAAGATCCCTTGCAAAGAAAATTGGCGTATATTCGAAATGACTCGGCTCCTTCTGGCGATAATTATGGTGCTTGGTATCATTTCTATGGCATCGCCCTCTACGGATTGGTTCGTGCTCCGTTGATTCCTTCTGCTGTAGGAGAAATAGAGAGCTTTGGTTCACTTTTCCTTGAAGGCCCCGATAAACAGGAAGATTACATTAATCGACTTGGAGCAATTTTCGGGACAAAACTTAAAATGCTTATCGAAAGCGGAAATTGGAAAAAGCCCCTTTCTCCAACTGATCGCACGGATTACATGACTTTGGTTCCCGTTCCCGAAAAACACTGAAAACTAAAGGGAGGCGTATGGTGAAACATTTGTCCACAAGTGAACTTGAGGCTGGTTTGGATGAAATCAGCCAATCACCGAGTAACAATGGCCTGTTGAAGCTGATTGTTCGCAGACCTCAGAATGGCCAAAGGGAAGAAATCTCCGAAGGAAAACTGGATTCAAAAGATGGTTTGATTGGCGATAACTGGATTGACCGGGCAAGCTCAAGAAAAACAGATGGTGGGCTTAAATCCGAAACTCAATTAACAATTATTAATGCGCGATTGATCGATTTGATTGCACAGAATAAAGACCGTTGGCAGCTTTCAGGCGACCAGTTATTCATTGACATGAATTTGAGTGAAGAAAATCTTCCTTCCGGAACCAGAGTATTAATTGGTTCTGCTGGGATTGAAATTTCCAGTGCGCCACATACAGGTTGCAAAAAATTCGTGGAATGGTTCGGTTTGGATGCAATGAATTTCGTTAATTCCCCACTTGGAAGAAAACTGAATTTACGTGGACTTCACGCAAAAGTAATCAAGTCGGGTTCCATTAAAGTGGGGGATATTGCAAAAATTATTTAATTTTGTGGTTTCCCGAAAGTCTGAAAAGCGGTTCTTGCTATATTCCGAAATGCCAAATTTGTGATAAATTTCACGATTTTGATTGGGCCGGAATTTTATTAAGTTTGTGTACCAATTTTCAAGTAATATTGAAGAAAGCTACGATAAAACGAAAATTTTTCAAATTATTGTTCGCTTATAACAACTTGCCTGTTATAATATATTGGCAAAAAAATGAAAGCGTATATAATTTCCACCAAAACTATCATTGAGCCTTTTGGCGATTTAGTGAAGGATACGCTTATCCTCGATATTCCCTTTGAGGAGAGCCTTCAAAAGCTGCTCAAATCTCGCGGTTTTAGTTGCGAAATAGTTGAAGCTGAACCAGCAAAAGTAAATGATTTAGAGCCTTTTCTGGTTTTAAAAGATTACCTTTTTATTACTTCCAGGCTTCTTGATGAATTCCTTCTCAAGATTGGAAATTTTGCAGATGGGTCTGCCAAAAGACTTGGTATTAAAAAGGGACTTTTTACCAGATTGTTGGCGCCTCTGCAAGAGACCGAGCAGGATGAAGAATCAATTCTCATGCCGCTTTGGTATTTCCCCCCAGGAAAAACTGAAATCAATTTTGCCGATATAGAAGAAATCGAAACTACTGAAAAGATTTTGATTGACCCTGATGAAGATTCCTACGAAGGAAATTTCCCGAAACACATGTTGCGAAAAGAAGGTTATAAGTTTTGTGTAACTTCAAGGGCTGCAATTTGTGTTACACACCCTTTGCATTTGGCTTTAGCCAATATGGCAGCTAATTTTGCCAGGCTTGCTGAGCAAAAAAGAACTTCGGTTTTGCAGAAATTGATGGTACTCTTGAAGGCCAGATCTTTCAGTAAATTCCGTATACTCAGTGCTATTTCCTCAATCCATCCGGAAGCGGAAGTTCATCCAACTGCAGTGATTGAAGGGAGTGTTATCGGGAAAGGCGCGAAAATAGGAGCTTATGCTGTTGTTAAATTCTCGTATATTGGTGAAAATGTTTTTGTTGATGACCATGCCGGAATAAAATTCAGTGTATTAGGAAAAGGCAGTTATGTTGCAAATAACTGCGTTGTTTTCTTTTGTGTGGTTTATCCTGGAGCATTTTTGATAAGTGGCCCATATCAATTCACTCTCTTTGGATACGATTCTGCAATAATGAATTCAATTCCAGCAGATTACAAGCTTGATGGCGGGACGATTTCTGTAAAAACCCGTAAAGGAATTGAAGATACTGGTTTGAGATTCGTCGGATCGGTAATTGGACATCGTACAAAGATTGCAGCCGGGGTAATAATAGCCCCCGGAAGGGTTATCCCCAACGATCTTTTCATTTATCCCGATCCGGCAAGAGTAATACAAAAAATCCCTGAAAATCTTCCAAAAGGGAAACCTGTTTTTCTCATCGATGGGGAATTAATTTCAGGCGAAAATCTGTTCAAGAAAAAGAGGACGTAAGATGGACAAGAATGAAATTTTTGAAAAAATAAAGGAAGCTCTACAGGAATCCCTTGGCACACCCTCGGAGAAAATTACCCTGAAAGCTCGAATAATTGATGATCTTGGCTGTGATTCCCTAGACTTATTGGACATTCTGTTTTCGATTGAAGAGAAATTTGGATTGAAAATCAAACGAGGACAAGTTGAAGCAATGGCACGTGAGGGGCTTGGCGAAGGCGAATTTGAGCAAAATGGCCTCATTACTGAAAAAGGTGCCGAGAGATTAAAGCAGATAATGCCTGAGGTCGACCATTCCCAAATAACCCCCGGAATGGGGGTTTATCGCATTCCATATCTTTTCACTGTAGAAACTTTTTGCAGGCTGGTTGAAAAAAAACTAAGTGAAAATACTGCTTCCAATAAGTAAATTTGTTTTAAGAGCAACTCTTGATAAGTAGAAGAAGAAGAAGTTGAAAATTTCAGGGAAAATTTTTTCACGAATAGAAGTTCTGTTGTAAAGAAGCCATTGTTCGATTTTTTGTAATTTGAGATTGTACTAGACTACTTTTGATGGAGAGTGAATGATTAGATGGAAATTAATTTAGCTGGAAAATGTACGCTAATCACCGGCGGGACCAGGGGAATTGGCAGGGCTATTTCTCTGGCGTTTGCTCGAGCTAATTCAAAGGTTGTCATCAACTATAATTCCGACGAAAAAGCTGCAAGTGAAACCAAAAGTCTTCTTGAATCCGAAGGGTTTTCCCCGTTAATGATCAAGGGAAATGCTTCTGATTTTGATTTTGGGAAGAAATTGTCCAGTTTTTGTATTGAAAAAATGGGAAAGATAGATATTTTGATTAATAACGCTGGAATAAGCCATAATACGCCCTTCTTGCTTCTCGAACCGGAAGAATGGAAAAAAGCCATTGATGTTAACATAAATGCCCTATATTCTGTTACTCATCCGGTTCTTAGACATATGGTCGATAAAAAAATCCATGGGAAAATTTTAAATCTTTCTTCAGTGTGTGGTGTACGTCCTGTGGCGGCGGTACCGGTTCATTATGCTGCAACTAAGGCGGCCATAGTTGGCTTTACATATACTCTCGCCAAAGAAGTTGGTCGGTATGGTATTCAGGTGAATGCTGTTGCACCAGGGTTAATTGAAACTGAGTTCAGCAGGAATTTGCCAGAAGCCCGTAGAGGTGATTTTAAAAAATTCTGTCCCCTTGGACGCATTGGTAAACCGGAAGAAGTTGCTGATGTGGTCGTTTTTCTTGCAAGCGATTTTAACTCCTATATGACCGGGGAAACAGTATTAATAAGCGGAGGGTTATGATGGGCGGCAAGAGGCCGCGAGTTTTGTTGGTCTATCCAACACCAATAAAACAGGACGCTTTTTTTGGATTTGTCCTGCCCCCTCTTGGCCTGGAAAAACTAGCAGCTAACATCGAAGATATTTCACATGTCCGCATCTTGGACCTTCGCTTTGAAGGCGATAATTGGCTTAGTGAAGCTATTGAATTCAACCCAGACATTATCGGAATCAACGTTAAGACTACGTTGTATTCTTCGCTATCCTATTACATTTCAGATCGATTGAAACATGCAATTCCTGGAGCCACGATTGTACTAGGTGGGCTTCATGCGTCAAGTATCCCTGAAGAGGCAGTACAACATGGAAATGCTGTGATTATCGGTGAAGGGGAGCGCTCTTTCAGATTGATTGTCGAAAAAGCGGATTGGACCACAATTCCTGGTTTGGTTTATAAGAGTGCAAATGGCGAAGTTCATAAAGGCCCTTCGCCTGAATTTGTTGAATCAATTGATTTGCTTCCTCCACCTGCTCGACATCTGAGAAAAAATTATTACAATTACTCGGCAGCTAATCTTATCAAGATGGATTTGCTCGAAACCAGTCGGGGTTGCAATCTTTATTGCCCGTTTTGCTCACCAGCTGAGATTCATAAAGGGAAATGGCGTGCTCATTCCCCTGGTTACGTTTTACAAGAAGTAAAGCGAATTGCTTCTTTAGGGGCAAAGTATGTAATGCTTTCTGATGACAACTTTGCAGTGGATCTCGATAGAGCATTGGAAATTTCAACTCTGATCGCAGATGAAGGAATAAAAATTGCCTTTTTTTGTTTTCTCAAGCCATTCATTGGGCGAACGGATGTAAAAAAAGCGATGGTTCGGGCAGGGTTTGTGATGTTAAGTTACGGTGCTGAATCTCCAAACCCCAAACAACTTCAGAGATTTGGAAAAGGTTTTTCGGATAGTGAAAATTTTATTCGGACAGTGAATCGTGAATGGCACGAAGCGGGAGCAAGGTACATCGGAAATTCATTCGTTTTTGGGGACCCCCTTGAATCAGCTTCAGATATAAAAAAACTTGGCGATTACGCAAGAGAGCTCGACCCAACCTTCATTGAACCCCTTTATTCACAACCTTTTCCTGGTACAAGATATCGCAAAGAACTTGAAGAAAAAAAGCTTCTTCTGCCCCACACCTGGGATCAATTCACAGAAGGACGCTTACTAGTCAAACATCCCGAATTGTCAGAAAAAGAGCTATTGGACGAGAGAGTCAACCTTTGGCTGAATTTCTTTTCTCCCAGAAAAATCGTTGGAGCTTTTCGCGTTCCGTTATATTTTAAAAATGTAATTGGGTTGCCTCTTAGAACTGTTTTGAAATACATGAAAGCATGCGATTATTGTATCTTTGGATGTATCCTTGAAGACAAATTTTACATCCACCGGAAAAGGGAAATGGTGAAGGAATACATCAGAACCCGAATAAATTCATTTCCCGAAAAAGAAAGAGATATGACTCCATTCACAGATGAATTTACTGACATGGTCGGCTTAAAACCTCTAAAACAATGGATCGGAAGTGCCCACTTCTTTATTGATGTAAAAGATGCCGATCGTGTTCTTACAAGATTTTCACTTCATTTAGAAAAGGGAAAAATTCAGAAGTTGAATGTTTCACTTCCCGAACAGGTTGACTTAATTTCCAATTCGATTATACTTGAGCTGAAATTGACCGAGATGGTTGATCTCATTTGTGGCAAGGATTTTAGGAAATTTGCAGCTTTCGTCAGATTTATTCTCTTCAACCTTTTCCGGAGCGTCAGAAATAAAGAAATCTGCTCAATAATACGATGTTGGATCTGAATCAATAAAACTTGGGCGAAGTCGATGCAATTTGATTGGTGTCAGTGAATTTGAGATGATACAAAGTTTTTTATCCAAGAAAATGAATACACCTGAAATATATAAAACCGTTTTTGAGAACTTGATGGTTCCTGTGCTCCTGGTAGACATGTCCCAGGTAATAAAATGTTTTGCCGAAAAAAAAATTCTTTGCTGGGCAGATTTTAACACCCATTTTCCGAAAGATTCAGCTATTTCTGAAGCTTTTCAGGGACGAATCCATTTTGTTGATATGAACCCTGCAATTCTAAGGTTCTTTAAATTCCAAAACAGAATTGAATTTGAAAACAATTTCTTTTCATGTTTTACAGAAGAAACCTTCGATGCTTTTATCGTAAGTGTTTTTGAAGCCTTTTCTGGGAATCTGATTTTTGAAAAAAATTCCACTATAAGAACAAGTAAAGGCCAAACAAGGATCGTAAAACTTCAACGAATTATTACTTCATCATTAGAAGAAGATTCGGCAAAATGGATTTATTGTTTTATCGATTATACTGAGCAAAAATTTATCGAGGATTCACTGAAAATAAGTGAAAATCAGTGTTCCATCTTCTTGGATGAATCACCAATTCCTATATGGCATGAGGATTTCTCAGAAACAAAAAAATACCTTGATTCCTTAAAACTATCTGGGGTCATTGATTTAAACCATTTTTTTGATGAACATCCTGATGAGCTCGAAAACTGTGGGAAAATGATAAAATTGCTGGGTCTCAACAAAGCAGGGCAAGAGTTCTTCGGAATCAATCAGGTCGATTTTTTGGAGACAAATTTGAATTCTTTTTTTAATAAAGGTTCAATGAGAGTATTTAAAAATTTGCTTATATCCTTCAGTAAAGGAAACCTCAACTTCGAAAGTGAAATTTCTTTTACTGGCTCGAATGGTGTCATCAAAGACTCGATCATCAGATTATCTGTTCCAAAGAAGCATGAAAAGGATTATTCCCTGGTAATCGGTTCATTTATGGACATCACCGAAAGAAAGAGATCCGAAGAGATCCTTAGCCACTATTTGAAAATAGAAGAAATTACTTCATTTATTTCGACAAGGTTTATAAGCATTTCACCTGAAAATTGTGAGGGGGAAATACTTCATGCTCTTGAGAAACTCGGCAGGTTTTACCACGCTGATATAAGCTCTTTTACTATTTTTTCCAAGAATCATCAAGCATTACTGGAAGTTTATGAATGGGCAGTCTCTCCTTCTGTTTCATTAAAACAATGGGCTCTGACAATAGCAGATTTTGAAGAATGTTTCCCTTGGTGTTTGGAACAAATTAAATTAGGGAGAGTGATTTCTATTAGAAATCTTTCTGATTTGAAACCGGAGGCCAAACAGGAAATTGACTGGATGAAAGCAAATAATTTTCAGTCAGGCTTAATGGTTCCAATTTTCTACGAGGAAGAATTTCTCGCGTCGTTCAATCTTTTTTCAAAAAAAATGGTGGGAGAAGTGGTTTTTGAAGATATAGGATTATTGAGAATAGTGGGCGAAGATATTGTAAAGTTATTGGTGCGAAAGAATGCTGAAATGGGCCTCAAAGAAAGCGAAGAGCGATATAGACACATTGCCGGCGAGAATGCGAGATTATTAAAACAAGCTTGGAATGACGCTCAAATGAAGGAAATACTTCTTCAGGAAATTAATCATCGCGTTAAAAACAATTTATCATCCATTGTGGGACTTTTATCGATCGAGCAAGATTTTTTGGAGAAAGGGAAAAAAAACTTCGAGTTTGAAATTCTGGAAAAATTTCGAGGTAGAATTGATGCCCTATCAGCAGTTCATAATCTTCTCACAAAAAACCATTGGTCTCCACTTGAAATTAGTGAGGTTGTTCGTGGAGTTTTTTCTTCCTCCAGATTGATTTCAGGGAGGAAGAAAGTTTCCTTTGATATTTCGGAAATGTCTCTTCGAATTTCTCCAACCCAGGCTACTTCATTAGCTTTTATCGCTAACGAAATAATTTCAAATAGTATACAGCATTCGCTGAAGGACCAGAAGCATATTGAAATTCGTTTTTCCTTTGAATTTCGCGACGGAAAAGCAGTCTTAACTTTTATTGACAATGGTGGTGGATTTCCGGAGAATGTCCTTAAAAACGAACCGGAATCGCTTAAGGCTGGATTATACCTTGTAAAAATTCTTACCCATAACGAACTTTCTGGGGAAATCTTTTTTTCAAATGAGCCTGGTGCGCAAATTAGAATCGTTTTTCTACCGAAATCAGTTGATGAGGTTATCAGGGTAATTTGATTTGAGGTAAATTGTCATCCTCTCGAAAGATAAAAATTAGGAAAAAGTTAATAATAATTAGAATCCTGGATTTTAGTTGTATTGTTATCTCTATTGGAGGCCAAGAATGTTTGATGAACGGAATTTAAAGATTTTGGTGGTTGAGGATAATACTCTGGTTGTTGAATTCATAAAAAAGCTTTGTACAAGATTTGGCCACATAATAGTTGGAATTGCGGGGGACGGGAAAACCGCTGTTGACCTAGCTGCTTCACTTCGTCCCGATGTAATTTTGATGGACATAGGTTTACCGGAAATGGATGGGATTGCTGCAGCCAAGGTTATTACCGAAAACAGTCCTTCCCCAATAATAATGCTAACTTCATATGATGATAAGGAGCTGGTTGAGAAGGCATCATCTGTTGGTGCCGGGGCTTATATTACAAAGCCCATCAATCCGGACAGCTTGGAAAGGGCGATAATTATTGCACGTGCCAGATTCAATGATATGGTTGCTCTGAGGATGTTGAATTTGAATTTATTTTTGGAGTGTGAAACAAGGAGAAAAGCAGAAGAAGCGCTTAAAAAGTCTGAAACTCAGTTGAAAGACGCCAATAACAGCAAAAGTAAACTTTTTTCCATTGTTGCTCACGATTTAAGGAGTCCAATTGCGACTCTTTCCTCTTTATTGGAGATCGCTTCCGACGGGGCAATGGATATTGAATTCAGAAATTCTTTGTTATTGGAGCTTCGTCAGCACACTAAAAATACCCTTGATTTAATTGGAAACCTTTTAGAATGGGCCAGAACGCAACTTGGAGCGGTCACTCCAAAAATAACTAACCTTCAGGTGAAAACAATATCAGGTGAAGTTCTGGAGTTGTTTGAGGCAAACTTAAAAAGGAAGGAAATATCGGTTCAGGAAAATATTCCTGATTCATTGACTGTTTCAGCTGATCGGGAGATGTTTAAAACCATTCTGAGAAATCTCATTTCAAATTCCATAAAATTCACTCCCAAATTAGGAAAAATTTCAATTCTGGCTGAAGCCCTGGACCAAGTAGTGGAAATTTCAGTTATCGACAATGGAACAGGGCTAAGTCACGCGGATCAGAACCTGCTTTTTAATCTTGCAACACATCATTCGACTCAAGGCACTGAAAAAGAGAAAGGAACCGGCTTGGGGTTGATTCTGGTTAAAGAAATGGTTGAGATTCAAGGGGGCCTTGTTTCGGTCCAGAGTGAAGTTGGTAAAGGGTCTTCCTTTACTTTTACTCTTCCGCGAGGGAATTAGAAGGAAAATTATTTTGCTAAAGGAGCAATAAATGATAAAAAAATTACTAGTTTCTTTGTTTGTATTTTCAGCGGTTTGCCTTTTTGCAGCTGGAGAGAATCCGGAAATCCAAAGTTTGATCGAAAAACTTGGTTCAACAAACCCTGCAGAAGCCAATAGTGCAGCCAGTTCCTTGTCTCAACTTGGAAAACCAGCATTGAAAGCACTGGTGGAAGCATTGAAAGCTCCTTTCCCCACTCCAAAATGGGCTTCATGGGCACTTGGGATGATGAAAGATGAAGAAGCCCTGGATGGATTGGCAGGTGCTTTAAAAAGTGAAAATGAAAAAATTCGCAGTTTTGCAATTTCTGCAATTGGAGAAATCAAGGGGAAAAAGGCAGAAGAAATTTTGATAAATTATTCAAGCGATGAAAAATCGCTAAATAGGGAAGATGCTGTTTTTGCTCTCGCCAAAATAAAGGATAAGGAATGCGTAAAGAATTTTCGTGCCTGGTTAAAAGATTCAAACCCGAAAGTGCGTGGAGAAGCTGCCAAAGCGATCGGAAGACTTGGTGACACTGAATCTGTAAATACTTTGGTTGAAATGATCAAGACTGAATCAGATCAGGATGTCAGGGTCAGAATTATTGCTACTTTGTCATCATTTTCTGATCCCAAAGCTTTAACGGCAATCAGAGGATATCTGCAAGAGAAGGATGAGAACGTAAAAATCAATTCTATCTGCGCACTCGAAATTCTCAAAGATCATGAAGCACTTGAAGCTTTGAAAAAACTTGCAGAGTCAGATCCTTCTGAATCAGTTAAAAAAGCAGCTGAAAAGGCTATAAAATCTATTGATTCTCCTTCTCAGAAGTGAGAAAAGGCAGCTACAGCTGTGCATAACGCTGCTTTTCCTCGATTTATTTTAAATTTGCTAATTGTTGGTGTTTCCTAATTTTCACTGATTTCACACCTTCTCACAAACTGTAAAATATTTTATTACTTGAAAAATAGACTCCCTGTTGATACCTCTTTCAGGGAGCTATTTTTGTCAGATCGGGGTATTTTTTCACATCTTCCCAACGACGGTTTTTGTGGAAATGTGTTAGCCTTGTACTAGTAAATTTGGTTAGGCAACGGGGGACTGTTTTTCAGAGATTACAAAATTTTCAAGAATGATTTCACTTGAGGCGCTTAACTTTACTTTCAGCACGTCTCCGTGCTTTAAAGGGCCAATCCCAGCTGGTGTACCGGTTAAGATTACGTCTCCAGGCTCAAGTGTCATCACCCGGGTAATATGTGCAAGTAAAGTTGGAACCGAAAAAATCAGTGAGGAAAGAGAGTCCTTTTGGACTGTTTTTCCATTTAATTCAGTTGTCAGTTCAGCTTCAAGCCAGGATTTTTCAAATGGGACTACAAACGGGCCGAGCGGACAGAAAGTATCAAATCCTTTGGCACGGGTCCATTGTCCGTCTTGTTTCTGAAGTTCTCTGGCGGTAATATCCAGTGCAACCGTGACCCCTTCCAGAAAATCCAAAGCTTCATTGGGGCTCAAATTCCTGGCTTTTTTGGAAATAACAAGGGCCATTTCCCCTTCGTAATCTATTCGCCCAAACCCTTCAGGCAGGATAATCTTTTCACCGGACCCGATGATCGAACTAAGGGGTTTTGAAAACCAGAGCGGCTCTTTGGGAATGGAGTTCCCAAGCTCTTCAACGTGGGGTTTATAGTTCCGCCCGACGCACAGAATTTTGGTCCCCGTAAAAGGGGGGATTTTCCTACTTTGTTTAATTTCCATATTTTCTCCTTCTTATTGTTATATTCTGATAAAGTCAAACTGATCAAGTTTAATGCTGTTTTTTCGATTCTGATTTCCTAAATGTAACCAAATTGTGTTTGTTCCAAAATATTTTCCAAATTTATCGAGAGTCGACTGGCGAAATCAAAAAAGGTCAGAAGATTTATTCATCTTCTGACCTTTTAGTTAGAAAGCTGATCAGAGATTTTTGATAATTATGTCAGCAAATTCGGAGCATTTGACTTCCTTCGCGCCTTCCATCAATCGGGCAAAATCATAAGTTACTGTTTTTTGGCTGATTGTCTTCTCGATAGCGCTAGTGATCATATTTGAAGCTTCGGTCCATTTCATGTATTCAAGCATCATGCCACCGGAAAGGATGACTGAACCTGGATTTACTTTGTCTTGGCCAGCGTATTTTGGTGCGGTCCCGTGAGTTGCTTCAAACAAGGCGTGTCCGCTCATGTAGTTGATGTTTCCGCCTGGTGCAATACCGATTCCGCCGACTTGTGCTGCTAGCGCGTCAGAAATGTAGTCGCCATTGAGATTAAGTGTTGCGATTACATCATAATCTGCAGGACGGGTTAAAATCTGCTGCAGAAAGTTATCTGCAATGCAATCTTTAACAAGGAGTTTTCCGGGGGGTGGGTTTCCATTACAGTCTTCCCAGCTGATGGCGACATTCTTGTACTCTTCTTTTACAAGTTCATAGCCCCATTCCCTGAAACCACCTTCGGTGAACTTCATGATGTTGCCTTTGTGAACCAATGTGACACTTTTTCGTTTGTAATCAAGGGCATAATTGATGGCGCCGCGGATTAAGCGTTTGCTTCCCTCAATTGAAACCGGTTTGATTCCAATGCTGGAGGATTCAGGGAACCGGATTTTTTTGACTCCCATTTCCTTCCTTAGGAATTCTATAATTTTCTTCACTTCTGGAGTGCCGGCTTTCCATTCTATTCCAGCGTAGATATCTTCAGTGTTTTCGCGGAAAATGATCATGTCGATCAATTCAGGATGACAGACTGGGGAAGGAACGCCCTTGAAGTAGTGGACCGGGCGTGAACAAACGTATAGATCAAGTTCTTGTCGCAATGCAACATTCAAGCTTCTTATTCCGCCTCCTACTGGAGTGGTCAAAGGGCCTTTTATTGCAACCAGATATTCTCGGACAGCTTCAATCGTATCTTGGGGTAGCCAAGTGTTTGGCCCGTAGACATCATTTGCTTTTTCGCCTGCAAAAATTTCCCACCATGCAATTTTCTTTTTTCCAGCATAAGCTTTTTGAACTGCTGCGTCAAATACTCTCACGGATGCTTTCCAAATGTCCGCACCAGTACCATCACCTTCGATAAATGGTACAATCGGTTGATCCGGGACATTCAGCTTCCCATTACTCATCGTGATTTTTTCACCGGTGGATGGGGGTTTGATTTTTTGATAAACTGCCATTGTATTTTTTTTTCCTTCCTATAATTTTTTTAAACGCTTTAAGCGTTGTTTTTCATTTTTTCATAAGAGAGTTGACCACCCGACTTGATAATCTCGATTTCCCGGTCTGAAAGAGAGTGTGCAACTTCGTATGATTGATTTTTTGTTTGATTTTTAACTGTCAGTTTGCCATTTAGGTTTGAAACGTCAATTTCCAGGTGGTCTGAAAGAGAAATTTTGGAATAATCATCTGCATTTTTGAAAGTCAAGGGAAGAATTCCGAAATTCACAAGATTTGCGAGATGAATTCTGGCAAAAGTTTTGACCAAAACAGCCTTTACTCCAAGATACATTGGGCAAAGCGCAGCGTGTTCACGGGAGCTTCCCTGGCCATAGTTTTCTCCTCCGATGATAAAACCCCCGTTTTTGGCTTTTGCGCGATTGGCAAATTCTTTATCAACTCCCTCAAATACGTGTTTTGCATATTCAGGGACGTTTGATCGAAGAGGAAGATACTTCCCGGCTGGCATGATGTGATCTGTAGTAATGTTGTCTCCAACGACAATCAGGGTTTCACCACTAAGTTCAGAAGCCATCGGTTTTCCAAGTGGTAGCGGGGCAATATTCGGACCTCTTTTTATGGTGATTTTGGAACCATCAGCCGGTGGATAAATTATCATCGAATCATCAATGCTGAATTTTTCGAGCATCTGCACTTTCGGATAGTTTCCGAATTTGCGTGGATCGGTGAATTTTCCTTCAATTGCCGCCACAGCAGCAACTTCTGGACTAACGAGATACAATTTGGCATCTGCAGTTCCAGAGCGTTTTTCAAAGTTCCGATTGAAAGTTCTGACTGAAACTCCGGCCGTTGGTGGAGCAAAACCTTGGCCGATGCAGGGACCACAGGTGCATTCCAAAATTCTTGCGCCTGCTTTGACAAGTTTTTGGTAATATCCCTTTTCTGCGATATTTAAAAGGACTTGTCTGGACCCAGGGGAGATCCCCAATGAAACATTCGGATGAACCTGCCTGCCATCGAGAATTGAGGCAACCCTGGCGATATCGACAAAACTTGAGTTTGTACAAGAACCAATCGCGATTTGTTGGACTTCAAGTCCTTCAAGTTCTCGGATCGATTTAACCTGGTCGGGCATATGCGGGCAAGCAGCCAGCGGCTCTAGTTTGGAAAGGTCCATTTGAATTTCACGATCGTAAATTGCGTCAGAATCAGCTTCTAATCTGATCCAGTCTTTTTCACGACCTTGCGCTTTCAGGAAATTCAAGGTTACATCATCACTTGGAAAAACAGAGCAGGTTGCGCCAAGTTCAGCCCCCATGTTGGTTATTGTGGCCCTTTCAGGGACTGTAAGAGTTTTCAGCGCTGGGCCGGAATATTCGTAAACCTTATCAACTCCGCCTTTAACTGTTTCGCGGCGAAGGACTTCCAATATGATATCTTTGGCAGTGACCCAAGCAGGGAGCTCTCCTGTCAAAACAACTCTTACCACACCAGGCATTTTCAACGAATATGGAGATCCGGCCATTGCCATAGCTACATCAAGGCCGCCGGCACCGATGGCTAGCATTCCGAGGCCGCCTCCGGTTGGTGTGTGTGAATCTGAACCCAAAAGCGTCTTGCCTGGTTTTCCAAAACGCTCTAGGTGCACCTGGTGACAAATTCCATTGCCGGGTTTCGAAAAAACAATTCCATGTTTTGATGCGACCGTTCTAAGAAATTCATGATCATCAGGATTTTTAAAGTCTTCCTGCATGGTGTTATGGTCAACATAACTGACGGATAATTCCGTCTTTACTCGAGAAACACCTAGTGCTTCAAATTGTAAATAAGCCATTGTCCCAGTGGCGTCCTGGGTGAGAGTCTGATCTATCCGGATGCTAATTTGACTTTGAGGCTTCATTTCTCCGGAAATAAGGTGTGCCTTAATAATTTTTTGAGTCAGATTAAGACCCATGATTCACTCCTTTTCCTTGCGTAGTAATCCCCGGGGAACACAGAATATCAAAACTTCCCGATTAAAGAGATTTAACATAAATAACTGGAAAGGGGAAGACCAGTTATTATGGTTTCTTTAATTTTTTCTACTTGCTTCGCACTTATTTTCAACTTTTCTTCACTTTCCTATTTAATTTCATTAATTTTTCTTAACATTATTTAAGATTTCTTGGAAATTTGTGGTTTAGCGTGATTTAATGAAAGTTTTGTGGGGGGGGCAATTATTCTTAATTTCGAAATCAATAACTGAATCCTTGACTTTTTCAACAGGTAATTGGATTATTGTCACACCTAAAATTTTATTGGAGGGCACATTGATTAATTTAAACAGTTTGGAAAATGAAATAAAATTCTCAATTCTCGAAGAGGAGCCCAATTTTTCTCTTCAACCTAAGCGAAAGGTCGAAGATGAAGAGGACGAGGAAGATGACGGTGGCGAGGATGAGAGCGATGAAGAAGAATATGATGACGAGGAAGAGGATGATTATGAAGAAGTAGACGAGGAAGAATACATCGCGCAATGCGTTGGATTTGTCCTTCTTCAGGCAGCTTCAATAAATGGAAAGATCACCAAGAAGGAAGCTAAATCAGTTGAAAAGCATATGATGACTATCTTTGAAGCCCAAGGATTGGAAGCCGATGATCTTGGGGAAGCGGTAAAAGATTTTCTTGATGAAATGGTTGAAGTAATTCAGGAAATGGATAAGAAAGAATACCAGGAAGCGATTAATGAGTCCGTCGACTACTTGCCTGAAGGGCTTACTGATGAAGCTTTAAACGAACTAAAAATCGCTTTGAAACACTTCACTAAGGGCGAAGGTGCCACAAAAGAGGAGAAGGCATTTTATCAACGTGTCAAAAAAGCTCTCGATATCAAGTGACAAAGAAATATTTTTTCTTTATTAAAGGGAAAATTCAAAATTCCCAAATAATAGATCATTGGCCGTTGCTACGAAGCGGCCAATGTTCTTTGAAAACCGTTTTTTGGGGAGCCAGCGTGGCATTGCTTGATAGGCGATGATGGTCAATCCAAGGTTTAGTTTCCCCTGGATGATATTTTTTGGAAAAAATTTTTCTAAATATTGAGTTGGGAGCAAGTTTGCTCCACTGTTGAAAATATGTTTCCGGACTTGAAAAGCTAAATAACATGAATAAGATTGAAGTGACTATGCTAGCAAAAAAAACATGTATTTTGATTGTTGACGATGTGGCTCAAAATCTGGAGATTTTGGGTTCCATTTTAAAAGATTCTTATTCAGTCCGAATTGCAATGAACGGAAAAAAGGCTATTGAAATTGCTCAAGCCAGTACTGATATTGAGATGATCCTTATGGATGTGATGATGCCGGATCAAGATGGGTTTGAAGTTTGCCGGAAGTTAAAAGAAAATCCTGCAACCAGAAAGATCCCGATAATTTTTGTGACTTCAATGACGGATGTAGATGATGAAACTCATGGCTTTTCCATTGGAGGAGTTGATTACATCACCAAACCTATTAGTCCGCCAATTGTTCTTTCCCGAATAAAGACCCATTTGAGCCTGCATAACCAGCAGCGCCTTCTCGAAAAGATGGTCCAGGACCGGACAGAGGAACTCTTACAAACACGGGATATTACAATTTTCACCTTGGCTTCATTAGCAGAGTTGCGCGATAATGAAACAGGCGATCACATTAAGCGAACGCAGTATTATGTAAAAGCTATTTCAAAAAAACTTGCTGAAATATTTCCCGAATTTACGCCTTTTCTCGATGAAGAAAACATAGATTTATTGTACAAATCGGCTCCACTTCATGATGCAGGAAAAGTCGGAATTCGCGATTCCATTCTTTTAAAACCTGGAAAGTTGACAGCTGAAGAATTTACAATCATGAAAACACATACCACCATCGGAAGAGACGCAATTGTCCGGGGAGCAACGGAAATGGGACTTGAAAAGGTTTCATCGTTTCTGCAGACTGCCCGAGATATTGCCTATTCTCATCATGAAAAATGGGATGGATCAGGCTACCCCGAAAACCTTTCAGGGGAAAGTATTCCTCTTTCCGGGAGGATAATGGCTCTTTGCGATGTGTATGATGCACTGATCAGCAAAAGAGTGTATAAACCCCCATTTCCACACGAAAAAGCTGTTCAGATAATACGTGAAGGAAGTGGGACACATTTCGATCCGAGAATAGTTGAAACGTTTATGAGAATGGAAAAAGAATTTCTCAATATTGCATTCTATTACACAACTCTTGCTGAAGAAAGGGAAAACCTGAAGAAATCTCTATGACTTCGAGTTTCAAATATTGAAGAAGCCCGCCATTTCAATATAGTGTTCTTGAGATGAGGCTTTCATTAAGAACTCATATTACACCGTTGTTTTTGGGGAATCAATTTTCGGTGCTGTCTGAGATGGCTCATTTTCAAGTTTAAATCCAGCGGTAATTTTTCGCAATTCTTCGATAATGGCATAAAGCTCCTGGGCGACGAGTTCAATTTCCGCCGGATCCAGTTTTTTCCGCTTGATTGTATCATTCAATTTTGCCCCTGAAGCAATAAGACGACTGATAATTTCCCGATCTTTTCCAACCATACTCCGTAGCGAATCGGTCATTTGATTGAATGCATCCTGCAGATCGCGGAGTTCATCGCCATACCGAAGTTTCACACGATGAGTTAAATCGCCGGATGCTATGAATTTAGCAGACCTCTCAAAGTGATAAACAGGCCCCGCTATTTTGTGGGAAACAAAAACAGACAAGATGGCGATCAACATTACAAAAACCACAACCCATCGAATGAGAACTTTATTTACGTCATCAAAAATTTCTGCAAGTTTGTCAATTGTTAAATCTGGTGTTCCGCTGATTCGATTCCATGAAGTATAGTAGATTATCCAACCGACTCCCAAGGCTATCACGAGCATTGTGGAAACAATTATTCCCATGTATCTCAGTTGCAACCCGGTTTTAATCAAAAAGGTTCTTCTGCGATGTTTAGTCATTTTCCTTCCCTTTCGGAACGTTTATTGAAGTATTTTTCCCAGCCGAATCTTCAGGTTCGGGCTTTGGATAATGTTGAGAACAAAGAATTTCTCCCTTGGGGCCAAAAAAATATTTCCCACCTTCCGGGCAATACTGGATTTCCATCAAATATCCCCGGGCCATGAGCATGTCCAGATCAACTCTTTTGCCTGGTTGAGCTATTGAATGAGTATTGTTAAAGTGATAATTGGTTACTGCTGTTTCAATCTTCCTTCTGATTTCCTTGCAGGAAATTTTATAAATTCCCGATTTCATTTTCAGGAAGTATGGGAATGCCAGTGCAGCAAAGAAAACCAGGATCAGAAGAATGGAAAATCCATAAACCCCGATTCCACCAGATTTTTTCGTTCGCATATTTGAATTCATTCTTTCTTTTCACAATTTTCTGACAGCTATATTCGTCAGATTTCTGCCATTTTGTTAGAAATTCAATGAGGTTCTTTGTTTCTCATTATTCCACCGTTCAATCAGAGTTTCTGAGAAAAAAAACATTTTTCGTGGAGTTTTGCACATATTTCCGGCACAACAAGATCTTTTATTTTGCACTCACTCGCTTTATTCATCAACCTATAAAACCGAATTTATCGCCAGTTTCCAGGCTGTTTAAAGCTAGTTTTTATGCCTAGTACAGTTAATTATTCTTTTGTTCGGACAAGAGCCTTAACATTTCAGTTGCAAACTTTTCAGCTGCTTCCGGGCCGTTGCCAGTTACGACTTTTCCTGCCACGACGCATGACTCTTCAACATATGTTGCACCATTTTTTTCTAGCTCGGCTAGTGTTTCATCGCTTTTCCATGTAGTGGCTTTCTTCCCTTTGAGTACTCCAGCTCTGGCCAAAATTGCTGGTGACAAACATATTGCGCCAAGTGCTTTTCCTTTACTTGAAAGCGCAGAAATTACTTCCTGAAGCTTTTTGTTGTTCCAGAGGAATTCAGGGGAGCCAGTCCCTCCTACGACAATTAGTCCGGAAAGCTCATCCGGAGAAATTTCATCAATCGTCTTTTCAATTGAAATTGTCATTCCAAGCATTCCTGTTGCGGTTCCTGATTTTGTGCTGACTATGAGTGTTGCAAAACCAGCTTTTTTAAGGGTTTCAAGAGGAATCGTTAACTCTTCGTCACGAAAATTTGTTGGAGCTATAACTAATGCCACTTTTTTTAAAGACGGCAATGGATCCTTTGCCGCGTTTGCTGCATCCTCGGCAAATAATGAAATTACGGATGAAGAAAAGAATAATACAAAAATAAAAAAAGCTGCGAGAAAAACTTTTTTCCCCATAAAATTCCTCCGGTCAAATTTGATAAAATTGTAGCAGATTTTTTGAAAAAGATCTTTACCCTTTCTTTGGTTAATAATTCTTTACAAAAATTTGTTTTTAGACTTCTCGAGATTTAATCTCAAAAGTTTTTCCAGGATTGCTTCCCTGGCCGAAGATGAAATTGTTAAACGTTCTCCCTGTTTGGTTGAAAAAAAATCTCTTTTCAAATCCAGTTCTTTCCAATTGTAAGCTGAAGCGGTGACAAAATCCATTCCAAATTGCAGTTCTCTAAGCTCTCTAATCTCCTGTGATTTCTGTTTTTTGTCATGTACAAGATTGTAAACTCCTGTTAATCCTATTTTTCTCTCATACATTATTTTCTGCCGTTTTTGATAAAATTCTTTGCCAATTATTTCCAATTGGTCATTAAGTTGTGGAAAAGCAAATGTATCAAAGACTTCTGTCGAAGTGTAACGAAGACGGTTTTCAAGAGTCGAACAATAATTGCTTACCCAGATTTCATGAAAAATGGAAGAAAGAATTGAAAAATGTGCAAAATCAGAAAATGGAAACACTTTAGTTAAAATCGAAAAAATATAATTTGTTGGAAAAAAAGAAAAACAGAGAAATTTCGTGGTAAGGGAAATAGCTAGTACTCGCGGAAGTTGAGAAATTGCCTCGTAAAGGCTTTTTGAATTTGACGCATACTTCCACCAAAACTGCCGATTTTTTCCTGAAGTGGCATTTTTCCTTGCGGGAAAAACTTTTTCAGTGACTGTTTTAAAACAAATTGGAAAATCAGAAGCAGTTGAATGTGGAAAATCAAAAGACACCTTTCCCTCTTTCAATCTTTCTTCTTTGGCTGAGTTTGAAAGATCATTCCAGGAAATAGGATATTCTCTTGTAAGGGGCCAGTCGCTAAAATTAATTGCATAGCGCGAAGGATTCTGATCAAATTTGGAATTTATATCTTCGCCATTCAAATATGGAAAGAGGACCTTCTTGTACTTTGAATCCTGTGAAATAATTTTCTCAGCTTCCGATGCTGGCAACAGAAAGCCTCCCCCCATTATTTCTAGCCCGGTAAAACATTTTCCTGAGTTTTCAGGTAATTTCCCTGGCTTATTTATTATAGTTCCGTGAGGAGTAAGAGAAGCATGAATTCCCAGGACATTCTTGCCATCCAAAAGAATCTTTTTTGACCAACCTCCTTTTTTCATCCAGACTATTGCTACCTCAAGGCTTGCGTCACCCGGCCATTTCATACTTGATATTGCTTTAAAAATACTGCCACCGTTTCCAATGATTCTTTCCAGCCCCACTTTTTTAGAGCCACCCTGACCAATGGAATTGGTAGCAATAAGGCCAAAAATCCCTTCCGCTTTCAACAGTTGAAAAGCACGAAGAAAAAAATATGCACTAAGATCTGCAAGTCCACTGCTTTTTGCTGCAACAAATTTTGCCAAATAATTTTTGTATTTTTTCCCTAATGCCATAGTGATTTTTTGACTTCCCTGAAAAGGAGGATTTCCAACTATTATGTCAAAACCGCCATTTTCAAAAATTTCAGGAAATTCTCTTTCCCAATTTAAAATGTGGGGGGAAACTGCTTCCAATTCAACTTTGTTGAGGCTCAATCCTGCGATGAATGGAGTTCCAACCAAGGAATCCCCAAATTTTACTCTGCTTTCCAAAATTGAACTGGAAAATTCAGAATCTGCAACATACAACCACAGTGAAAGCCTGCAAACTTCTACGGCCATGGAATTCTTATCAGCTCCGTAGAGGCAGTTTTCCACGATTTTTTTTCTGATTTCAAGGAAGCATGGGTTGTCCTGATTTGATGCGACGATTTCTTCAAGCAATCTTGCTGCGGAAAGAAGAAAAACCCCGGATCCAGCGGAAATGTCACAAATTCTTAAATTCAGAAAAGAATCTATGTGGTGTGAATTTGTACCAGTATAGGCTTCAATAGCTTCTTTAACTATTTCCCTAGCCAGTTCAGGGGGAGTATAGTGACTTCCCGACTTTCTTCGATTTTCAGAAATTACTGGTACTATTAAAGAATTAGAGGATTTTTCTTCTTTTTTGATAAACTTGATATCGATTAAGGCTTCAAAAATGTTTCCTAATGTTTCAGGTTTGACACCGTAGTGAAAAACTATTTCGTTGAGTTTTTCGAAAAATTTTGTACAAATTGAAGGATTCAATTGAAAGAACAATTCTATGAATGCATTAGGGAAACAATGTGACCCAATTTTGGATTTTGATGCAATCTTTTTTTCAAGATTTCGGAAAAAAGTCCAAATCTCTCTGGAACTCGAATTACTTCTCAGGCTTAAAAATGAATCTGAAAAAACGCCTGACTTCTCGCAGAGAATTACAAATGTTGAGTAAACTGTGAACCAACATACAAAATTTTCAAGGACTTCAGCAGATTCTATTTCAACTCTTCCTGAGAGGTTGGCAGTATCTTGCAGTCCTTGAGATAGAAATTTTGTAAGCTCAAGAATTTTTTTATTGGGCATTTTTTTTTGGGAGGAAATATCTGATATGTTACCTTGAGTGATTCTTTAGTTCAAAAAAGTTTCTATTGTCAATCTTTAAATTTTAATATATAAGTTAAAGAAGGGGAAATTCTCTTCAACAGCAATATTAATGATAGGAATACATTAAGGAAATAGAATGCCTGGGAAAGAAGAAAATTTAACAGAAGGTTTAAAAATCCTCATTTTAGGGAAAAATAAAACAAATAATGATGGAAACTTTGTATTGGAAGCCTTCTCTTCTATATCAACCTCTCAAGTTGGTTTGATTTCTCACCTGAATTTTGTACAAAACAACTTTTTCGAAACCCTCAGATATGATAACCCGGACCTCGTGATCATTGACATTGAAATAGAATTAAGCAGCGATCTTCAAATTATTGATAGAATCAAATCGCTGGTTCCACAGGTAATAATCATAATTGCTATTTCTCCAGGAAGCAAAAAATTATTGTTGGAAGCCTTGAAGTTGAAAGTGAATAATTTTATTTCCAAACCAATTCGAAATAATGAGGTAGTTCCCTTGCTGAAGAAGTATTCCGCAACCTTGGATGCCCAGAGAAACGGAATTGAAGTAATGGAAATAGTTAGTCATCAGCAATTTAGAATCAGACTCGAGAACATGATAAGCATAGTTCCACAGATTACGGATTTTCTTGTCAGGGCAACCCACGAGGTTTTGAGAGTGGAAGAGAGAATCGGAATCAGATTAGGGCTCACTGAATTGGTGGCTAACGCGATAGAACATGGCAACCTTGAGGTCTCCTATCAAGAAAAAACTGCTGCACTTGAGGATTCCGAAGAGCGTTTTGAAAAATTGTTTCTTGAAAGGCAGAAACATCCGGTATTTGGAAAGAGGAAAGTCGAAATTAATTTTTTCCAGACCGAAAATTTTTGCGAATGGCTTATTATTGATGAGGGACGGGGTTTTGACTGGGCTAATCTTCCTGATCCTCTGGCTCCGGAGAATATGTTGATAACACATGGACGGGGAATCTTTCTCGCACGTTTTCAATTTGATGAATTAGATTACCTTGGATTCGGAAATATGGTTAGAATAAGAAAACGTATCGGGCCAAAAAGATTCTAAGTAATTTTTTTTTAATGATACTTACAAATACTTAAGATGCAACATTTCAAATATCAGGACCAGCATCAAATCAAACTCGATTTTTGTCAATCTGGCAGTTCTTCGCAACGATACGTACCATTGATTTTTTATTGCTTGCACTTTCCGTCAATGTAAATTCCAGGCCCATCTCATTTTGCAACGCTCCGCATGGTTCTATTTCCCAACTGATCCTAATTTGAAACTCGCATCAAATCATGCTCAAATTATTCATTTTGGGGTGGTTTCAGCAACTAGCTCTTTTATTCTTAATTTTCAGCAGTTTGCTGACTAATTCTGTTGATTTCTTAGCAGAATTTTTGAAGAATTCAGTCTAAATGCTTATTGCAACCAGGTACCGAATTTGCTAGATTAAAGTTAAGGGCGTTTCATGACGAAGCGTATTATGGAGTAATTGAAGGGAGACCGTTTATGTCCAAAGTGAAGTTTCTTAGTTTAGTATGTTGCATCTTTTTGTTGTCTGGTCCGATTTTTGCTGATTTCGCCACCCACCCTCATGGACAAGGCCGCCCATTTCAATGGAACCAATCTACTCAGATAAATCATTCATTCCCCGGAAATCATGTTTTCTCAGTACATTCTTCTATCCCAACGAATCATGTTTTCACATCAATTCCGACATATCCGACAATCCAAAACTATCCAACTCAGCATTCTTATCCGACAAATCATACTTTTCCGCCGATCCATAACTATCCGCCAATTCACACCTTCCCAACAACACATACTTATCCAACTTATCCTTCATATCCCTCAATTCCGACAGTTCCCACTGTTCCGACAATTCCAACCTACCCATCCTACCCCTCTTATCCGACAAATCAACCTTACCCCGGAAATAGTTCGAACGTGAATCCAAATGCTGCTCCAGTTCTGCTTCTTCTTTCAATGGTTAAAACAGATCTCGAAATGTGTCAGAATTCCATGGGAAACTATATGGACAATTTACTTGCTATTGGCCATTTGAATAATGCCCTTTCGGCTCTTTCCCGAGCATCTGTCCCTGGATCATATTATCCTTTGGTAGCTGAACTTGGAACCCGAATCTCCAGAATTAAATTCAGCCTGGTTATGAATGACCGCGATAATGCCAGAATGATGTGCAGCGCTACTGCTAGATACGTTCAAACACTTATCTACAGCCTTTCTGGAGGGCAAACCTACCCAACAGGAAATTCAGGAACAGTTTATTCCTATCCATCCACCTCTACCACCTCACAAATGGGGCAGCCGAGCTTTCCGGGAAGCAATATTCCATCGCATCTTACCCCGATAAATTAAGTATTTAAAAAAAAGCACGAGAGTGACCAATCGCCTCTCGTGCTTTTTTTGTTTCTGAATTTTCAGCAAAAATTGGATTTTTTTTTGTAGATTTTTCGGCATGCTAACAAAAGTTTTGATAGAGGATTAAACGGATTTCAGATTTTACCCCAGTATTCTGATTTTTTCAAACTCCGAATTCCAGTTACCGCAAGTTTGCATTTTCTCGGAAAGAAGCTCCCCAAGATATTTCTCTGATTTTGAAAAACCCCCGGTTGGATTTTATCCTGAGACCAATTTCCACAAAAATTAAGCAGAAGATCCATTCCAAAGCAAGCTTGAGCTTCATCAATCGAAAAAATGGTATCAAAATTGAATCCCCGAGGTTGGGAAATTTGAACGTAAAATGCGGAGGTGGCTAAAATCACCTTCGATTTTTTTACCAGGTAACATGATATGTACAAGAATCTCCGCCTTTCCGTCTGCATGGGCAAGAGTCGTCGTGTACAGTAACTGCCGAGGAACTGGTTTCTGACTTGAATTTTTGTGCCATTGCTTCAATAATTCCTCTGTCAAATTCACAGGGATAAGGATTGTCGCAAAACATTTTCACCTTATTGTCACCGATTTTATTATATTGGTAATGCCCAATTCCTTCCAACATTTTTCCTGTCCCAGGATTGAACATGACTACTCCAGTCAGACGATGGTTCATGTGGTAAGCAACGTCGATAGCCTGCAAAGCTTTGTCAATATTGTCAATAGAGGGTGGAAAAATGGCATTTGCGGGAATTTTCTTCCCGATTGCGAACAAAGTAGTTGGTCCGAGCATGGCTGATATTTCCTTGAAGCTGTCTAACCAGGCTTGCTGGGAATACCAAAAGCCCTTTTTGGGTTTCGTAATTCCATATTTAGCCAAAATTTCAAGGGCGCAGATTCTGAAAACCCCCATTCCATCAACTATGGAATAAGTTGTTTCTCCATTGATTTCAACCCCTGAAGTGAGAGCTTTAAATTCTGCCATAAAACAGTCCTTTCTTCTCTTGTTATATCACTCTTCCATACACACCGAAAAAACGGCACGTTCTTCCAAAATCGAGAAATTTCCCCCAGAACTATTCCGAAAAATGGATTGTACTATTAACTCAAATTATTAGTTTTTTGCGGAATTCTCCGTTTGGAACGACTCACCGAGTTTTTTCATTCCTTCTTCTATGGAAACTTGGGGGTTAAAATTAAGGTCATTTCTTGCAGCAGAAATGTCGAACCAATGGGCTGTTGCCATTTCCCCGGCAACCCATCTGGACATTGGAGGTTCTCCGCTGATACAAAACACTTTCCAGATCATTTCGAGTGCCCATCCAACGTAATAGGCGGTATTAGCTGATACAGATGCAGTCAGTGGTTTCTCTCCAGCTGCCACTAAAATTGCGTTAACAATGTCCCATAAGGGCCGTGGGTCACCCTGTGAAATAAAATATTTTTTCCCGCAAATTTTGGATCCGGGAAAAAGTCTTTCTGCTGCGAGAAGGTGTGCAGTTGCCGCATTGTCTATATAAATTGTATCCACCTTGTTCTTATTTTCTCCAATTATTCGCAGTCGTCCGGCTCGGGCGCGAGCCAGAATTCTGGGAATCAAGTTGTTGTCGCCTGGACCCCAGATCAAATGCGGGCGCAAAGCGACCGTTGCAAGTTCAGGGGAATTTGCTGAATTGATGGCCTTTTCAGCAAGAGATTTTGTTTTGGGATAATGAGCTTCGAAATGTTCCGGGTATGGGACAGACTCATTTACTCCCTCCATATCTTTTCCATCAAAAATAACACTCGGGGAACTGGTGTAGACAAGCCTTTTTACACTAGCTTGTTTGCAGGCTTCAATTACATTTTGAGTCCCAACGAAATTTGTTTTGTAATATTCTTCGTATGGCCCGCTCATTCCTGCTTTAGCGGCAACATGGAAAACAATGTTACAACCCTTGATGGCATTTTTCACTTCTTCAGAGTTGGAGATTTCCCCTTTAACATGTACAACACCAAGTTTTTCCAAGTCGGGGTGGCTGTTCCGGGAAAAACTTCGAACTTGTACTTTTTTTTCTACAAGTTTTTTTACTATAGCTTTTCCCAAAAAACCACCACCACCGGTAACAAGTGCGATATCTTTCTCACCAAGCGGCATTAAATCAGTATGATTAATTGGTTCTACCATTTTTCCTCCTTTAAGTAGTTGCTGAGTAGATCGATTTCTTGCGCATCTCAACAATTAGGTTTAAGTAAATTTATCATCACAGCAAATCGAAGCGATTGATCGTTCTAAATTTTAGTGATTAAATTCGTTTTTTTGGGGGGGGAATCGGCCCCTGCAATGCAGACTTCTTGTAATTGAAAAGACAAAAAAATACACTTGATCACTTGCCTCCATGGTTTAGTTGTTTAAATGCTTTACTTCCATAAATCGGCTTCCTGATTCAATTGTTTGTCTTTTTCAATTGTTCCGTTGCCCAAATCGCCAGTTTTTCTCTTCCAATCTTTGCATTATGCCGGATATCAACTGGGAAAGCATCATGCAACAGGAATGTTTTTATGTCCTTGGTATGTTCAAATTTGGCACCTAACTCCAATAATTCTGCTTTAATTTTTGAAAAATCAATACTATTATTTTTACTTTCAAGTTCGACGCAGATCACAGGATTCTGTTCTCCGGGATTTCCAACTCCAACAAGCGCAGTTCTGAAAACCTTGGGGTGTTCGTTAAAAATTGCTTCACACGGAATAGTGAACAGTGCCCCTTTTAAAGTGGTAACTCTATGTGCTTTTCGTCCACAAAACCATAGCCGTCCTTTTTCGTCGAACCGTCCCAGATCTCCCATTCTGTGCCAGATGGAAGTTTTGTCCATGTCAGTAATCTTCGCAAGTTTTGTAGCTTCGGGGCGCTTATAATATTCTCTTGTTACGATTGGTCCCTTAACAGCGATTTCACCAATTTCGCCTGTTTTAAGAATCAGGCTTTCAGTCCAATTCTCGATTGGGTCATCGGTAATTTTGATAATTTTGACTGTTACATGCTCATTTGGGAGTCCTACGCAGGTTCCACCGCCAATAGAAGTTATTTTTCTCGTTTCACCAAGTATTTCCCGGCTTCCGATCGAACTGACCGGTAAAGCTTCAGTGGCTCCGTAGGGGGTGAAAATTTCCGCATCATTTGGGAGCATTTGGTGAAAACGTTCAAGAACGTCATTTCGCGCTGGGGCACCACATGAAATGACTTTTTTCACAGATACAATTTTTCTTCCGGTTTTGCTTCCCCAACGGCTGAGTGTGTTCACCAGGGCAGGGGATCCAAACATGACTGTTGCGGCATTGTTTTCAATGGCTTCCATCAATTTTACCGGGTCGGCCTGTGCGGGTTTTGTGGCGTCCATGTCTGGTACAACACATGTCATTCCAAGGCATACGTCGAAAAGTGCAAATAGCGGAAAAGTTGCAACATCAATATCGTCATGGGTGAAATTGTAGGTTTCCTGAATAAATCTGACTTGACTCGTCAGAATCCCGTGGGTGTAAACCGCGCCTTTCGATACTCCGGTGCTACCGCTTGTAAAAAAAATCGCTCCCATTTCATCAGGTGGAAACAATTCAACAGGGACAGGCTCAGCGTTTTCGATGCGCAGTTTTTCAAGCTTGTGCCCTCCCCAGAAAAGTTTTGGCCCGAGAGTTACAGAAATTTTTATCGTCTCTGAAGCCCATCTGAAAAGAACGCGAGCGATATGTGCTTTGGTGATTCCGATGAATGCCTCTGGTTGCGCTTCTGCTAAGCACTTCCCGAGGTTTGGAATTCCGATTCCTGGGTCTACGAAAACAACTACTGCTCCAATTTTGAACAAAGCAAAAGTGACTGCAAAAAACTCAAGACTTGGTTTAAGCATGAGAACTGTTCTTGTTCCACGCTTTATTCCTATTTTAAGCAATCCCCGCGCAAAACGGTCAATTTCTTCGTCAAGTTGCTTGAAAGTAAACCAGGTGTAGCTGACTCTTTGAAAGTTATCCCGATCACAGGGGAAAACTATGGCTTTTTTGAAAGGCATGATCACTGCTTTTTCATGCAATAGAGCCGCCATGTTCACACCTTTCGGCGCAGCTCCACTCTGGGCGGAAGCCCCTTCTTGTGCTAACTTTTCAGCTTTGACCGCGTTTACACTTTGAGCGTTTTTGTTGCTTCGAGTCGATGGTTCATTTTGAGCTGATTGTAAAACTTTTTCCTCAGTTTCCAAAAATTAAATCCTCCTGCTTTTTCTCGAGTATCGTTCATCAAACAATGGATCTAACAAGTTCAGCGGAAAGAAGTGAAAATATCCCTGATGAACATCATTGAAATCTTTTCTATTTGATTGCTTTCACGTGTTTTTAATAAACTCTTCAATCTCAGCGAATATTTCCTGGGATGCGTCTTCCAATAGATAATGCCCGGCATCGTAGACCTTGAATAAAGCCTCGGGAAAACGCTTTTTCCACTCCAGAAAGAATCCTCGACTGAAAATGAAATCATGTTTTCCCCAGCCAACAAACATTGGAATTCGGCGTAACTTGTCCAATCCTTCTTCAATTTGTACAAGTTCCTCGAAAGCGAAATCCCCTTTAATCAGCGGAATATCCTGGACAAATCTCGTAACTGCTATTCTTTCATCCCAGCTGTTATATGGGCCGGTAAAACCATAAAAAACTTTTTCATCCATTTGTTTGCGTGTGGATGTTTTTGCTGTAATCAGGGAAAACAAATTAAGTGACTGATTCAGCCATTCTCCGAGTTTGAGGTTTCGAAAAGCCCAAAGGGGCCAGGGAAACGGCATATTTGTAGGAAGGCGGAATGCTGCTGTGTTGAAAACGAAAATTCGTTTTATCAAATCCGGTCTTCTCGTTGCTAAACCAAAGCCAATTGGGCCGCCCCAGTCATGTACGACTAAATTTATTCTGCGGGAGAAATCAAGATGTTGTACTAGCTTTTCAAGATCGTCGATGCGATTTTTTAAAGTGTACGTATATTGCCCATCGCTGGGTTTGTCTGATAATCCGCAGCCAATGTGATCAAGAGCTACCATTCTGAAAGAATTCCGAAACTTTAAAATTAATTCGCGATACAAAAAAGACCAACTGGGGTTTCCGTGAACCATTACAAAAGGTTCACCTTTTCCCTCATCTATGTAGTGCATTTTCTGGCCTGAAATATTAAAAAAACGACTCTTAAAAGGATAAATGTCTTGAATTTTGGAAATATCGAAAGTCATTTTTACCATTCCCAACCTAGCATCATACTGTTCAATCCACTTCCAATGCCAATAAAAGCGACTTTGTCACCTTTTTGGAGGAATTCCCGATCATTGGCGATGGATGCGGTTACTGGAAGGGAAACGGTTCCCATGTTTCCAAGGTATTGGAAGGTCGAGAAATCCTTTTCTGGGGGAATATTTAACGCTCCAAGAATTGCCTCTCGGTTTGCCGAAGCGACCTGGTGTGAGATGAGCTTGTCAACATCAGTATTTTTCCATCCCATTTCCTGAAAAAAAGCCGCCCCGACTTTTTTGATCAGTTCCCCGCCATGCTTTAAAAGTCCGATGCCGTCAGTCTCAATATATTGTGTGGCTCGTGGAGGTTTCTGTTTATCGATTCCCCAATGGCACATTTCGTGATGTTCAGGAGCAGCCATTGCCACCCCTCCCAATAAGCGGGGTTTCTTTCCACCGTAAGAGCCGTCACTTAAGATTACGCCAACTGCTCCGGAACCGCCGGTTAAAGTTGCGAAGGCTTTTTTGAAAAATTCCATAGTTCCATCTTTAATCATTTGATTCATCATAATTTCCGTGATTTCACGAGCGGTTTCACATGCAACCACTAAGCCCGCTTTTATCTGCCCCAACTCAATTTTGTTGGCGATTTCAACAATTCCATTTAGGACCCCAAGACAGGCGTTTGAAAGGTCGAACAGAATTGCATTTGGTTTGAGTCCAAGTTTATGGGCAACTGCACATGCTGTTGCCGGCTCAAAATGATCCCGACAAACCCCCCCGTAGACTAACGCACCAATCTCAGATGCAGGAATGTCAGCTTCTTCCAAAGCTTTTTTGGCAGCCTTCGATGCTTCTTCGGAATTTATGTGATCAGGTTTCCACCATCTTCGCTCTCTTATTCCAGTCAATACTTCCAATTGCCCTGGTTGTAAATGAAGTTTTCGATACAAAGGTTCGAGACGCTGTTCGATCCAGCCTGATGTAATAACGTTCGGCGCCAATTCGTATCCAATTGCTTCAAGAAAAACACGCGAATATTTCATTTTTTCACTCCGAGATTTTCAGCGGATCAAACCTAACAACCTATTTAATTTCCAAATTTTCCAAATCCTAAATAACTTTTACAGCGTCTATTCCTAAATCAGCTATTTTTGCTTGATCAAACCAAACAAATTCAAACCAAACAAATTTTTCCAATTCTAAATTACTTCTATTCTAAACTACTTTCAACGAAAAATCTTTCATCTTATATATCATTAAACCGTCAACCTTCAAGTATCCATTTCCAGTAATAATGAAATTTTCATCATCGATATGGGTGATGATTGCATCTACTTCCATGATTTTATTTGTTGGTAACACTTGCCCGCGATACGACCAGATGTGGGTATGGTTTAAGTTCATGGAAAGACATTTCATTTCCCGATTTTTAATTCTTTTTCCCCATCTTTTTGCAGCAAAGATTTTTAAAAGCTGCATGAAGGCTTCAAGTCCCAGGGAGCCAGGCATTACCGGATCCTGATAAAAATGCGCTTTGAAAAACCATTCATTACGGTCGATTTGCTTTCTTCCTTTAATAAAACCTCGTCCTGATGGCCCTCCATCAGGGATAAAAAGGACAATCTCATCAATCATTTTGTATGACTTGGATGGAAGCCATGAAGTCAGCAGTTCGGAGCTTTCGGCTTCCCTTGGATTGAATGGGTATTCATTTGGTAATTCCAGTGTGATAGCGCGATTAATTTCCTCGGGACTTGGTAAATAGGTTTTTTCTCCCAGAATTCCAACTTGCTGAGAAAGAGCTTCGGGAGTAAAAAATCCAAATGAAGTGTCGCCCTTTAATAGTAATTTGCCGGTTTTCGACGAGACTAAGAGGTCAAACCACATTATTATCATTCCGGCTGATTGGGCAACTTTGGTGGACTTAACCCGGCTGATCAGGACTCCGGTTTCATTAGTGACATCATCAAGCAAAATCAATTTTCCATCCAGATTTCTGTAGTGCAAATCGGTTTTATTGGTAAGTGCACATCCCATGAATGCAGAATACCATCCGCAAACCTGTAGAGGGACTTCCAGGAGAACTGAAAAAGGAAGGCTTTTCTGTCTGTTTGCTTTTAAATACCATGCAGATTCCGGAATCTGGTAATAACCTTCAACTTCTCCGCCTGATTTAAATTTGAATTTTTCAGCTTTTACATCAGTAATTCCATCCAAAAAAAGGAATGGAGGACCGGGCAAGCGGGCAAGAAATCGCTCAGAATCAAAAACCCTGAATTCAGGGCCAAAACACTCTGAAGGATTTCCAATTGAGTATGACTTGATCTGTTCACCCGTATAAAGTGTCGGTATGTCTGACGTTTTTGGAATCCTGGTTTTTGCGCGTCGTTCCCAGGTTTTTTCGAACTCCGTGAACGTTGTACCGGTCATTCGGATAGACATATCGGTTACTTGTACGATAGCTCTTCCGTCGGCAAACATTATTGCGTCACCGATCGCATAAGGTTCGGGATCATATCCAATTTTTTTGAGGGAAATTTCATAAACCGCTTTTTTTGTTCCCGGAATAACCTGTCCACGACATCTTAGGCGGCTTTTAACGCCAATTACCGGCTCAAAGGCTGTAACTCCCTTGTTGGCAACCCATCCCATTCTTAACAAAAACACTCTTAATGCGTGGCAACAGGATTCATACATCAGGGTTCCCGGCATGACCTGGTCGTCGGAGAAGTGACAAGTCAAAAACCATGAATCATTGTGTATATCGATTTCCGCCCTGATTAACCCAAGGCCAAAGCGTCCACCTGAGGGGTCCAGAAGGGTTACTCTGTCGATAAGCGATAATGTTCCGCCGGGGATTGTAAGAGGGTCATTCAAATCAAGACCTTCAAATTCTTCACCGAAGGCTTTGACTAAATTTCCCTTCCTTAATTCATTAAGTTGGATTTCAGAGAAAGTTTCTTTAATAAACTTGGGTCCATTCTTAATTGGGGAAGGTGGTACTTGCGGCATCGGACACAAATCCTCTTCTTTTAGTACTAGCCCTCTTCCTTCTTTCAATTGCAGATCAGTAAAAAAGCCTGCACAGCCTTCGCGCATGGTTATTAAATGCTTCCCATCTACTGTTCCGTCGAACTGGAAAAAGAACATGTAAGTGTCAGCCTGTCTGATGAAGCGATCTATCTTTATATCGTAATTGATTGTGGCTCCAACCCTTGGGAGTGGCCCATGGAATGTGACAATTGCATCAAGGAGCCGGTAAACGCTCAGCCCCTTGGTTTTGAAATCAGCTCCAAGCCATGCAGACAAAAAGAGATCGGCTTGCCCGGCTTCGACTGCGAGTCCGGTGGGGATACAGTTTGAATCGAGATACCAGGCATTTTCCACAACATCGTGCTCAGTAACAACTCGTCCTGAGCCAAGTTTTAAGCGTGCTCCGGAAACAGTTAATATGCGATCGACAAAATTTAAAGGTTCGTCAGGAAGTCTGACACGAGTTGGAAAGCTATCGATTTCGGCGAAATCCGGGCCTAGCACCTTGCCAATCTTCCCTATGGCAAATTCCATTGAAGCTGCACGGTCCATGAAAATAGGGGAGTGTTGTTCTCTTTTCATCAATGTGTGAGCGGGTATAAAATTGACAGATTGGTTCGAGCGAGCACTTTTGTTTAAGTCTGGGGTGGGACAGGAAGGAGAAGCCGGAGTATGAGGGGGAGGGGAAAATGTGGCTTTAAAAGATGTTTCAGGATGGTAATTTGTACTGGAATCATCATTCAGCTTTGTTTCATGAGTTCGAACGCCTAACGGTATATGCTCGGCCGGGGTCCGGCTTTGTGAGGGATGATTGCCATCGTTCACCAGAAAGTTCGTTTCAGAAGAGACGTTCCTATCGTTGGTATCAGGATGTGTCGACATCAATTGTGATGACTCCATTCCGTGCGGCTCTATGTTTGAAGCATTAGGCGGAGTGCTCATATGTTTTTTAAGCAATAAAAGCTGCGTATCAGTCATTGCCTGACTGAACCGTAAAAAAACCTCGTGAGCCTCAGCAACTGCCTTCCTTGGCTGAGTGAATTTATCTAACACCCATTTTGAATATCCGGTGTCATTGGTACAAGATGAATCACCGTTGCTCGATAGCTTATCATTACTTGATAAGCTATTGTTATTCATTACGACTGGAGGAATGTTGCCGGAATTTATTACCTGTCCAGAGTTATTGAGTTTGCTGACTTGTTGAGTTGCGGGCTCATTGCCAGAATTATCTGAAAAATTAACGGAAGCACTTTCAGAGTTCTGGCCTCCTGGTTTGGATGAATCAAGACTGTTCTGACTGTGAAGAAAAGAGTTATTCCCATTTGGATTCATTTGCGGATTACCTTTGCTTATCGTTTCCAGTAGAGATGATGTTTCAATCCGGCTAAAGTTGGGGTGGGGAGTAGTATGGAGATGGATACTAGGTAAGGAAAGTTTTGGGAGATTGGAAGCGATGTCATAATTTGAGCTGGCAGAATCAGGCAAAGTGATTTTTTTCCCGGAAAAAAAGTCGCATAAAAAGCTTTTTGCCACTGTGAGTTTTACATATTGTAGAATTTTTGGTCTATCCAGGGTTGATTTTTCAGGAATGTCTGCAAAAAGCGGGGAAAGATCAACCTCAACTCCCTCGGATAAAAGTGCAGCCAAAAGTCTCATCAATCCGCCAATTTCACTCTGTCCAGGCTGGGAGACTCCACGGGCAAAATAATTTTGGGAACCCAGAATACGGTAAATCATTCTGGTACAAGTGGTTCTAGGGCCAACTTCAATGAATATTCCGGCATTTTTAGAATATGCTTCGTTAATCATGGCCGGGAAATTGATTGTACTGATTGCCTGGGCTTTATATGATTCAGCGATACTTTCTGAATCCGGGACGAAGGATTTTCCAAATCCGGAGCTGAAAAATATTTTTTCCGAAGGTGGATAGGAATCAAAATGATGAAGCGCTCGGTATTTGTCCGCGACTGGAATTGCAGCCTCGCAATGAACGGTTGAAACTCCTTCAAGTGGGAAAAAGTGGCATCCGAGTTCACGGACTGCAGCTTCAACCATTGTTCTCTGGCCGCCAATTACGCATTCTCCAGGGGTATTGATAATTAAAATGTAGACCTTTTCAAAGTTGCGAATTACTTTTTCAACGATTTCTGCTGAGCGGTCTACGACACCCAAGTACCATTCAACCTTTTGGTTATTTCCAACTCCCCATCTATTTTTGGCGGAAAGACATTCCCCCACGAGATCGGATGTAAAAAGGGACGATTGAAGCATTCTCTCAACCATTTCGTCGCGATTTTGCCAGGTTCTTGTCGAAAAATATCCGGCAGTTTCGCCAAGACTATAACCAACAATGAATTCCGGCTCGATTTTAAAACCACGCAGAAGATCGCTAAGAAAGACACAATAAGCCACGTGCCCAAAGACCAGGGAATTATGGTCAGCTTGAAATTTTTCCATTGCAATGGTTTCCCAACCTTTTTCCCAGGACAAACGCCACGGAGTCTGTAAATCAGCTGCAAACTGTGACAAAAGATATTTGTTTTCGTGATCAGCTTTTCTCAAACATCCTGGAAATATGCAGGATAGTTCAGTTCCCATTCCAAGATGTTGAGTTCCGGAGCCTGGAAATACAAAAGTAATTTTCTTCGAGTGGGCAATAGGATTTGCGGAATAGAAAAACTTTTCATCTCGTCCCGGAATTGCGCTTCCTTCAGGAATGCTACCGGAAGATTCAGTATTCGGAATGATAGTATTTTCAGCAAACAGAAGCTTGTTTTCCAATTCAGAAAAATTGGAGGCGATAATTGAAAGGCAAACGCCCAATCGTTCATTTTTTGCAGCTTCTCTCCACCAGTCGGCAGCTATTTGTGCCAAATCGATGATCGAACGAGTGTCAGAACCTTTACGGGCATCAATTCGGGAATCGATAAAATTTCGGAATTCTCGAATTTTCATTCCCATTTCGGAAGCTTTTGGAGCTTTAATTGGAAAAATAAATTCTGGAAGGAAGCCTAGTGGGCGTATTCGCTCGCCTTCATCGGAAAAATTTTCCTCATTGGCTTCCAGCACGATATGAATGGCTGAACCATCGGTGCTCAAAGAATTTACGGCTGCCCGGCGAGGCCCATTTTGACGATTTCTGAACCAGAAATTTGTGCTTTGCGGAACAAAAAAGAAATTATCAAATTCTTCAAGGGTCGAGAGTGGTTTCTCAAAACGATTCATTGGGGGCAACATTTGTTGATAAAGACAGAGGCTCGCTTTAATTAACGAAGCCAAACCACTGGAACATCCTGTGTGCCCGATTACTGTTTTTACGGAGCCAATTGCGCATTTTCTTTTTTTATCTGAAAATGTTGAATGTGCTGATTTTGTGTCTTTTTGCAGATTTTGAGAATTGTTCGAAACGAACTGTGCGATAGCTTTGGTTTCAACTTGGTCTTCGGATGGTTTTCCAGTGCCATTTAATTCAAGATATCCCACTTCATTAATGGAAAACCCCGATTCTGTATAGGCCTTCTTTAAGGCTTGAGAACAGGCCTCCGAATTTGGAAAAGGCTCCAGGGGACTTCCTCCACATGCGATACCTATTCCCTTTATGATAGCATAAATCCGATCGCCATCTCGTTTGGCATCGGAAAGCCTTTTAAGAACGATGGCTCCGGCGCCTTCCCCGGGGAAACAGCCGGTTGAGGTGGCATCAAATGGAGGGGCTGAATTTTCGTGGAATATTTTCCGTGATTTGTCGATTGCCAGCAAGTGACGTAAATCTCCTGAAAAATCTACGGTTCCCACGAGAGCGGTATCGATTTCCCTTCTCTGCAAGGCCCTGTAAGCGACATTAACTGCTTTAAGTCCGGAGTTTTCCTCACTTGAAATAGTGTGGGAGGGGCCTCCCACTCTAAATTCACGGGCAATGCGGCTTGCGACAATTCCCCCAAGGCTTCCCACTGTTCGGTTACTGGTTAGTGGTTTGAATAGGGAAGATAATTTCGAATTAGAGCCGCGGAATGATGGATTCTGCCACCTAAGACTAAAATTTGTACTGTCTAAATCCAGTCCGAGGCCTATGAAGACTCCCCATTTCAACGGGTCTCCCAATTTGCCTTTTGTATTTTTTAAAGCAGCATCAACGGTTAAAAGCATTAAAAGTTGTTGGGGAAGCATGTCTGCTATTTCTGCAGGGGAAATTCGAAACTTTCCTATTTCTGCATTTATTTCAGAAATAAATGCGCCATGGCAATATTTTGAATCAGTTCCAATGCCATGTCTGTTAAAATCGGTTGTTTGCTGGGGTTTCCCGGATAATACAGCCTTTTGGAAGAGTGCCAGGTTCTGAAGTGAACCAAACTTTGTTCCCATTCCCACGATTGCAACTGGTTCATCTGTTTCAGTAAACTTGTCAGTGTTTATTGCAAAAACTTTTTTTGCAGTAGATTCCTGTTCTTGCCCGGTCCATTCTTCAAGCAAGAGATGGCCGTTAATTCCGCCAAATCCAAATCCGCTCAAGGCAGCTCTTCTGGGTTCGCCCCTTTTGGTGGGTTCCCAGGGTTGGGGCTTAGTGGGGACAAAAAATGGCGATTCATCCATTTGAAGCTTTGGATCAGAGTATTCAAAGTTTGCTTCCGGAGGTATTACTTTATTTTGCAATGCGAAAATAAGTTTCATTAATCCTGCAGCACTTGCGCCGGTTAAAAGATGTCCAATATTGGATTTAACTGACCCGATTGCACAGGATTTCAGTGGTATTTTTAACCCTTTCCACATTTGTCTGAGGCTCTCAAATTCAACTGCATCACCTGTGGGTGTTCCTGTACCATGACATTCAACAAGATTTACCATGTCAGGAGTCCAGTTGGCAGCTTGATAAGCTGATTTCATTGCACGCAGTTGCCCCTCGGTGTCTGGGGCAAGTAGACTGCCGCCTATATCGTTAGAAAGACCGATACCTCTAATTACTCCGAAAATTTTATCGCGGTCCGTGATGGCATCGTCCAGCCTTTTTAAAACAAACATTCCGGCCCCTTCCCCAACTACCAATCCATCAGCCCTCTTTTCAAAAGGCCTGCACATGCCACTGGGAGAGAGGGCTCTGAGTTGAGTGAATCCCATTTGTGTAAAAATGGAAGATGGGCGTCCCACACCGCCTGATATCATCAGATCAGCTCTTTTGGAATTCAACTCTTCGCACGCAAGTTTTATGGCGTAAATTGATGACGCACAGGCTGCGTCAAGAGTATAAAATCCTGCATTGAAGCCAAGCGCTCGGGAGAGCATTCCAGCCGGTAAACTTGCGGAAAATCGATTTAACGGGTTTCCGGAAAATTTTTTTTCGGGATTTTGGGAATTGTTCCCATAAACTTCCCAGGTAAGTTCGTTGGTGGTATCGGTAGGAAGAATAATATTGGCAATTATTATCCCCGATTTATCAGGGTTAAAAGTCTTCTGATTGGAAGATTCAAGGGCTGCGGCTCCGGTGGCGAGGGTCAAGTGGAACAATTGATCTAGTTGGGACATGAAATTTCCGGAAATTCCGAATTTTTCCCCATTAAACTCAATAGGATCCATCAGGCAGGCTTTTAAAGAGACAACTTTATCGTTCGGACCATAACCTTTCCCAAGGAAAGTTTCCGGTTTTTCCGGCCACCTTCCTGAAGGAATGTCTCTAACTGAATAGAAACCCCGATAAATATTTTCCCAGAATCCCTGTAAGGTGGATGATCCCGGGAAATAGCCACCTATTCCAATAATGGCAACGGGTCTGAATGAACCTTCCTGTTTATCATCCGGCATCAGCTATTTCCATGAGCTTTTTCGACTGATCCTTCCCTGAAAACATTTATTAAGGAAGAATTCATTACGCATTCGTAATCCATGATCGAAGCCACCAAAGTTCCGGAGTCATCGATAAATTCAATGTTCGCGCGAACGGTGTTCAGGCCGCTCTTATGTGCTTTAGCTACAACTTTCACACCCGATGGTGGAAAAGCGGCTCGGTATTGTCGGTAGCTTCCTATGTAACAGGGAAGGGACGCCATTCCAAATTCCTGGACAGTCCAAAGTATTAACATTTGGAATGCACAATCCAGTGCCAGGGGATCTGCAATCCAAGAACTTCTAAAAGGCTCTTTCATCCACTGGTCGGTTGGTGGAGCAGTTAATACATTTCCCGCTATTCCTTCGGAGGACCAACCTTTGATTTTCTTAATGCCCATGAATTGCTTTCCATGGAACAGAATTTTGCTATAGGACATTTCTATGGACTTGGGATAAACCCATTTCAAATCTGGAGAAAGCACTGGTTTCTCCGGAATTGGGAACTTTTCTCCAAGAATGACCGATGCTTTGCAATGCAATATTTCGTTCTTTAAACTTTCACCTTTCAGTTCGCATATCACTTCCGGAAATTTTTCACTTCCCTTAACCTTGGAAGTAAGCACACTGACATTATATGGGTGATTTTTGGAAAGAATAATTCCTTTCAAAATCCGTAAATCATTCACTCCATGAAAAACTAATCCCGGATTTTCATGCAATGCTCCTTGTGCAATGAGTTCTATCATCATTGCGGTGGGGAACACAGGCTCACCATTGATTACATGAGATGAGAGGTAAAAATCCTTGTCCAAAGCAAGAGCTCTTCTTACGCCAACATACATTTTGGGTTCGGCTATTTTCTTGGCTTGAACCTGGTTCAGGCTAGTCTTATTTTCCTGGACAATTTGATCTGGTACAATATCAACAAATTTTTCCTCGATCTTTGAATCGGCTGTCAAAACAACTACTTCTATTTCCTTCGATGGTGAATTCAATTCTTGTACTAGATAGGAAGAACCTTCGTCCAGTGAAATAAGGCCCACTCCTTCAGTGTTAAATACTTTCCTTAAGGAATCATTTACCATTCCACCGGCCCAGGGACCCCAATTCACTGAAAGAACCCGACATCCCGGGTTGTTTCTGGAAAGATATTGGGCGATCTTGTTTAAAGCTTCGTTGGCCATCGAATAATCTGATTGGCCAATTCGTCCAAATCGGCCTGAAATAGAGGAAAAGAAAACTATTCCTTTGAGTGATGGAATTTTCAAGTTCTCAAGAATATTTCGCAATCCCCCGATTTTTGTCTGGAAAACATCTTCGAATTGATCCAGTGTCTTTTCGACAATTTTTTTGTCACGCAAAACTCCAGCGCCATGTACAAATCCGGTTATTGAACCATGGGCTTTTGTTATCTCAGCTATTACCGTTTGGAGTTTTTCGCGGTTTCTGATATCAACTGAATAATAATAAGATTTTCCTCCAACATTTCTAATTTCCTTAAGAGTTCGATTGATTTCTCTATTGCTTTTGTAGAAGGAATATTTGCTTTCAAGCTCTCTAGGAGTCATTTTACCGGAAGTTGCGTTGGCGTAAATTACACTTTTCATCTCTTCTTCATGCTGATAATGCCTAAGCCAATCAGGTTCTTCAAGCAACTCGGTTCGTCCCAATAAAACCATTCTACAGCCATATTCCCGGGCAATTTCAATTGCAACTGAGGGAGTAACTCCCTTTGCTCCTCCTGAGACCAGAATCAGATCGTCTGGATTCCAGGTCGGGGTAGCTTTTTCCTGTAATTCCAGCTGGGTGACTTCTTCGCGAAGGAAGATTTTCTTTCCATCCTTGATTCCGATTTCAATCGGTCCTGTTTGTACCATTTCCTGATAGATTAACTCGCTTATATCAGGCACCTTAGTAATATCAGGAGCAACGTCCAAGACTTTAACATTTACTTTTGGCCATTCTCGGGCAGCAGTCTTTGCCAATCCTGATAATGCCCCAAACACTGGGATTCCCTGTGGGCCTTCTCGGGAAAAACCAAAGGATCCATCGAGTCGCTCAATTACACCAAAAAATGAACCACCCAATTCGGCTTGATTGATCAAAGATTTGGAAAATCCTTTAAGTAAATTGAAGGAGTCTTTTACAAATTGTTCGTTATCTTCATTCCAGGGGAGTTTCCCTTGAGGTATTTTGGAAGGGGAAACAATTATCAACCCGGAAACATCTGTAATACCTTGCCATTCAATTTCATCGTAGCCGATCAATCGTGCTTTGAAACCTTTCTTTGTAAAGACCTTCAAAAGTTCAAGAGATAAATTGGTTCCATCATTAGTGATGAGAATATTTGATGCTGGTTTTAAGGCGATTTGCGGTCGTTCGGAATCACTTAATGGGGTAGGTTTGACTAGCAATCTTTTTAACCCGGAAAGGGGCCTTTTTACCTTCACTGTATTTACTTGAGAAAGCTTCGGTGGCTCGCTCGATTTGGGTAACTGTTTTGGAAGATTGGTTGCAGACAAAAGAGCTTCAATAATCTGGTTCAATGTTTTTAATTTCCCAAGATCCCCCGGTTGAATCGCGGGTAAATCAGGCAATCTTTCCTGGAATGCAGAAAGGATTTCAACTCTTTTAATGGAATCGATTCCGAGGTCAGCTTCCATGTCCATATCGAGATTGAGCATTTCTACCGGATATCCGGTTTTTTCGGAAACTGCAGAAAGAAGGTGATTTTTTATTTCCCTGGCAGTGGCTTTAATTTCAGTTTCAGACGATTTTTTCTGTGCGGGGAAATTAACCGAATCCTGTTCTTGAGGGCTGGATTTGGTGGCAACTGCCAGATGGGCGGTTCTCTCAGGAACATAGTAATTTCCTGGCAAGCCAGTTTTTCCGGAAACATTGGCATTTGGCAAGCTGGAATCCCTTGAACTTGTACTATCTGAAGAAGCGATTGTTTCATCTGAAACATGGGTTGACTTATTGCCACTAAAACCATTTTCCTGACTGGGTTTCCCAGAATTACTTGAAGAGCCCTTGGAATTGGCGGATGTGCCAAGGTAATTTATTATCTGGGACAATGTTTTCAATTTTCCCAGTTGGTCAGGTTGAATTACAGGCGCATGAGGCATCTTTTCCTGGACTGCGGACATTATCTCTACACGCTTGATTGAATCAATTCCAAGGTCAGCTTCCATATCCATGTCAAGGTTTAACATATCCTGTGGGTAGCCGGTCTTTTCGCAGACTATTCCCAGAAGAATGCTGGTAAATTCGCTTCCAGTGCTTGGGGATGTGAGTGCGTTTTCTTCCATAGCAAGTTGAGGTTTTCCACGAGTTGAAACTTTATCCTCGAAATCTTTGTTTCCGGGGGCCATTGAGCTCACTAAATCAATAATCTGTCTGAGCGTTTTGAATCGGCCCAATTGATCTGGTTGGACGGGAGGAAGTTGAGGGATTTTTTCCTGCACCGCAGACATGATTTCAACGCGTTTGATTGAATCGATCCCGAGATCGGCTTCCATGTCCATGTCCAAATTTAACATTTCGCGAGGGTAGCCAGTCTTCTCACATACTACAGCCAACAAAACCTCTGTTGCATTTTCAGAAGGCAAATTTCCTGGATCGTTCTTGTTCGGATGAGCTTGCTTAGAAAAACTGTCATCCAAATGTTGTATATTCTTGGACGGTCGCTCTGTATCATGTTTTGCAACAGCAAATGCGGGATGGAATGTATCAGTTTTGGAAGTATCAACTTGAGTTACAATTTTTCCTGCAAAATCAATAATTTGTCTTAAAGTTTTGAAACGACCAAGTTGGTCGGGTTGTATTGGGGGTAGCTCTGGAACTTTTTCCTGGACTGCGGACATAATTTCAACGCGTTTGATTGAATCGATTCCGAGATCGGCTTCCATGTCCATGTCCAGGTTCAACATTTCGAGCGGATAACCTGTTTTTTCAGTTACTACACCTAACAAAGTGGCATCGATCGATATTCCGGAATGTTTCGCAGAAGTAGTTTGAAAATAAGAATCTGATTTAATTTGCACTTTGGAAGTAATTTCAGCTTTGGTGGAAGATCTGGTTTCGGATTCTATTTCAGGTTTAACTTTGGGTTTAATGGGATGTTTGGTCTCGGGTTCGAACCTTGATTCGGGCCTGATTTTTGAATAGGCTTCAAATTGAGTTTGAGAATTGCCTTGCGGAAGTGTATGTTTTTGTGATTGCTGGAAATCGATCGTTCTTCTTGAAGATGTGCCAGCTAAAATTTCATAGTGTTGTTCAATAAGTCCCTGAAGGGCATTTTGTGCTGACTCCTGGCTTTCAAGAAATTTTTTATGCAGGTCAGCGGTCTGTTGTTGAAGGTTTTGCAATGCATTCAAGGCTTCCCGGGCGAAATTCGATCTGCTATCATCTTGGATTTGTCTGGGGGCTCCGGTCATGTAAGAACTCGGAGTTGTCGAATGAGAATCAGATTTTTGTGGAAAGTTTCCGGAAAACGTTGTGCCACTTTGTTGAGCAGAAGCCAAAGAGAAAGTTCCATTGCTATCTGAATGCTCAGTTGCAGGAGAAGAAGTTACAGGTCGTGCTGAAAAAACGGCATTTGAACTTTCAGGCAATTTCCCGGATGATTCTGCATTGGTGAGGGAACGAGATATGGAATTAGTGCTCAGGGCAGAAGTAGGGCTTGAACCAAGACCATAGGTTGCATTTGAGCTACGGCTATTGGCTGAAACAGAAGTTGAACCAGTGTCAGAGGTAGCTGTAGATTTAACATTAACAGATGCTTGATTTGAAGGCTGGCCAAGTGTTTGAGTTCTAAGAGGCAACGATTGTTGCCTGGATTGGGGTCTTGGGGATCGATAATTTGCTCCGGAAATTTCGAACGCAAGTTTCTTTTTGCCATCAGAAGGAAGTGCTTCAGGTAATACACCTTCGTTCCATTTACTTAGATCAAGTTTTATTCCTAACGAAGCTGATTGGGCTAAAAACCTGGCCAGATCATAAGTGCCGTTTTTTCTTCCCGAGGAAGAATCCAAAGTTAAAATGTGAAAAGAACGGTTCCCCAAAATCGATTTAACAAGCCCGGAAAGCCTGCTTCCAGGGCCGATCTCGATGAATGTTTCAATTCCGGAGGAATAAATTTCCTCGATTATTTTTACGAAGTTGACTGGGTTGGCAATTTGTTTGGTTAACAGAGTTTTAATTTCATCTGGGTCAGATGGGTAGGGCTCCCCGGTGAAATTTGAATAAACTGGTAGTTTTGGAGCTTCTAATTGAAATTTTTCCAGCTTCTTGCTAAACGGCTTAACTGCTTTGGAAACAAGCTTGCTGTGAAAAGCTCCGGAAACTTGTAATACTGTTGATTTTATAGCCTTTGTATTGAATTTATCAAACGCAGCATTGACTGCATCTATTTTTCCGGAAAGAACAATCTGTTTGGGGGAATTGTAATTCGCGGGGGTCAGTTCGATTCCCCATTCCTTAATCAGCTTTTCAACTTCGCCTGAATCAGCTGAAACTGCCAGCATACCGCCTCGCTCCCCTGACATTTCGCTCATTAACTCACCGCGAATGCGGGAAATTTTTATGAATTCCGGGAACCCGAATACTCCAGCGGCACACAGTGCTGATAGTTCGCCATAGGAATGCCCTGCGGCGACATCCGGTATCAGCCCAAAGTGTTTAAGAGCATGGTAGACGCCGATCTGATAGGCTCCAATTGCGGGTTGAGCTGTTTGCGTTAAGGTTAATTCCTCTTCATAAGATTTTTTTCTGGCTTCATCAAAAGTAGTAGGTGGAAAAATAAGGTCAGTTAAACGTTTCTTTCCAAAACAGTCCCTCAGAATCCTATTTGCTTCCTGAAAAGTTTCGAAAGTTTGAGGAAGCAAGCAGGCGAGGTCTCTTCCCATGTCGAGATATTGTGCTCCCTGGCCTGGAAATAAAAGTGCAGTTTTTTTCTTGCCTGTACCATTCGTGTAGAATATCCCTTCGGGTAACGCAAAGTTAGCATCTCCCAGGGTTTCGAAACTCTTGAACATCTGATCAAGATATTGAGTGATTGAACTTTTTCGAAAGTCGATCGAAAAAGTCAGTTTTCGGGATTGTGATGATGAAAATGAAATCCTCGAAGATTCGGCGAAACGTTTGGCTTCAAGTTTGCTTGTACACTTCCTTAAATCTTCGAGCTTATTTTTTAGATCCTTTAAATTATCTGCCGAAAACGTAAATAATTCAATGTCCCAATCCCAGTCGGGATTTGATTTTTCTTTGGAATATTCCTCTAAAACAACGTGGAAATTGCTTCCGCCAAATCCGAAGGAGCTTGCTCCCGAGCGGCGAGGAAAATCGTCATTTGAAAACCATGGACGTTTCTCGGTGAGAAGATAAAAAGGACAATCTTTTTCTTCGAACGCAGCGGAAGGTTTGGAAATCTTTATTGTTGGCGGCAGGACTTTGTTCTTCAGTGCCATGGCAACTTTGATTAAGCCTGCGGATCCAGCGGCAGCTTTAGTGTGGCCTATCATAGATTTTACTGATCCAATTCCGATTTGTGGGAATTCGTCTTCTGCTTTGCCAAAGACTTCTTTTAAAGCGGTGACTTCAATGACATCTCCAACTTTTGTACCGGTTCCGTGGGCTTCGATTAATCCAACTGTTTCAGGCTCTAGCCCGGCAATTTCATATGCGCGTCTTAGAGCTTTCGCTTGCCCTTTCGAGTCGGGTGCGTAGATTGCTTTTCCTTTTCCATCGCTGGAAGTGCCGATTCCCTTAATTACTGCATAAATTTTATCACCATCAGCTTGCGCTTTTGATAATTTCTTGAGAACGACCATACCAAGACCTTCACCCAGAATTGTGCCATCGGAATCTACGCTAAATGGCCTTACATCATGGGTTGGTGAGAGGGCGGGTGTTTTACTGAAACACATGTACATGAAAATATCGTTAAAAGTATCAACGCCGCCGGTGATCATCATGTCAGCTTTTCCGGAATCAAGTTCCATGGAGGCAATGTGAACAGCGCTTAGAGAGCTGGCGCAAGCCGCATCAACCACGCAGTTGGTTCCACCTAAGTCAAGGCGATTTGCAATTCTTCCCGCCGTAACATTTCCAAGTAAGCCGGGAAAGGAGTTTTCCTGCCATGAAACGTAAGCGTCCCCAATGTTTCTAATAACTTCTTCCGCAATATCATCGTTTATTCCAGCTTTTTTTAACTCTCTGCGCCAGATTGGATGCCCCAATCTTGCCCCAAGTGGAATCACCAGTTCGAGAGTCCCTGTTAAACCTAAAACTACGCCGATCCGATCCCGGTTAAACTTCTTTCCGGGACCATATCCTGCATCTATCATTGCCCCTTGAGCGACTACCAATCCAAAAAGTTGGGAGGTGTCAATTGCTTCGAGAGCTGCCGGGGAAATCCCAAATTCGCTTGGATCATATTTAATCGGGGAAAGAAACCCACCCCGTTTACAATAGGTATGATCAGGCTTTTTCTGATCGCTTGAGAAATAATCTTCCAATTGCCAATGTGTTGGAGGAATATCAGTAATTGCGTCAACCTTTCCATTAATATTGGCCCAATATTCCGGCAGACTCTGTGCTTTCGGAAACATGCAGCTCATGCCGATTATTGCAATTGGCTCGAAAAACTCTGATGATGGCTTAGTGGAATTTGAAGGATCGCTTGATTTCATACCGATAACTTCCCTATTATTGAATATTCCAAATTTCTAAAAATACTTATTTTGAAAAGATCCCCAGATGCCATCTGGGAGCAAATTTCAAAACATAATTAAAGAATTACAATTTTTTAACAAAAAATGAATGGCCCACATGATAACATTTTTTTTAAGAAATTTCGAAATCTTTTTCCAACATCGGACAAACGCACAACTTTCCCAGCTGTTATCTATCTTTTATTTTATGGATTCGGCTGAATTCCATCTATTATTATTTTGATTGTATTTGTTCCGGAGGCGGTATTTGTATTTGTTGCGCTTGAAGTTACTGAATTGGTATTTGTCGCAGTATTTGTGTTGGAAATTGTACCTGAGTTTGTATTAGTGGTTGTGGTTGTGCCCGAATTTGTATTACTGGTTGTGCTGGTGCTGGTGTTGGTGCTTGTGAGTGAGTTGGAACTTGAAGTTGTGTTTGTTGAAGTTGTTGTCAGGGAATTTGTGCTGGAATCGATGGAAGTAGTGGCAAAAGTGTTTGAATTGGTGGAAGTCCCTGATGAGATGCTTGTTTGAGACTGGAAAGCCGTGTTTGTATCAGTTGCTGCTTTTGTAATTGTTCCGGTGGAGGTGCTGGTGGAAGAGCTCGTTTCAGTGGAAGTCATAGTAAGGACAGGGCTTCCTGTCCCAGTTGAAACGGAGGTGCTGGTGTTTGTCTGAGTGCCGTTTATATTGGAAGTTGCAAGTTTTTGAACCAGTATGGTAAGGTCAATTCCAAAGTCGCTTGACGCTATTGTTTCCATGGCAGAAGAAACATTTGATATGGATGTACCGGATTCTCCCTTCAGCCATTTAATTATTGAGCTTGATAATTCGGTGCTTTCAGTGGCTGAGAATGCTTGAGAGGATATTTCTGAATCGAGAGCAGCAATGGTTAAACTGTTGCTCTTTTCAATTAAAATTGCTTTTACAGTGGAATTGACATCAATTTGGACCTGAGTTTCAGCCTTTACAAAAGTGTCTATTCGTCTTCGAAGCAGCACACGATTGTTGTTCAAGACTTCGACGCTTAGATCGTATCCATTTCCAGGGGGGATAGAGGAGAAAAAATAAGTTGCGTTCGAGGCAACCAGTACTGATGCCAATTCAATTTTAGTATTGGAAACCAATTTTACTTTTAGTTGCGAATAATCAACTAAAGGCATAACACTCTTTTTCTGTGAGAAATAAATTGAGGGAGTAATTTGAGTTCCATCAGGCAGAATTACATTTCCGCCAAGTGAAAAGGACTGCGTATTGCCGGTTCCTGAATTGCTACTGCTGCTTCCACTTCCGCAACCGACAAAAACCAACGAAAAAAGTGTGGCAACAAATATGGCAAAAACTGCAAAAAATAGTTTCAACTTATGCACAAAAACTCCCTCCAAACATATTTTTCTCATGCCAAGTTGAATTTCAAAAGTACTATTTTTTTGAAATGATTACTTGGTGTTATACCTTGGCCTTTAAAATTAAATTTTCAAAGCAGCGATGTTAATCCATTCCACTGACGATTTTAGTGGGATTTAGTTTATTTCTTATCAGCTGGATTTTGTAGCCATATTCACTGTATCTCCTTAAAAAATTAGGGACTTAAACGTTCGTAGAAAAGAAATTAAACTCATGAAAGGCCTTCAAGCAGCTTTGTCCAATGGAATCGGACTTATTAATAATTCAGCGGGTATTCCTGCACCTACAAGACGTCGAACCATGAGCATGCTGAGAGGACGTCTGCCATTAAGTATTTCCGAGACTTTGGCTCTATTTCCTAAATAGGCTTCCAGATCCTTTCTGGTTTTCCCATTTTGTTCCATCCAAAATTTGATGACCTCCACTGAGCTTATGTCACTTGTATAAATTGGATAATTGCGTTCCTCATAATCATGCAAAAGAATCGAAAGAATTTCCAATTGGTCAGACTCTGGGCTTCCAGGTTCGGCCTCGATAAGTCTATCGATTTCTTCCAAGACCATTTCATAATCTTTTTCAGATTTGATAGGTTTTATTGATTTCATGGATGCCCCTTTTTTAAACACTTTCTGCGGAAATTAGATCATACTCCGTATGTGATCCCATAAAACGTATATATATTCGCTGTTTTTCATAAATCATTTTAACTACTAAACGCAACTTATTTCCGGATAAATTAAAAACAACCCGATTGTTTTGAAGAAAGTTCGCGGAAGAAAACACTCGTTTAACATCGATGGATGTTTGCCAATTAGCTTTTCGGGCGAAAAGGTACCATCTTCTAATCTCAAATTCAGTTTCGGGATGTTTATGCCAATAGTCTCGAAGTTTTTTTTGAGAAATGATATGCATCGCAATTAATATATCATTGTTCCCCAACCGGGAGCAAGAAATAGTTTAATAGAATAAATCGAATTGAGAATCTCCTTCAAAATAATACAGAACCACGAAGTGATGGATCAAATCACTTAGAAGCAGAGAAATTCCAATGGTACGAAAATAGTTCACTTTTCCAAATGGTTTTTTTGAAATTATTAACGAAACAGCAATTAAGAGTAGCCCAATATATCCGTGATGGATTCTTAACCCACCTGTTAATGAGGACAAAATAGATTTGGTGTCTCGGGTAGATTGTAGACCAAGAAAAAATCTGAAAAAACAGGTTATTCCTTCAATCAAAAACGTAAGGATAAAAATCAGATTTCCATCGGAAAAGTTCATTTTTGCATCTGACCTTTGTGCGGAATGTTGTAATAAATTAAATGATATGTTATCTTTTTTATAGAATCTGACTATTCTGAGAGTTAAATTTTGAATTTTCGAGATGAAATGAGAATTATCGGGAAGTAATTTCGTGAATCGATCTGAATGGTATAAGAGAAGAGGTTAGATATGAATCATACATTTTACCCTGTAAAAATTGCAATAATAGTTTTCATTTTTTGTTTTTTTATTGGGCCATTTGCCCATTCCCAGGAAGACGGCGGAACCATTCAGGATGCGAAAGTGCTTTTTGATGAAGCGATTAAATTGAAACAAAAAGGGCAGGCTGAAAAAGCAATAAAAACATTTGAAAAGGCCATTCGTACAAATCGTGGGATCCTGGCTGAAGATGATTCTGGTTTGATAGCTGATTTAAGGGATTACTACGGTAAAAAACTCGAAAAAAATTCAAAGGATGTTGAAGTTCTTGAAGCGATGGGCTTTATTTCTGCGGTTTGTGATTCGGATTTGAAGAAATCAATTGAATTTTATTCGCAAGTTGAGAGCCTTACAAAAGACGATGGGGAAAAGGAGAAAATTTCCCATATGCTTGATCGGCTAAGGGCTCAATATGAAGCAACGCGTCAGATAACTGACGAACATACTTCGAAAGCCCGAGAGGAAAGGTTAAAAAGCTGGTCTGAAATGGAGAAGCAAGATGCGCTTGCTGCACAGGGCGAAGCAAAAGGGCAAATGCACGAAAAGCTTTCAGATCTTTACCGAAAGAAGGATGATCTTACTGCCCGAATACCTCAATTGGAAGACGACTTAAAAGAATTGGAAAAAGAATCAGAGAGAGATCATCGGATGTACTACACGACAAACGATCGTCGATACAGAAGAAAAGAATTTCGCTCAGATGATGAATTGAATGCAAAAAAAGCAGAGCTTGAAAATGCGAAAAAAGAGGTTGAAAAAAGCGAAAAAGAAATAGAAGAGCTGACAAAAAAAGTTGATGAGATGGAAAAAAAAGCCGGAGTTGGTGTTCGTATTCCTAAACCTGGTGAAGAAAGCGGCGAAGCCTCTACCGATTCTACTTCAGGAATAACCACTAATTCTTCCACGGAAACCACTTCTGCCACCAATACTGGCCCTTCAACAGATTCGTCATCGGGTACAATAACGGGCTCCTCAATTGATACAAATTCAGGAACAACTACCAGCTCTTCAAATGACTCAACACCTTCCCCAGTTATTCCTGCTCCAGGGGTTACTTCAACAGATTCGTCCAATTCTTCAGGTATTTCCTCAACTGGTACAGAAAACTCAAACCCAACCTCGACTGCTGTAAAGGAAACTTCCACTGGGTCGGGTTCAGAGACTGGTACTTCAACCCCATCTGGAAATTAAGCTGGGGACCGGTTGTTAAATTTTCAATAACATGCCGGTAGCTCTGAAAAATTGTTTTTTTTTGGGGTAGTCTGTTGACTCAAGTATTTCGCGTTCCAACCAGCTTTCTGGGAAAATGCCGGAAACAACTCTCAAAAGGATTCAAGGCACTATTTAGGGCATTTTACTGGAGTGAACTGCCTACACCAGTTGTTTTTTTGGTGGAGTTTTGTAATACCAATTATTATTAATCCGTAGGTATGCTTTAATCCTCCAAAAAAAGATTTTCCATAAAATCATTGGAAAGGGTTGGACGTTTTTCTGAATATTCAATTTTTTTCGAATAAGGTTACTTCATCGCCTTTGGCTCCCAACGTTGTCGGAAAATTTCTTCAGCAGCCAAGAAGATAATTATGAATGGTATAATTTTATTCCAGCAATTTTTTAATATCACTTGAATTCCCAAAAACCGGCAACAATACACCAAAAGCGAAGCGGCAAAACTTCCTTCTTTGAGTTCTAGGGAGATAAAAATATTGCTGATTCAGGGCGCAATTACTATTCCAACGTTTGGAGTACCCCCCGATTCCCCGCGTCTTTTTAGTTTATCAGGGTCTTTAGGATACGTGCATTGAATTATTGCGGTAATTTTTTGCGGAATGTAGGAATTGGCTGTTGGAGAAGCGAGCGAAAATTGAATGGATTCGACATCTCTCAGCAGTATTTGAGATTGATTAACTATTTTTGCGTCATTTACGGTTGCAGTCAGATCTTTTGCATAATTTGGGCTGGTAGTGTTATATGTTGCATTTTTTTCTTCCCATAATAATGATGAGTATGGGGTACCGTCAGTTTGAGGTTGAAGGGAAAGAACATTCCAACTGATAGTCATAGGTTGATTGCCTTGGGGAAAACCAATTAATTCAGGCTTGCAACTTGCCGAATAAAAAACTACTTTTTTTGAAGAAATATTATTTCCCGTGATGGAAGCAATTCCTTGAGGAAGATGAATATAAAAATTTGGGGAATTCCCGGATGGTTGTTTATCACCACCCGCGTCGAAGACATTTGTTGGAGTAAGGGTGGATGGGTAAGAAGAAGACTGAATAATTTTAGAAATCCTTTGTTCTGCCAGCCTTATTTGAGAGGATGTGTTTTGTATCCAGGCCGATTTTCCGGAGATTTTTGAACCCCCCGTAAATAGTGTATAAACTCCACTTAAAAATAGAACAAGGACAGAGGTGGCAATAATTACTTCTATTAGAGTAAAGGCCCGAAAGTTTTTTGTAAAAATCATCTTCTGCTCACTTTGATTACTGTGTTTGCGGTGAGCGTAACAGAGATGTGGTTCCCTATTTGGTCTTTTTCAATAGGATCAAAAACTGTGGCTTTTGCTACAATTTTGACAGCTTCCTGGTTCATTCTTTGCTGCCCGACCATTGTCAAAACTTGCAGATCGACAATCTGATAAGAAGCTATGTAAGGAATGCTGTTTGGGGTTGAAATGTCATATTGAAGAGGAGCTGGAGCATTTGTAATCTGGCATGAAAGAGTTGGTTGAATTGCTGTGGAATTTGTTATGTCTGATCTGAATTTCCATAGATATAAATCTGAATTTAGTATTTTCTCTCCATTCTCATTTGTAGGCCATCCACTGGGGAACCATTTCGAAGAGTTTGTCAGAAACTGGCTTTTGGTTGGGTCAGAGTCATCCGGGTCGAGGGAGGCCATTTGAAACCATTTTGTGCTTGGGTCTGTCGAAATGGTACCCTGAGAAATGAAGCGAGGTCCAGGGTTGGATGAACTTGCGACGTGAATGTAGGTTGAAGAATCGAGTGAAATGTATTCCGTCTTTCTAAGTGGATGCAGTGATGAGTAAGAGGCATTAGAGATGGTGGAAAAATCAAAATATGGATTTTTTCCCAGGCTGTACTGACTGGCATCATACATTTCGGTGGGGAAAAACCTGACTTTGAGCTGCGCATGTTGAAGCGCCGCTAGTGCCATAAATTCTGCCTGAAGATTCAGTGTTGAATTCTTCAATAATCCTCTGTGCAGGTGACCGGTTTTGTAATTTGCTATTGCTCCTAAAAGAAGAATAGTGGCTAAAGCCAAAACGATGACTAACGCCATTCCCTTTGTCTTGTTTCTCCTACCACCTGTTGAGGGAGGAAACATTTTTTCAACCTCACTTAATAGGTATTTAATCATTATTCATGATGACTGCCTGTTTCCAATTTATGGGCGTCGAAAGTGCTTTTCCAAGATGATTTTTCCCAAGAACTTGTACAAAACTTTTCCAATTTATTTCTAGAGCATGATTGCTTTGAAAACTAAACCCATTTGCAATGATAGTTTTCTATCGCAATTTAAGATTAACTATCCAAATTCGCTTTGTAAGTGATAACTTGCAGGCGTTGTGGTCTTCCTGTTCGATCGTCAGGGTTTTTGAATTCGTAATCGGCCAGATTCCATCTAATTTCCAGAACCAGCCTTTGCATCAGATACCATCTTCCATCCGGATTGGCTAAATGTACATCACGTTGATCATAGATTCGTTGTTTGCTTGTAGAGTATTCCTCTTCCGGGCCCCAAAGAGGGTGCTGCAAACCGGCTCCAAAATACCGATAGGGTGAAAGACAACTGCTTGGATTTAATGCTCCGCTTTTTTCGAAACGGGAAGGATTCCCTGCACCTTCAGTTTGAATACAGGCTGTGGCAACTGTTTTCCAACCCGGGAGCTGACTTTCAACATTGGGATTCATGTACACTGAAAAGAAAAACTCTCCATTCGTGTACCCGGCTGAATTATCCAAAATCGGTTCAGAGCGAAGATAAAGTCGAAAATATATCCCTCTTGGATCAGAAGCTAATCCTGAACAGAAAAAACCTCCACCACCTGCCGGGCAGCAAGGGAAGAGGCTTTGTGCTACAGCTCCATCGGTTATGATCGCTGGATTTCCTGGAAGAATATTGTTAAATGGTAAATCCTTTAAAATGGTATTCAAAATTGATCTTGCCCTGTCAATCGCAAAGTTCTGGGCAATCATTATATCCGTTTCTTTGGCATCCTTGGTCATCAACCCGAATATTGGAATAACGGCAATAGCCATCACAAATAATGCAAGAAGAATCTCAAGTAACGTTGTGCCTTTCGAAAACATTAACTAACCTTTCGTGCTAGCGTCTGAGTGGTTTGCTGTATTCGAATCAACTCATTTTTTCAAAGATATTTCACACAGATTATACCATTTTCAGAAAGTCAGGTTACAAATTTAGGGAAAATTACTCCGACTCTGCTCAACGATCAATTTTAAGCCTTCTTTTACGACCGAGTTTGAGGAATGAACTGAATCAACGCCGAGCTGTGCAGAATGGGGCGTTCACGGCTGGTGTCGACGTATGTCGATATCAGTAACGGCCCATTCCTGCTCGTGCGACTGTTCGGGTGAGCGGTGGCGATTAGCCATCGCGAGGCCGAACGCTGGCCGGACAAAATTTTTCCTGAGAAGGTTTTGAACAAAAATATACATTTACCCCGAGGAAAATTTACAATATCAGGCTATAATTGCTTGATTCCGTACAAACATAGTTTTTGTTATGGCTTTACTATTGTCTTTATTTTGTTTTCTTAAGAGATTCCTCCATGGTTCTGATAGTTACATTTCCATTACCTGGATCTATAATAATGGGAATTTGAATTATCACTTGATTATTTGCTGAGTCAAAAGTTTGAGCCCAAATTTTGATAGATTGATTTTCATAACCGCGATGGAACACATAATTTACTCCGTCGGTTCCACTGAGATCTGGATTATTAGTGGGATTTTGGAAGGAAACCGGCACAGTTCCAGCATTCCCGTTTTCGTATCCATTTCCCTGAATTAAAAACCTTGCATCAGCTTGAATTTTAAAGGGAATTCTTGAAGCCATCTGGTTTGTGGTGATCGAATAACCTGGAATGGTTGAATTTTTAAAAGTTTCCAGATCGTAAACTTCTGTTAAACTTGCTACAGCAAGCGTTTGCGTAGTTGTTGCAACCAAGGCTTCGAAGATTTTTGTATTGGTTTTCATATCATAGATTTGGATTTTTCTTTGAGCCAATGTGCTGGAAGGATCGTCCTTCAATCCTGAGGAGAGTTCAATCATAATATCCTGGTTAACCTGATCATTGAACATTACTCTCATGTTTGGAGGATCATTGTCTACTACATACATTGTTCCCGTAGCTGTTCCACTGGCTAAATTACCGCTTCCGTCGGTAACCGGGAGACCGGAAAATGAATAATCGCTGGATGAAAATGACGAATCACCGCTTGCAACTCCCCAATTGGAGATGAAACCATTGGGATTGTACAATGGGGCGCAAAGAGTGAGAGCTGGGATGAGCGATTGGGATGGTGGTTCGTAAATATTCCAGCACTCGTTGGGAAAATCGCTTACCACCTGCGTGAAAGACGATAGTGATACCGGGCTGACCGCACAAAAATGTTTTCCTTCCATTGATTTGTCAACTCGTGGGTTGGTATCTGAAGTCTTCAGGTAAAGGCTGTCTTTTTGCCAGTCGGTGAAATCAAGTAGTGGTTCCTGATTGTTTAGTTCAATTCCGGTGTCTTTGCCAATTCCATACCCAAAACCAATTTGGGGGAATTGTCCTTTTCTTACCAAGTAATCATGAGGATTAGAATCTGTCATTCTGAGATTAACAGGTGAAAGAGGAAATTTATCCCCGGAAGTTAAAACTGGCGGAAGTGAAAGTCCTGTTACTGATGGCCCGACTGCGTCTGCTACACTGACGAAACATGCGGTTGGATCAGCCCAACCATTGGTCGATCGTTCTGTACAATCCTGGACATATCCGGCGTTGTAACTGTCTGTTACAACTGATGAATTATATTGCCTTTTGACTGTGACTCTGGACCAGCTTCCGATTGGGTATTTTATTGCAACACGTACTTCATATTTATCCCTTAGATCGCTGAACCCTAGATCAAGAGGAGCTGGAAGCCCTATCGGAGGTGTTTCAAACACAAAGTCGAAAAGTCTCAAATTGGGAATTCGAAGAGGCGATGCCGGAGAGGCGGTAGGAGTTACAGTTAGGAAGCTTGAATTGCTCTGATCGCTTGGTTCAATCAAAGATCCAAAATACGGTGAAGAACCTTGAGAGCCAAATGTTCCCGAGGCTATTAAATGATAGCCATCCATGCTGGTAGGATTTGCCCCGTCATACATGTAATTGGTTGCTGTATTATTCGGAGAAGTAGGAGTATATGCCAGGGTTGGATTAACGGAAGCAGAATTTTTATCAAATATTTTTGCTTTCAGGAAAATTTGATAGGTTATCCGGTTCAAATCCTTTTGAAAATCAATGGCTGAGATAACTGCTCCTGATTTATTCGCATCTTTTTGAGTTCCGGAGGTGTCCATGTAAAACCTTGTATGATCTTCTCCGGTTTTTGTATCGATGAAGGGCATGATTCCTCCGTAGTTCTGATAATTTGTCTCAAGCGGAGGATTTATTTCCGAAAGAAATTGCATTGACCCTTTGATTCGGAACTTTACTTTTTCCTTGGAGGGATTAGAAAGCACCGAACTGAACTGTTTGATCTTGGGATAATGTGTATATATTCCATTGAATGTTCTGGTAGGTAAAACCCCTTTTGCTGTCTGAGCATCGACACTTGTTATCACAAGAGGATGCGTGGGGGACAGTCCCTTAACGTTGCCGACTGTAATTTGCAGGGGTGCCCCATAAAGATTTGGTAGGGCTCCGTGGGGGTCACCGTCATTATAAATTCCTCCCTTGGAGTTGCTCCAGGCAAAGGCTGTGTTCATGGGGACATCCCACCAGGAATAATATGGATATCCAATTTTCTCATAATCACGATATTGATACTGAATGCCCAGGTAGACAACAAATGTGGCTACGGATCTACCTTTCATCAATTCCTGGGTGAAAGTGTAAGACCAGTTCATGGAATCGATCAGACCGGAGTTGGTTGCCACTGCAGGATTAGTATTTGGAGATGAATCGTCAAAGGCGTTGTCAAGAACTACATATTGGTATTTTACTGTTCCGGTGGCTAGAAGGTTCAAAGAACCGGTCGCATTTCCGGTAAACAAAACCGGAGTGTTTGGCTGAACAATTGGAGCGCCGGTGTTTGCTTTGATCGTGGGGAAGATGACTCCTGTGACGTAAGGAGGAGCGCCTATATTAACGATTGAGAAATCAAGAATGGGTGAACTAGCCTCAGAAACCAGTTGATAATTGTCATAACGTTGTCCGCGGCATCCACAGTTGACATTATAAACCATCTGGGAATAGACGGATTTCCCGATGAAAAATCCGTTGGTATTTAGCCACTCAGTGAAAGGGCTGGCATTGATCCAGTATGTGCGTGATATTCCATAATATGTCGATCGGTCGTATTGAAATTGCCACCAAAGATCGTATCCATTATAGGGCGGACTATAAGGATTATTGGCTGCAACGACTCTTGGACTTACGTATGACCCATATTGCCTTGCAAGGAAGTAAAGATCACCTTGACCGGCTGCCCAGTCGTCTGTTCCTACTACTCCGAAATAATCAGCAGTGGCATAAGATGTGTCTTCAATTGTTACCCCGAGAATTTTTCCGGAATTCCTCCTGGTTGGGTCATCTTGTGTGTTATAGCCTTTTCCTGATGATCCGACCCATATAAATATTGCGTTGCCGGGGTTTCCGTCCCAGGCGAATTGGTTGTACTCTCCATAAACGTCAGGATTGACGTGATAAATGTTTCCAACCCTAAGATGGATGTCATCTCCCGGAATCAATTTTGAAGGTGAAGCGCTGGGATCTCTTTCAATTGCATACTCGGTATAAATGAACTCGTTGTTCGCTGTTTTTCCGGAAAGGGGGAATCTGTGTGCAATGACGTAATCCAGGACGTAGTCTGAATCAATTGTTGACCCATTACTCCGGTCAATAAGATGATTCGCTCTGTAACCCCAATAACCTAATCCATCGTTGTCAACGTTATCAGGGACATTGTTGCGGTTATTATCTGTAAATTCGCCCATACTCATTGCCCCTGGATTGAGCTTATAAATAGGTTCGTAGACAACTAATTGTGTACCAGATAAGGCGTTTTGGCATGAGAGACCATATAGTCCGACTGCGCCATGTCCAAGAATTGTCGGGTTCGGATTAACTTTGGTAGTTTCAAGTACCGAGCCGGAAGGGGAGCCGTCTCGTATTTGTACTAGTTGTCCCGCGCTGTCGTGAACATCGTCATAGATGTGATAAAGACTTGTATTTGTGTTAACGTTTAATGCTACGAAAGTACAACCTATGTTGTAATATGATCTGAAATAGAGCAACGTGTTAACATTTGCGTTCCCAAGATCGACCGCGACGTCAAATATCTGGTGCATATTGGATTTTGAGGTTGCCAGAGGATTAACTGTGTTTGCCTTAAATACTTTGTTGCTTTCCATGAGATAGTTAATTCCCCATGAATTGCCGTTTTCGGGTTTGGGTTCCCAAACATGTTGAAGTGAATATGTACGTGTGGAATGGTACATTATTAAATCGGTCAGATCAGAAGTTGAGTTAACGTTAATTCCCTGACAGGTTGTTATATCGCCGGCTTCAGTGATGTAATCGGGTCCCCAGTTTTTGGTTTGACTTACGTAGCCGGCGACAGAATCGTTTGGTGTGTTCAAAAAGCGATATCCACCCGTAGAGCTTGCAACGCCATTGTCGTAAACCAGACGAAACACTGCTGGGCCTTTGTTAATAAAATCAGAGCAAAATAGATATAGCCTGATAACGTTTTTGTTTTTTCCCATATATTGACTGACTGCAATATCATAATTGGTTGGAAGAATAGTACGTCTTTTATCGATAATCGACCCTGGAAGGATTGTTGAAGGGCCTTGATAAATTTGGTATTCAATTCCGGATGAAGTTATTTTAGGCCTTAAAGTCAAAAGACCATTTGGATCTCCGGCAATTTCGCCTGTTTGAAGGGGGTCCCCGTTTGGCTTTTTATTTGCCATATAGTCGCCCCAGCCTGCCGTAGGTAATGCAGCAACTCTTTTGGCGCCAGAACAGGCAAATACTGTTTGCCGATTTTGATTGAAAACTGTTTCAGTAGTGGTTGTTGGATCCACTTGAAGAATGAAAACTTTTCCATTTCGGTTTTCACGATAAAAATTGGTTACCGCAAAAACATTTGAAATCGAAAAAAGCAAAAAAATGCTGAAAAGAAGATATTTACGCATGTTTGTAGGAAGCTTTTTTGCGTGGAGCTGACTGTAATAGATTCCTTTTAATGCTGGATTGCATGTACCAATCCAAATTCTCTTTTTCATAAGGCCTCCTAACAGATTATCTTCCTAATCTCTCCCGAATTATGGAATATGCAGCTTCACGTTCAAGTTGACGAGTTTTGTACAAATTGAAAATTTGCCCCAGTACTTCAAAAGTTAAGTCAATTTCTGTGACGCCCATGGTTCCTTCCCAGACGTGGCGGGTTACTCCAAGTTTGAAAAATGGTTTTTGGAAAACCTGGCGATTGTCGTAAAATTCTCCTGACAAAGTTTTTAAATAAGCTGGATCGGTAATACTTTCAAAATGACCTCCGCATGGTTTCGTCTTGTCTTGAGGGGGGAGGTTTTTGCCGAGGGGTAGGGGATTGGTCCCCGAGGCTTGTTTGATAAACTCTTCGAGATCTGAAAGCCTGATTATGTTGAATTTTTTCAGGATGTCCTCTTCAGGTTTGGCATTTTCAATTTTTTCAGAGTTTCGGTTTGACGAATTGGCGATGGAATCAGAGGTATTCAGGACAAAAGCAGCGCCGTGACTTTTTGCGGAAACACCTATGGCCCAATTTATTTCTCCCAAAATTCTTTTTAGGTCGTCTTGTTTAAGATCTCCGAAGGCACTTTCCGGAAATTCTCCAAGCATTTTTGTCGCTAGTTTTTCAAGTATTTCTTTGTGCTGTTTGTTAAGGGAAATCAGACGCTCTCTTTCTTTTTCAACTTCTATGGATGTTTCTGGTTCTTTTTCCGGGGAATTTTCCTTTATATCTGAAATAATATTGGTGTTTGTAGCAATTTTATTATGAGCATCAGTGTTATTTTCAGTATTACTAGCAGCGGGAGAATTTGAATGGCTATCAGTACTCACATTTGTATTCGTAGAAGTATTTCCAGGTTTGTTTTTCTCTTTGTTTTTATTGAAACAAGCCATCAATTCAGAGTTCAAACGCTCACACTGCTTTTCCATGGACTCCTCGAGAGCGACAATTCTTCGGCGCTCGTCGGATGATTGTTCCCAGGTGGAAAGATTGGCGGAAGTAGGTCTTGCAGGGATCCGTGTGATAAATTTCCCTTGGTGATAGTCAAAACTCCTCATTGCGGGGTGAAAAGCAAGGATGGCGGAAACATCAACTGTGGCAACGACCATTTTCCCACCTTGGATTGAGACTGGATCTCCTCCGGCACAAGCAGATACCGCACTGGAAATTGCCAGAAAAAAATAAACCACAACCCAGAAATGATTTTTATGCTGCATTTTTCCCTCCCCAGAATAGTTTAAGCATTAATAGTGCCACAAGGAAAGAATAGTATTCAATCTAAACCCCAAATGTTCGGACAAGTATCCGGATTGTAATTTTTTTTTTCAAACGTAAAAAAAAAATTACAATAATTAAAGTTGTGGAAGATGCTTTGTAAATTTGGCACGTTATTCAAAAAGGAACAAAGTAATCATTGTTGTTGCGAAATTTTCCAAACAATAATTCGGTAATTTAAGAAAAACACTTGAGTTTGCACCTGAAAAAATGTAATCTTTCAAAATTTTGGCATCATTGTGAAAAATGAAAGGAAATGTTTCCGACCATAACGATTGAAAGGATAAAAATTTTCCATTTAAATACCATTAAAAAGAATATATAATAAAAAAAATTAGAAAACAAACTGCAAAATATTTTTAGGAGGGATAAATGAAGATCCAGCTCTTTATGGTTTGTTTTGTTAGTGTGGTTTTTGCTTCTCAGATTTGTTGGGCCCAGGTTTCCCCTGATTTGAAACTCGAGAAGAAAGAACACCCTGTTGTGAAGTTGACAACTGACCGGGGCGAAATTTGCCTGGAACTTTTTCCGGAAGATGCTCCCAAACATGTGGAAAGCTTTTTGAAATTGATTGAGAAAGGGTTTTACAACGGTCTGATTTTTCACCGGGTTGTCCCCGGATTTGTTATCCAGGGTGGCGATCCTACGGGCAATGGAAGTGGTGGCCCAGGATATACTCTCCCTGCTGAATTTAACAAAAGGCCTCACGAAAAAGGGACCCTTGCTATGGCTCGCACAGAAGACGTAAATTCTGCTGGTAGCCAGTTTTATATTTGTTTGGATAGGATTCCCCACCTTGATGGCCAATACACCGTTTTTGGGAAGGTCGTAAAAGGAATGGATGTTCCCGAAAAAGTCCAACAGGGCGACAAAATGAAACTGGAAATAGTTCAGAAGTAATGTTACTTGTTTAAAATATTTTAAACAGACTGAATTTGAATCCTCTTTGAGCCGATTTATTTTAAAAGGTTGGCAAATTTTGCGAACTTTTGAAATACTTCGGCTGAATGGAGGAAAATTTATGCCTGAGGCTGTGAGAAGAGCTTTGGTTAACAGAATAGAAAGAGATATTCCTTTAAGTAAATTCACGACTTTTTTTCTTGGTGGACCCGCCGAATTATTTCTCGAGGTACATACCGAGGAAGAACTCATTGAAGCCATAAGAATCGCATTGGAAGAAAAAACTCCCTATTTTCTTCTGGGGGGGGGGTCGAATCTTGTTGTTTCAGACCACGGAATCAGGGGATTGGTTATCAGAAATCGTTCTGGGAACCCTGATAAGGTTGACAAAGAAAAATGCCTTCTTACGGTTTCATCCGGCCGGCCACTAAGCCACTTTGTTGGATTAGCCTGGCGCAATGTTTTTACGGGTGCAGAATCATTTACTGGAATTCCAGGGACAGTAGGTGGTGCGATTTACGGAAATGCCGGGGCTTATGGAAAATCAATGAGTGATTTATTGGTATCAGCACTTGTACTATCCCCAGATGGGTCTTTGAAAAATGTTGGGAAAGAATTTTTTGAATTCGGATACCGCCAAAGCAAGTTAAAAAGGGAGCCAGCCCATATCATTAACGCTACTTTTCAGCTTGAAAAAGGCGAAAGATCTCAAATTCAGGCTAAAATTAAAGAAATTTCGTCACAAAGACATTCAAAACACCCTCCAAGAGCCATTGGATCGGCGGGTTCGTTTTTCCAGAACCTTGATCCAGCTCCCGGTGAAACCAGAAGACGAGCTGCAGGAGAAGTTCTTGAAAAGGCTGGTGCGAAGGGACTTTCAGTTGGAGGTGCTTCCGTGTATGAAAAGCATGCAAATTTTATTGTTAATCATGGGGAAGCTACTTCAAAAGAAGTTAAAGAGCTGGCCCAAATTTTAAAAGAAAAAGTTGCAAATCTTTTTGGAATCACTCTTAAAGAAGAAGTTCTGTATATAGGAGGTTGAAAAGTGAGTTCTGGGGCTAAGACTGTCAAGAGATACCCACCTTTTTCTCAGGAGATTTTATGTGGTCAGCTTCATTCCCTTTATGAAATGCTTGATGCAAGGCGCAAAGAAATTCTGGCTGACCCTGATTACAATGAGAATAATGCTCCCTTGGTGAAAGAAATGGAGCGAATTGTCAAAAGGATTGCCCTTATAAGGGATTGCTTTGAAGAATTCTGTCCAAGTTAAAACAACAACAATCTCCTCGAAAGGCTAGGTGCGAAAAAAGATGAAAGGTTTATCGACTCCAGAATTAATCACATTTTACGTTTCTTCTATAGCTGTTTCGATGAGAAGAGTGGCACTAGTAACAATGCGGATCATAGATAAAAAATGAAAGAAACTGTACTTGTTACCGGTGGAGCAGGTTTTATCGGTTCACATGTCGCGAAGCATCTTTTGAATATCGGCTTTGGAGTTGTTGTTGTTGATGATCTTTCAGGAGGTTTTGAAGAGAACCTTCCGAAGGGCGCTGAATTTTTTCAGGGAGATGCTGGAGAAGCTGAACTGATCGAACTCCTTTTCGAAAAGTACAATTTTCGACATATATTTCATTTGGCTGCTTATGCGGCTGAAGGGTTGTCTCATTTTATTAGAGGTTTTAACTACAGAAACAACCTCTTAACCAGCATAACCTTGATAAATGCTGCGGTAAATCACGAGGTTAAGACTTTTGTTTTTACAAGTTCCATAGCTGTCTATGGAAAGAATCAGCTCCCTATGACCGAAGAGATGGTTCCTTGCCCTGAAGACCCTTATGGGATCTCAAAAATAGCAGTGGAACATGATCTCGAGGCTGCCTCAAAAATGTTTGGGTTGAATTATGTTGTTTTCCGACCGCATAATGTCTATGGAATTCACCAGAACCTTGGAGATCCTTACCGAAACGTTATTGGAATCTTCATGAACCAAATTATGAATGACCTTCCTTTATCTGTATTCGGTGATGGATTACAGAAAAGAGCTTTTTCGCATATCGACGATGTTGCTCCGGTAATTGCAAAGTCGGTTCTTGTTCCTGAAGCTTCGGGTAAGGTCTTCAACATTGGAGCTGATGAGGCTATTTCGATAAATGATCTTGCCGAAAAGGTTATGACAACAATGGGGAAAAAGGTTTCAATAAATCACTTTCCACCACGATTGGAAGTGAAAGATGCTTTTGCCAGCCATGAGAAGGTTCGGAAAATTTTTAAGCTCGGAAACAACGTAGTATCAATTGACCAGGGGTTGGCCGAAATGGCTGAATGGGCAAAAAAAACCGGGCCCAGAAAGGGGAAGCCCTTTGGGCCAATTGAAATTGCTAAGAATCTTCCCCCTTCATGGAAAAAACTCTGTTGATATTATTGATTAGAAGATGGATTGCAACTTGCAACGTCGGATTTAATTGTTGATCCGCACCCTGGGCAAAACTTCCAGTCGGACTTTATTTCTGCAGAGCAGCTTGCACATTTTTGCATGACCACTGGTGTTTTTCCGCACCAGGGACAGATTTTGAAGGATTCTTCTATTTCACCATTGCAGAAATTGCATGTGACTTTTTGCTTGATTTCAGGTCTTGCAAGTAGATAGACCGTCAAGCCAAAAATAGATGTGAAGAGCGTGAAAATTGCCCAAAGAAAAGGCCTCTTGATCTTTCTTTCCTGAGCATCCGCCAGAACGAATACTGGAGGAGCGAAAATCATAAAGAGAAAAATAGCTTTTGGCAGCAGAGACAAAACAACTTTGACCACCAACAAAGCTGCAATTAAAACTGCGGCGGCTAATAAACCTTTTTTCAAATTCCATTCTCCTTTTAAAAATTCTGGAAAGTTTTTTTCAACGTCCATATGACTTCTCCTTTTTAAAAATTAAAATCCATCGTTACAATCTCACATTTTTCACGAAAATCTCCATAAAAGCCTCATTTTACTGAATCTATCCCAGTTTGTTTAGGGAAACTGCCTTTGCAAGTTATTTTTTCAGTCCCGGGAGTAATTGATGGAACTCTGATTGGAACTAGCTTTCCTAGATAGTTCTTAGATCGCCTTTACTATTCAAAAATAGACGGCAAAAACTTTTTTCGATTGTGCTCAAATTTTGGTATGTCCTAGAAGGTTGGAAAAAATAGCGGAATTAGGTAATATTGACTGAATTCCAACAAAAACACTGATTCCAAAACGACCGGAAATGAATTTTTCTAACAAGGATTTCCCTTTGATTTCAACCGAATAAGGATTTAACAATATTGGAGCCGAAACAGCCGAAAACAATGCTCCAAGAAGTAGATAGAAAAGAAACGGAATATAGTCCTGTATCGATTCAGGATTGGAAAAAAGCAGAAAATTTCCAACAAAATCAGTCATCAAGGGCTGCGGAGTGGACGTGATCAACCAGATCATTGTTCCAATGAGTATCAGGTAGGAATACTGAAAAATCAGCTCTCCTCTGATGCCTATTACCCTGTTTTCTTCGATTGCTTCCTGATTTGTCTGCGAAATTCCTTTTTCAATGGCCATCCAGAGCTTTTCATCCGGAAAAATATCGTCTTGGGGTAACTTTTGAAGAAAGGTCAAAGCTTTCCGAGTTAACTTCGCTTCGCTGTCGCAATCAGGGCAACGCTGAATATGTTCAGATATTTCGGATGAAATCTGCTCATCTGTGCGCACAATTGACATTTCAATCCTGATTTCTTCACATTTCAGCTGCTTTTTCATTCGTTTTCTCCTTTTCAATTTCGCTTCGAAGTTTTTTCAGTCCATGGAAGATCTTGCTTTTGGCTGTCCCTTCTGGGCACTCAAGGACTGATGCTATTTCTTCAATTGAGAATCCCTCAACATGTCTTAATAATACGGCCATTCTTTGGTCTTCAGGAAGGTTCGAGAGAAACTTTTCAGTAGTTTCAAATCGCTCGATTGCCCCCTGATTCTGTGATTCCGGGGCTTGTGCAGACAAAAAAGCCGGATGGGTAGAATCGGCAGGTTCTTCAATTTTACTGATCCTTTTTTTGGACTCAATGAAGTTCAGCATTACATTTCCAGCCAATCGGTAGATCCATGTTTTGGCACTTCCCTTTTGAGGATTGAACAGTGGTGCTTTTACCCAGAGCCGAATCATGATTTCCTGAAAAGCTTCTTCGGCCATTCTGAATGAACCAAGAAAACGTGTTGCAAAACCCAGCATACGTCCGGAAATAAGTTTGTAAAGCATTTCAAAGGATTTCTTGTTTCCTCTTCCGCATTCGGAAAGGAGTTGCTCCTCATTTGACCGGTCAATTTCAATTTCTTTCATATTTCTACTAATTAATACAGTTTTTTTCTTTAAACGGTTTAATTTTTTTCAAAAAAAAAATAAAAAAAGACGGGTTTTTTCCCCGTCTTAGAAATTTTTGTCTAAGAGTTATTGAATTATCAAATCAATCCATTGCGAAGGTTTCTGGGGTTTGCCCGGCAAAAACACCTTTATAGGCCCCTGAACATTCACATCTTTGAAAAATGAACTGGCAAATTGCTGTTCCGGGAATGATTCGAAGTGGAATTGGACCAAAATTGGAAATTTCCAAAACCTGATGGTTGGAAATACCTGGCTGCATAAAAGAAGCGGAAATATGCACTAAAAGGCCAACCCGGGCGAATCTGCTGCGTCCCTCAAGCCATCCTGAAAATCCGGGGCCTAGTGTAATTTGTTCTTTTGTTATTCCCAGCACAGTTTGACCAGGTTGAATGACCAGATCATCCCCATTTTTTAATGCGAAGCCTTTGGTGGCGGCTTTAAAATCCATGTTGTCAGTCAAATGAAGCTCTGTTGGAAGATGAACAAACACCCTGAAAGCATTCGAAAGATGAAGATCCACGCTTGCAGGACCGACCATTTTTTCATCATAAGGATCAATTCTTATATTCCCGGATTTAATTTCCCTGAAAATAGCTTCTCGTCCTAAAATACTCATCATTTCCTCCAATTTAAGTCGCTTGGTTTCCTGAAAGCTTTTGATGAAGACAGGCTTCCTTTAAAGTTGCTGTACCAACCCTTGTTGTCCAAGTATTATATCAAGTTTTTTCCCGGAATTAAACGGTTTGGCAAGCTCGGAGTCTCTGAACTTCAGAGCCTGATTGAGCAAATCTTCAAGCTGAAAATCAGTTCGAAGCGGTTCATGATGGCCAAGTACCAATAACGGACAGTTCAAAAAAAGCGAACTTTTCACTCCCCATTCGTATGTGCTATGTCCCCAATCGACTTTTGGGGTGTTGCCGGTTACTGATCCCGGGAGCTGCCCCTTATAATCATCTGGAGAATATTGGGAGTCGTAATAAAGAATTTGAGTGTCTTTTGCCAAAGCTGTTAACCTGGGGTCAATAATATCTTTATGTTCTGTATCGGTTGCGAAAACAAATTTTCGTCCCTCTATTTCGACTGAATATGCAAAAACAGCGTCTGGATGGGTAAGTTCCTGATAATTTACTACCGTTTTTCCGATTAGAATGGCTTTTTTGTCCATTCTTCGCATTTCATATGAAATTTTTTCGCAAGGCATGTCATCCCATAAAACTGGAAAATTTGGACATTCCTGTTGTCCTGCCAATACGTCAGTTAATCTCTGTTTTGCATCGCGTCTGCCATAAAGGTGTACATTAACTCTTAATTTTCCGGGAATAAAACTTGGTGCAAAAAATGGAAATCCCTGGAGGTGATCCCAGTGGAAATGAGTAAATAGTATGTGAATATCCCGTTTTGTGGCATCATCAGAATTCAGAGGGTTAAGGTTTTGATCCTTAAAGAGTCTTGTCAACAACTCCCCGCCCAGATGGCGAATTCCTGTGCCAGCATCTATTATTATCAAAGGAGAGTCTTTCGCCTGGATTTCAACACATGTTGTATCGCCACCGTAAGTTCCAAAAAGAGATGGGGGAAGCTTGGAAAGCGAGTTCCTTATGTCTTCATCGGAAGGGCTGTTGCCAAAGACCTTCTCAGTTCCCCCGTCCGAAATTATTTTTCTTATTAAAGAAACTTGCTTTTCTTTGACCATCTCAGGAGTAAGGGGAGTAGGAACGCTTCCGCGGACTCCCCAGTATTTTATTCGCAATACAGGATCAGTAGCCATAAATTAACCTCTTAGATATTTGTACTACAACAAACTGAGCAGTCATTTTTTTCATTTCTTAATTTGAAAGTAACACTTTTTGCAACGCCCAACTGTACAATTTTGGAGGAAGCTGAAACTCGTTAACTCTCAATTATTGAGAAGATACATTTTTTTTTAATCCTGGTCAAATTTTTTCTCTGAACGCCTTTTTTTTATTATGCCTTTTATTCTTTTTATTTCAACCCTTTTAGCCTTGGAAGTTTTAGTAGGCTTGGTTGGTACTCGCAACTTGGGCTTGACAAGAGCTTTTCGAATCAAGTCCTTGAGTTTTTCAATTGCATATTCCAGGTTTTTTGACTGTTCCCGAAAAATCTGAGAATCAATTACAACTTTTCCGTCTGAATCAAGGAATTTTGAAGCAATTTTTGAAAGTCTATGCTTTGTCTCACCGTTCAATGCTCCACAGTTAGGCAAATCAAAAAAAAATCTAATTTTGGAGGAAACTTTGTTTACATTTTGGCCACCTGGACCTGAAGAACGCATTGCCACCCAGGAGCAACTGCTATCGGGAATAGTGATGTACTCGTTGATTATTATTTCCATAAAAAAATTCCAAATTTAATATCGCTCAAATCCACTGACGTAGTCAGTGGTACTTTAATTTTGCACAACTTGGGATATGCATTTTCGGATGCCGTTTGACGTTCTGCTTTGAAAAAAAATAGCGGAAGGAAAAAATTTCCTCCCCTTGAAAACAATTCCAAGGTTCTGTGAAAATTTCCTTCCGCGATATTTTCAGTATTTCAATTGATCAGTGCCCGCCGCAGGCTGAACAGCACTTCTCGTTTCCGTTTTTATTTAATTGCCAAATTTCTTCCACTACTGAAAGAACTTCCTTGATGTCGGCAAGGGTTAGTTCCCCCATGTGAGCGATTCTGAAGGTTTTTTCTTTAAGATCCCCATAACCATTCGAAATATGCAGATTTCGTTCGGCTAATTTTTTGTTAAGGTCACTGACATTTAAATTCCGGGTGTTTTTAATACATGTGACTGTTTGGCTTGAAGCATGTCTCGGTGGATAAAGAGCAAAGAATTTTTCTGCCCAATTGCGGACGTATTCGGCCATTTCATCATATTTCCTGAAGCGGTTTTCCAAACCATCTTTAATGAATCGATCGAGTTGGAAATTGAGACCGTTAAGAAGACTTATTGCAGGAGTTGCTGGGGTTTGATCCTTGGCGTCATATTTTGCGTAATCAATAAAATCAAAATAATAGCCTCTTGTTGGGATGGATTTTGCCCTTTCCATTGCGCGATTGGAAATCGCTGCAATTGCTAGTCCGGGTGGGAGAGCAAAACATTTTTGAACGGAAGCTACAAGGAAATCTATCCCGAGTTTTTCAGTTTCAATTTTAGCACCCATCATTCCGGAAACGGCATCAACACCCCAAATTACATCGGGGTATTTTTTAATAACTTTCGAAAGCGCTTCCAGATCATTCTTGACGCCGGTTGAAGTTTCGTTATACACCGTGGTGATTGTGTCGTATTTTCCGGTTGCAAGAGCTTTGTCGATTGCGTTAGTATCGTAAGGTTGTCCCCATTCAACGTTGAGAGCATCTGCTTCTTTTCCATTTCCAATGGCGATTTCATGCCATCGGAGTGAAAAAGCGCCGCAAATGCAGGACAGATTTCTCTTAGCAGTACAATTTCTTAAAAATCCTTCCATCAGCCCGGTTGCTGAGGATGCTGATAAAAACATCATATGATTAGGAGCGAAGAGAACTGCTTTCAGCTTTTCTTTGATTTGCTTTTGAAGATCGGAATAAACTTTTTGCCTATGGCCGATCATTGGCTTGGACATCGCTTCGAATACTTCCGGGGCGACTTCGGTTGGGCCTGGAATAAAAAGCTTTACATGGGGTTTCTGAGAACTCATTTTTTCCTCCATTTTATTGAAAAATTGTTTAAAATTGCGATGCAAAATTATTTGAAACTTTGCGCGAATTCAATGCAATAACTCCGTGTCTACCTTTACTACGCCTTGGATAGCTCAGCAATTACGATTTCAGCAACTTCTTTGCCGGCTCTGGCCTGGCCTTCTTCGGAAGAAGCTCCGAGGTGTGGAAGCGCAATTACATTCTGATGTTTTACCAGCTCTAAATTAGTTGTCGGCTCTTTTTCCCAGACATCGATTCCAGCTGCTGCAACGATTCCACTGGAAAGCGCTGCCAAAAGTGCCTTTTCATCAACAGTTCCTCCACGAGCGCAGTTGACCAGGATCACTCCTTTTTTCATAAGCTGGAATTGCTCTTCTCGAAGTGTTGGCCCTGCATTCTTATCGAAAGGAATATGAAGACTAATAAAATCACTTGTCTTTAGAATATCTTCAAAAGGGGCCATTTTAACGATTGGAGAAGGACTCGTGTTGACAAACTTATCAAATGCTATGACCTTCATTCCAAAGGCTGAAGCCCTTTCGGCGACTGCCAGGCCAATTCTCCCAATTCCGATGAGGCCAAGAGTTTTTCCATATAATTCAATTCCCTCGAAAGATTTCTTATCCCACTCCCCATTTTTCATTGAAATATTGGCTCGTCCGATTTTTCTCGCCAGACTTAACATTAACCCAAAGGCCAACTCGGCTACAGAGATTGTTGTACAAGCTGGGGTATTTTTTACCGTAATTTTCTTTTCTTTGGCGGCAACCTGATCGACGTTATCGAGTCCAACTCCGGCTCGGGCAACTAACTTAAGATTTTTTCCAGCTTCAATTACCGGTCGGGTAACTTTCGATGCTGATCTGATGATTATTGCATGAAATGGTGGGATGAATCCAACCAGCTCTTCCGGTGTCATCTTGGTTTTAACTGTAACATCAAGGGATGGATGGTTTTTTAGCAATTCAATTGACCCGGCATCAATTGAATCAGCCACTAGAACCTTAAATTTTTCACCCATAATAAAATCCTGTCCTTTCTATTTTATAAAATGATGCCATACTGCGTTTAAAGTAGGGCAACTCTAACACTCATGAGAAGACATGTCAAGAGGTAAAAAGGTTTTCAAGTACAGTAGAGAGCTGGCTTGAATTTTGTATACTATCTCAATTTTCCTCACGGAATTTCCCTATTTAACTAAACGTATTATTAGTGAATATTTTCCCACACTAAAATCTTTGCCATGCAAAAAAAAATATGCTATTAACTTAGCACTTCAATTTTTCTCTGAAATTTAGGGATCCTGATGAATCCATTTGAGATATGCCACTTCCTAGCTTAAATCTGAATTTGTCATTCCCGGGTAAAATTGGAAAAAACAAAGAAACCATTTCAGGAGGCAGTTCATGCGTTTTAAGATTTTGGGGGGTGTTTTATTCCTTTTATTGGCAAGTTTTTCGATTCTTGGTGCGGAAGAAAAAAATGATTCTTCCATGAAGGAAGTTCTGGAAATGAATAAAAAATTGCTTCAAAGGGTGGAGAGTTTGGAGAAAAGAGTAGTCGAACTGGAGGACGAGGTTGCGAAAACGCCTGTAATTCCTCAATCCGAACCTCGAACTGCTTTCCATCCTTCATTGGAAACACCTCCACAAAGCTCAGCTGAATCGTCTCAAGGGGGATCGCCACTCAAGGCATCTCAATCATCACAGCTGTGCTTGCCAGTGGAAGCACCTCAGACAGCACAGCTGTCTCCAATGCCAACTAACGGCCAGCCCTCGAGTTCTTCGGTAATTGCAGCAATTCCGACTCAGATATCCATTGCCAGTAAACCAGTTAAAGTTCCTCCATCTGAAGATAAACCGGTAAAGTCAAAATTGGGAATGAATCCCTATGGTTATGTTAAACTTGACGCCATCTTTGATGATTCAACTGCCTACCCTGGTAACATTGGTTTGTACATTCCGTCTGAAGGAGTAAAAAAGGACGATGGCAAGTTTTATTTAACTGTGAACCAAACCCGTTTAGGAGTTAATATTCCCTCTTTCCAGGAAGGAAAAGCAAAAGTTTCAGGGCGATTGGAATATGATTTCTATGGTGCTTATCCAAATTCAGTTGCCCCCGAAAATAAATCGGAAGTTATGTTGCGGCATGCCTACGTTAATCTTGAATGGCCTGATCAGGATTTTAGCATTCTTGGCGGACAAACTTGGGATGTAATTTCACCCTTGAATCCAAATACCCTGAATTATGGTCCCATGCTGGACAGTGGAAACATTGGATATCGGCGTCCGCAACTTCGATTGTCCAAAGGATTCAAGGCTTCTTCGAATTCCAAATGGACTCTTCAAATGGCTGCTGTGCGAACTCTCGGAAAATCTGATGTTTTCCTGGCTGGTACAGGTGATGCAGGAATAGATGCAGGAAGTCCGACGTTTCAAAGCCGCGTTGCGTATTCTTTCCCGACCTACAGTAAGGCCGCGAAAGCTGAAATCGGAATTTATGGACATTCTGGTGCTGAAGAATACGATTATTTGGCGAATGGTGACAACAAAAAGGTTTTTTCACGTTCCACCGGGTTTGATGTAAAGGTTCCTTTGTCCAAACAATTTACCATCCAGGGTGAAGGCTATTCAGGCCAAAATCTGGATACCTATTACGGTGGAATTGGACAGGGAATTCTGGTTTCCACTATGGGCAAAAATTCTGGTACAATTTATTCAGCGATTAACGTTGCAAGTGGAACTTCTGCCAATACCGATTTTCTTGGTGTTCAAGCATTGAAGTCACACGGAGGATGGATGGAATTGAATTTCGGGCCGTTCAAGCGTTGGCAATGGAATGTTGGTTTTGCCATGGAAAAAATGGATGATGACAATTTGCCTGGTTCAGCAAGGTCAAAAAACGATTCAAGATGGATCAACACTTTTTATGATCTCAATGAAGCCACTCAAGTTTGCTTGGAATTTGCTCATTGTACTACTTCCTATAAAAGCTTGGCAGATGGAACAAATAACCGAATTCAAAGTGCTTTAATGTATAAGTTCTAGTGCATTTTGAATTATCTCTACTGTTCCGTTTAAACTTCTCTCCAAGTTGCTCAAAGCTTGATTTAATAGTGATTTGCTAAATCTCAAAGTGATTTTTTTGAATCTTGTTGTAATTAGCATCATGTGGAGTTTTAAATAGGTTATGTGGGGCTGTTAAGTAATTTAAATTCAATGAGTAGAAAAATTTTGGAAATTTGCTTGAAGGCCGTTATTGCAGCACTCCGAGTTTTCCGGAAAAGGGAGAGTTCGGCAAGTTATGGAGCTCGAAAGGGAATACAAAATCCTTTCAGATTCCTGCGATTGGGAATTCTGAAAGGTTCTACAGTTTGCCTGATGCCTCCTTTTCCGGAAGGAATTTGTTAATGCGAAAGGGGGCCCGAAAATGCATTTCCAAAATTTTTCGAAACTCAATTCAAAAGAAAAAAAATAAAAACTCGATATTTTGGCTGACTTTTTTTGCAGTAATTTTTCTTTTCATGAAAACCTATGTGCTTTGGGCACAGGAAAACTTTTCGGAATTATTTGCCGGTAGAATAGCGGAAATTGAAAAGCTTCTCCCACCAGTTCCCGAAGGTTTGGGTAGACCTTGCACAGATCGCGATTCCTGGGATTCCCTGCTTTTTCGGAAAAACTTTGCCTCCGGAGTTAAGAGAGCAGAAAAGTTCATAACCGAAAAATTTCCACCCTGGAGTGATGAAGCTTATCTTGACTTTTCCCGCACAGGGAAAAGGCCGACAGGGGAAAAAATGCTTCGGGATCGCTATGAATGGCTTTGCCCTCTTGTTATTTCTGAATGTCTTGAAAATCGTGGGCGATATATTCCTGCAATTGAAATGGTTTTGTGTGAATTGGCCAATGAAAAAACTTGGATTCTTCCAGCTCATGACAAAAACCTTGACAGTTTTTTTGGACGGGAATTCCAGGTGGATCTGGATTCCGCAAAAGTTGCCAATGACTGCGCTCAAGCGCTTTTCCTAATGGGAAGCAAGCTTTCAAGTTCGACAAGAGAGCTGGTTTTGGATTCCCTCGAAAAAAAGATCTTTGGTCCATTTCGAAAAACTCTGAAAACCGGAAAAGGCCACTGGTGGTTGAAAAACAATAATAATTGGAATGCTGTTTGTTTAGCTGGAGTTACCGGTGCAGCCTTGGCCTGTTTGCCTGGACAACATGATAGGGCAATATTTGTAGCAGCTGCTGAATTCTATTCGAAGAACTATCTCAAAGGTTTTTCCAAGGACGGGTATTGTGTTGAGGGTCTTGGTTACTGGAATTTTGGATTTTCCCACTTTGTAATTTTGCGAGAGGAACTTTGGCAGGCTAGCAAAGGAAAAATTGATTTGTTTCAGGATCGGAAGATCAGAAATATTGCGATGTTTGCTCCAAGAATGGAAATTCAGGAAGGTGTGTATCCAGCTTTCAGTGATTGCCACATTGGAACAAAACCGGATGTTTCGATTTTGGAATATTGTTCCAAGGCTCTGGGACTGAACTTATTGAAAAATAAAAAATCCGCATCATCAGATCATTTTAGATCAGGAAATCTTGTCAATGCTTGCATGGACGCTTTTCCTGGTGCCTCAACCGTTGCTGATCCGACGACAATAACTGATGAAATTGGCATCAGGTCATATTTTCCCGAAGCCGGTGTTCTTGTTGCACGCCCAGGACCCGATTCGTTATGCCAGCTTGGAATTGTTATCAAGCCAGGAATCGAAGGTTCTCATTGCCATCATGATGCGGGATCTTATGTTATAGTCTCCGGAAAAAAACAATTAACCGGTGATCCCGGAGGACCCTGGGTTTACAATAGTAAAACTTTTGGACCTGAACGCTTCACGCTTTTCAAACTGTTGAATTCCTATGGACACCCCGTTCCGGTAATTTCCGGAAAACTTCAGTCTCCGCACTCAGCTGCAAAATCAAGTAACAAAGCTGATGTAAAGACAAAGAATAAACCAAAGGATCAATCAAAAAATAAGTCAAAAGGCGAGTCAATAAATAGGTCAAAAACTGTTGCAAAAAGCAAAGAGGAAGATAATTCAGCGCTTAAATCCAAAATTTTGGCAACATCATTTTCAGATCAAATTGATGAAATCTCAATTGACCTATCTTCCGAATACCAGATTCCTAAATTGAAAAAATTGGTTCGAAAGCTTACCTATTGCCGAGAAGGACACGGAAAAATAATAATTGAAGATCGTTTCGCTTTTTCCGCTCCTCAGACATTCGAAGTACCTATAATAACTTATTGTAATTGGCGCCAAGTTACTAAGGGGCAAATTGAATTATCCTCAGGTACGGAGAGGATCTCTGCTGAAATTGAAGCTCCCTCAGATTTTGATGTCATCAAGGATAGTATTATAGAAAGCAATACTCCCGAGGTTACACGCCTGGGAATCAAGCTCAAAAGATCTTTATCCGAAGGAAAAGTGAAGATTACGTTTTCCCGGGTAAACCCGAATGGGGAACCGTGAATGAAATTTTCGGTGTTTTTTATTGGCCTAACACTTGTTGAAGTGTTGCTACTACCTTATCGGCTTGAAGAGGTTTAACCAGAAAGCTTTTTGCCCCTGCCAGAATTGCTGCTTTAACTTTGTCGATGGTTCCCATGGCGGAACACATGATGATCTTCGCATTTGGGTCAAGTTTCAGAATTTCTTTGACAGCTTCGATGCCGTCCATGTCGGGCATGGTGATATCCATCGTAACAAAATCAGGTTTTAAAACTGGGTATTTTGCAACAGCGTCAGCACCATTTGCGGCTTCGCCAGCAACTTCATAGCCACTTTTTGTAAGAAGCTGTTTTAACATTATTCTCATAACAGCGGCGTCGTCAACTATCATAACACGCTTTGCCATTGTTTATTCCCTTCAAGCATTTTGGCGGAAAAATACCATTAATAAATCAGATTGTCAAGTTCAAAAAAAAACCGGCAAACCATAAAGTTAGCTTTTTGAAGTTGCAAAGGTTTGCAGATGTTTGTGGGGCATTGTGATTATTTTACAACAAAAATATTAAAAATAATGTTCACTTTTCCCCAGTCGCAGCCATATTCAACGAAAAAAATGTCAGTATTGGGACTAAAGCCGATTGAAACTTCTTTCCCTCTGATGAATGATGGTACTGCAACATCAATTGTATGACCCATCGCATGGAGTCGCTGAGCAGAATCACCACCAATCATGTTTGCAATCTCACAAACAGTACTTTCGGTTACTTCATTGAATTCTGTTACCGGTTCACCCATTAGAATGGCAGAGGTGAGCTTCATTGCTATCTGCTCATCAAAAGAGACGACGATTTGTCCCCTGATCGAGCCAGTTAACCCAAGAATGGTGGCAACCTGAACCGGGAATTTGTACCCTTGTTGAAAAAGACTTAGTTTGTTTTTTACGAGCCTGATGCTCGCAACTTGTTCAAATACGGAAATAGCTGACGAAATAAATTGATTCAAAATATTTGCATCTACTGGCACTTTTATTTTCCCCAAAATTAAATAAATGAACTATTGATTGAAATTCGTTCCCTAGTATACTGAGAAAAAGGAAATTTCACAAGAAAATCAAACTATGTTTTCCCCCAATATTTGGATTTAATTAATTTTAGTTTTAATGAGATTCTCAAGCTGAACTTTTTCATTCGGGCCAATTTGAATTTGAGAAGTTTCAATTTTTGAACTTTGTTTTGACTCTGGTTCAGAGAGAATTTCACTGATTTTCTTTTTTGCACACAGGACTTTTTCTAATTCTTCCTTTGTCAAATCTCCACGATCCATTAGAATTTGTCCAAGTCTTTTATATTCAACCGATTGATCAAATAAAAGACTGTTATCAACTTTACAAATTTTCAGAATGGAATCGGATTCAACAAAAATGAACACGTCTCTGATCAGATTGATCGGTTTTTTAGTGTGGAGGACAAAATTCCAGCTAAGGTAACATTGATCTGGAATAATTTCTTCAAGGAGTGGAACTTCCTCGGAATTTGCAAGGGGAATGCAATCACCCTGTTCAGAAAGGTCTTTTACCAGCCAAATTGGATTAACCCCATGGCGGAAAATTTCTTTATCAGGTTTGAAAAATATTCTGATGCATATGGCCTCTTGTGTTTCGCCATCACTTGTTGCAATACCTGATGGGGCTTGGGTTGGAGCACTCGTGGAGGAACTTTCCGAAGTATTCGTTGGAACGTTTTTTTCATCAGCTTTTGAGTCTTTCTGAGGCTGAATATTTTCTTTATCAGAAGAGTTTTGATCTGATAAGGGAAGTACAGAGGACTCAGAACCCTGATCAGAAGATAAAGGAAGATCTTCAGTCTGTTCAAGGTGGGGCTGTGAAACAATTAAATTCAGTGCTGCAACTAGAGCAGCCTTTCGCTTTTCGTCGACAATTTCAGCACCGAAAGAAGCTTCAATCATGCTATGAATCAGATCTTTTGCGGTAAGTGACAAATCTATTAAATCATGAGAAATTCTTCCTTTTCCTCTTCTTACAATGTCATAAACCGCTTCAAACTCTTGAGTGAAAGCACAAACATCCTCAAAACCAAACATCGCACTTGAACCTTTGATGGTGTGCATAGTGCGGAACATTCTAACCATTAACTCCTTATCATCAGGAGTTGCTTCAAGAGCCATAATAGTGTCTTCAAGACTTGCCAACAGATCATTGATTTCTTCTCGAAATGCTTTTCTGTATTCTTCTAACATCCCAATACCTTTTTCACAACATTTATTAATTGATCAGGGTTGAAAGGTTTCACAATCCATCCTGTGGCACCAGCAATTTTACCTTCCATTTTTCTCTCCTGCTGAGACTCGGTTGTTAACACAAGAATTGGAATAAACTTTCCGTTAGGAAGATTGCGTGCATTTTTGATAAACTCGATTCCATCGACTTTAGGCATATTCAAATCAGAAATAATCAAATCGAAAGTTCCTGTTTTAAGTTTACTAGCGCCATCCTCACCATCTATTGCTTCAGTAACATCGAAACCACCGATTTTCAAAGTGTAGGAAATCATGTTCCTCATACTCGAAGAATCATCAATAACTAATATCTTTCTGGAGACAGTTTTCAATTAACACCCCAAGGAAACTCCCGAACAAACTTCCTAACAACCTGTTTTTCACGAAGCCGACGAATCAGCCGGTTAAAATAACTGGTTGATTGATTTCCATTCCAATTCTCCAAATTAAAATCAGGAGATGTCATCACTTATCAAGCCAAGGTTCTTCAGCTGCTGAACCAATTTGGCCTTTTCGATAGGCTTGACCAGATAGCCTTCGCATTGTCCTTTGAATGCAGTCATGATACTTTGAAAGTCATCGAGAGCTGTGGTCATAATAACTTTTGCACCATCAAGACCTCGAATCTCCCTCTTTTCTTCCAAAATGCGAATTTCCTTCAGAACGGTCTGTCCATCCATTTCTGGCATCATGATGTCCAGGCAAACCAATTGGAAAGGCTTTCCTTCGTTCAAGGCAGCCTGAAAAGCATTGACTCCCTCAAGGCCGTTTTCTGCAACATCCACTTCGCCATAAGGCTTAAGATATTCGCTAAAAACACATCTACTAACAAAATCATCTTCAACAACCAAAATCCTCATAAGTGCCTCGCTAAGAAAATTTCAACATCAATAATAAAGTTTAACATTGTTGGCTTAACATTTCAACTTTATCGAATGAAAACGATATTTTTTTGACTTGGTATTTTTAAGTAAAAAAAAATGAAAACTACTTTGGAAAATAAAATTGAAGTTCTTTAAAAATATTTCAACCAGGATAAGTTATTCCGATCCCACGAAATAATCAGGCAACTTTTTCGACGGTTTACAGTGCCAGAGACCTGATCAAACCTATCAATTTGTGTGGTTGCTAAATTATTGGTATTATCTCTAAATATTGATTTTCAACAGTTTGCGAAACTTCGTTTTTAATATTTTTCTAAGAATTGAAAAGCCGTTCCGGAAAAGGTAGAATTCCAACGATCGAGTTCAGCCACATTTTTTTTTAGGGAGTATAAAACTAATGTTCAATCCTGATTTATTTATCAGATTTAAATCGCAGAAAGCAAAGTCAGTCAACATTGCCGGGGATTTTAATGAATGGTGCGGCACAAACAAAGCTGGAAAACTTGATTTGAACATTGGAAAAATGGAAAAACAAGGGAATAATTTGTGGATTTTCCCAATCTCCGGAATTAAACCTGGAACTTATCAGTACAAATTCATCATCGATGGAATTTGGGAAGCCAATGGAAACAGAGTCTTTAAAATAACTGAAAGCGACAAGCTGGTCGATCCTACAGGTGGAATCAAGGAAGTCGTCCTTGAGAAATTCGATCAAATCAAATTGTCCTTCTCCAATCAGGCTATTCCGCCAACGAATCCTGATGATGTAAAGATTTCAATATTGCCTTCTGGTATTGTTAAACACATTGAACGCATTGAAGGAGTAATTGGTGAGGGAGATTCCTGGCTCTTGAACTGCGAGTCCATTGATTTCAAGACTATTTCCTCGCTTGAAATCATTGGATTGGCGGATCAACCCATAACAAGACCAATTCATCTTGATGGGCTATTTCAGAAGAATTTTATATCAAAAAAGAGACTTGGAGCTTTTGTCGAAGGGGACCCGGAAGCGACAACGTTTAGGTTATTCGCACCCAGAGCTGACAACGTAATTCTGCTGGTGTATGAAGATTCTGAACTTCAGCTTAAGGTTCTGGAAAAGAAAATGATAAAAGATTCAGATGGAGTTTGGGAGACTTCCATCCACAGAAGTCTGTGGGGAAATTACTATGGTTACAGAGTTTTTGGGAACAGATCAGAATTCGATAGTAGGGGGGAAGGTTTCGATTCATCCAAAATTTGGCCAGATCCATATAGTAAAGCAAGTGTCTTCCATACAGGTCCGTCAATCTTGATTGATTCGAATGTTGACCGTTTTCCATTCAAAGGTTGGTCAGATCAAAACTTCCAGGCTCCAAGCCGCTCAGATCTGATTGTTTGGGAATGTTCCATCAGAGATTTGACGACGCATTCTACGGCAAACATTGATAAAGAATATAAGGGGAAATATATGGGCCTGATTTCCTCTGAAAAAACCGAATGTGGAATTGGCCATATGAAAGACCTGGGAATTAATGCGGCTGAACTTCTTCCGGTATATGAATTCGACGATAACCCACCGGGGTCGTACCATTGGGGATATATGCCATCTCTGTTTTTTGCTCCTGAAGCTAGCTATGCTTCAAACCCCTATGGAAAACAGTTTTATGAATTCAAGGAATTGGTAAATACTTTTCACCGAAACCAGATTGCAGTTATTTTGGATGTAGTCTACAACCATTCCGGGGCCCCTCAAGTTTTAATGGGAATGGACAAGCAGTATTTTTATCGCCATGATTTCAATCTTGGATTGCTTAATTTCAGTGGCTGCGGAAACGATTTCAAGAGTGAACTTCCCATGGGAAGACGCTTAATTTTAGATAGCTTAAAATATTGGGTTGAAGAATTTCACATTGATGGCTTCAGATTTGATCTTGCAGAATTGATTGATCTGAAAACTTTGCGAGAGATTGAAAATGAATTGCAGAAGGTCAAACCTGGAATCATACTGATTGCTGAACCCTGGAGCTTTCGGGGAACGCTGAAAGGAAAGCTTAAGAAAACCGAATGGACATGTTGGAACGATGATTTTCGTAATCGCATCAAAGAAGCAGCGCTGGGAAGACTTCCTGCCAAAGAATTAGAACCGATACTGAAGGGTTCAGTTGAGCTATGGACATCTTCACCGTTAGAATGTGTTAATTACGTTGAGTCTCACGACGATTTTACGTTGACCGATTATTTATGTCATTCTGGGGACCGCAACGGCTCAAATCCTTCACCAGTCGATATCAAGCGGAACCTGTTTTGTGCCGCTGCTATTTTTTTATCCCCCGGAATTCCCATGATTGCTCAAGGACAGGAAATGTTAAGGAGTAAATTCGGCAATCACAATTCCTACAATGCCGGAGACGGTATCAATGCGGTGAATTACTTGTTAAAGGCAAAGTATTCCGAGGTGTATTCCTTTTACAAATCGCTGATTGCTTTTAGAAGTTCTCAGGATTGCCAGATATTGCGTAGATTAGAAGGTAGCGATTGCAAAACAACAAAGACTTTGTTCTCAATCGATCAGGTTGGAATTGGGACCCTCTGGGAAAAGAGAAACTTCAAGCCAATTCTAACATTATTCAACCCCGATAATTCAAAATCGGCGGAATTCGCAGTAAAGGTTTTTGGGAAAAAATGGAGAAGGAAAATTTCGACCTTAATGGGGCAGGGTGAAAAAATATTCAGGGAACCTTTATTTGCTAACGAAAAAGGAGAGCTTGTAATCACTCTTCCACCGTTGTGTGCTGAAGCATGGGTTTCAGAAGAAAGATAGAGAAAATAGGAACTTGCGTTTTTTAAAATTCTGAATACTTTTCTATATTGATGTGGAAAAAGACCTCACAATATAAAATCAGAGTTTTTTGCGGATTCCTTTTCTTTGGAATCTTGATCGGGTTACTTTTTTACCAACTTAAGTATGTTGAAAAATCGTTTTCCCGTCAGGATATAAAATTTCTCCTAACAAGAGCCACCCTGTTAAGCGAGACCTGGCCGCCTCGAACATTCTATTTGGCCATGATTGGCGGAATTCCGTTTCTTTTAATTGGTGTTCAGACCTACATTGTCATGTTTTTCTTTACCATCTTTTTTGGGCCACAAACTTCGTTGATGTACGCAATTTTTGGCCAATCGTTTTGTTCTTTGATTATCCTTGCTTTAAGAAAACGATATGGTCGGCCACCCGATTGGCAACCTGAAGCTGACCTGAAAAGAATGGACGAACTGGAAAAGGTCGGTATGGATTTTTGTTTTTGGCCACGTTTTTTCCAGAAATTATCACCCCGAACCCACGATTGGCTGGTTGGAATTTATGTTATACCCAAGAGAGGAGTTTTACGACCGGTACTCATACTATTTATGGCCCAGGCACTCCGAATTTCCCTCCAACAATTTCTTCTGACTTCCTCTTTATACATTGCCTCTGATTTTCGACCATTCCCGGAACAAGATCTGGCGCAATTTTTTGGTTCCTGTGGAGTCCTGTTATTTCTTTATATCTGGTCATTGACTCCGGAATTTCTTCCAGGCTGTGAAGCATGCAAACTATTTCTGGGATCTACCATCGAAGACCCTCAAAAGGCCGGAACTTCAAATCTTAATCCACTTTCCAGCGCAATCCCTAAGAATAATACACAGTCCAGCCCACAGCTCAGTTCACAGCCCAGCCCACAGGCCAAACCTCAGGGGAAACCTCAAACCGCAATCTGATCAAAACCTCCCATAAGGGCTGCATTTTTAGTCCCACTTTTCAAATATTTCCACCTTCTCTGAAAATGTGAAATATTTGAAATTTAAAAAACACAAAATTCAGAATTCCTGGTATCGATAGTTTGCATTTTCTCGGAAAATAGCTTCAAAAGGTATTTTCCTGATTTTGGAATACTTTTCGGTTGGATTTTACCCTGAGACCAACATTCATAAAAATAAACCAGAAGATGCCTTCCAAAGCAACTTGGCGATTCATTAATCGAAAAAATGGTATCAAATTTAAATCCCCGAGGTTTGGAAATCTGAAATTCGTGCAATTAGATTCATAGAATCAATTTCAAAGAGGGAGCCAGAATTATTCGCCCACTGGAAAATAGGAATGATAGATGCGTTTGCTTGATGGGAGGCGAATGAATCGAGAGGTTCACGTCCGCTTCTGCGAGGGGCGGAGGGTGAAACTCCCTCGGCCTACTCAACAATTATTCTGTAATGCCGGATTTGGGGCTAAGTGGGAAAATTGCTGATTATGGCGAATTTGGTTTCTTATTCCTGTCTCCCGCAAAAAGTCCATTCATTGATTCCCCGGCTTCCAATGTTATCACACGTTGTGGATAAGGTAGGCAAATTCCTTTCTTTTTGAAGACTTCGAAAATACGTTTTCGAATTACCCGAGCTACTTCCCATTGTTCAAGAGGTCTGGTTTTTACGAGCAATCTTAAATTAACTGTAGAATCCCCCAGAGCTTCCACTCCCTGAACTTCAGGCTTTTCAAGGATTTTTCCTGCGACTGATGAGTTTTTCCAGACATCTTCTCCGATTTCGGAAAGGACGCTCATGACTTCATCAATATCGCTGTCATAGGAAACTCCCACATCAATTACTGCTCTTGACCAAACAAAAGTCATGTTTTTTACAGCAGAAATCTCGCCATTGGGAATAATAAAAACGCTCCCGTCAACTCCTCTCAAAACGGTAGTCTTGAGATTTATCTTTTCGACAGTTCCGCTTTTTCCAGCTATTTCAATTACATCGCCAACTCTGAACTGATTTTCAACTAATATGAAAAATCCCGAGAAAAAATCTTTCACCAGACTCTGGCTGCCGAAACCTACGGCGATTCCCAATATTCCAGCGCCGGTCAAAAGAGGGGTTATATCCATATCCAATTCCCGAAGGATCATTATTCCAGCTACACAAAACAAAACTACCTTTACTGTTGTGTGGAATATTTGTACCAAGGTTGAAACGCGTCTTTCATTCTCACTACGGGAGTTGTTATGCTGATCGCTGACATATGAAACAACGCTCTCACCGATTGTTTTAGTGAATTCAAGAATTACTCCGCTTCCAACAAGGACGATCGAGATTCTAACAAGTTTTTGGGATATGGCTTGTCCATTGTTTTGGATCCATTCGACCAGTCCCCCAAAAAATGCAGCACTGAATGAAAATCCTGCGGTATGAAGAATACCTATAACAACAAGTATCCATAAAAGTGCGACATTCATTTTTCGAAAAATGTAATACAAAACTTGTGCGCTTCGATCTGAAATTAAAAACAATCTTCCTTCGGATGAATCAGGATTGAAGAATATTCGGGCAATTTTTTCCGCGATAGGCGATGAAGTTACAAAAATTGTCATTAAAAAGAGAACCATAAACCCTTTTTTGAGAATCAGGATGGAGAGATTGTTATATCCTGGAAGGGCGATTAAAAGTGAGAAAACCAATAAATAATTAAAAAGGGAAAAGCAAGCGGCAAAAATTTTCCACTCTAAATTATGAATTTTTGCTTTAAACAATTCAGCAAGCTGACTGATGTTTTGTTTTCGCTCTTTAACAAGCTTGAAAATTGGAAATGTGAACCAAATTTTGAAAATAAGTTCCCAAAAATAAACAATATCACGATAGAATCCGGCCTGGCGAAGAAAAACGGAAACTGGCAGAAAAATCGCAACCAACTTAAATCCCTGTTTCAAAGGATTTCCAAAATCAGCCAATAAGGGGAGAGAGTCGATCACTTTCCAAGCGAGAGAAAACAATATTCTGGCTGCAACACAATACTGTGGAAGCTGAACAAATTGTGAAAAATGCGGTAGATAAAATGATGTGAGCAGGAAGATTGCAAACAAAGTCACGAAAAGAATTTCGCCGGAAAACCAGTGGAAAAAAGTGCCGAAAAATGCTGAAATAGCAGGTCTGAACAGAGGCTCAACAGTTTCGCCTTTTCCAGTTTTTGGATAATTCCAGATGATCAGACCCAATAGAATTAGCAAAAAAACTCCGAAAATGAATTCCCCGATTTGAAGTGATTCAAGAGACTTCATACTTACAGAGAAAGCATCGATCGATCGCCTCGGAACTTCGATCAAGTCAAGAAAAAAGCCTTTTGGAAAGTCTTTTTCAAACCTTAAGATTCGACGTGCAAAAAGTTGTCTTTCTTTTTCTCCTTGAATAGTCGCTTCATAGTAATCTTTTGCTTCTGTCGATTTTTCGAGCAATTCCCCAAGAATGGCTGATTGACTGGCCAAGCATGCGATGGTTTCATCAAGTGCCTCCAATTGGTTTTCTTTGAGCTGCTTTTCTTCCTTCAGTTCATCGATTTTTTCACGGTTTCCCTTAATTTCAGAACTGCGTGTATCAAATTCTCGTAGCGATTCCTCAAGCAGAGTTCGGTTCTTACACAACAATTCGGTGCGTTTTTTGGATAGGGCAAAATCCCTGGAAAATTCTCCGACCAGATTTTTCAAATCTTCAAAAATTTTCTGATCTTCACCAATAATTCTTGCTTCCGATGAAAGCCTGTTCTTAACTTCTGAGAGCTGAACCAGCTCCTTTAGTTGTCTGAGGGACAATTCAAAGTATCTGATTCTTTCACTGTTTTTGTCTTTTGCAAAATTAAAAACCTCCCTTTGTAGCATTAGACGGCTGATTTTAACTGCTGGAGAGGCGGTTCTCGATTCAAGAATATCCTTATCAAGGGTTTCAATTTTTCCGGCGAGAGAATTTTGCTCGTCATGGACACTTTGAAGTTGCTTCTTTACTCGCTCTTCCTGGATTTCCAGGTTCAGACGAACAACTTTATCCTCAAAAGCTTTTACTGCAGATTTATATTTTTCAAGGTAGTCATCAAAAAGTTTTTGGACTGCTTTAGCGTTTTCCTGTTCCTTTGCCAGTGCAGACTGGCGGTTGCTTAAAAGATTTAACACAGATTCCAGAGTCTTTATGTGACTTCTTCTCAATCGGATCAGCTCATCCAACAACAATTTTTTGCGGTTCTCAGGTTTAACTGATGCTGAATCAGATGCCGTCTCGGTTATTTTGGAAACATTTTCACTGCCGCTTGCATCTTCCGGAGCTTTTCCGAAAAGGACTTCCTTGCGAAAGTTTAATTTCTCCTCCAATGCTTTGGATTCTTTCAGTTCATCGTTAATTCTGGAAATTCGCTCTTTGACTTGCCGTATCTCGCCCTCTACATCCGATGCTCTGTGAAAAAAGATTTCTCGTCTTGATTCGAGAATCTTAAGATCAAGTTTAGCTGATTCCAACTTCCTATTATTCACTTGGGGTTTCATTTCAACCGAGCTGGAAAATTCATTCAAAGAATTTTCCAAAAAAGTTTTTTCAGCATCAGGATCGATTTTTTCAGTGTGAATTCCTGTTTCTTCGGTGCGTAGGGTGTTTTCCAACACCTGTGCCCTCTGCAATAACATTTCAATTGCAGTTTTGGTTAATTCATATGTCTGGACTTCCAGATCCAGGAGTGAACCTAATTCCTTAGTCTCGGAAGCAGTTTCAGAGCTGATTTGTGGAATGTTCAGCCCGATGCTGGATACTTCCGAAGACACTTCCTGGCCAAACGAGATTCCACATAAGAAAAATAAAATTGGAAAAAGATAGAAAATCGCTGGTAATTTATTATTGTGGATTCCCAAAACAATAGACTTTCTTTGGATCATCATTGCCAACTTTCTGGTTAACTCTTAACCCCAAAGTATTGAGATAACCGCAACTTTCATATTACAACTTTCATAGCTTGTAAGGTGCGCGCGTGCATGATACAATTTCTTCAAATTCTCCGCAAGGTTCGGAAAAAATTCCAAACCAATAGCACTAAGATCGTGCAAGGAGGAGAATCGACGAAGCTTTTGCGATGAATGCTTTTGAAGAGGTTGTGTTGAATTTTGCCAGTGATTTCAATTTAAAGTTATAACTTTATTGGAGGAACAATGGGTATCGGTTTCACAGAATTGATTGTAATTCTTGTTATTGTTTTAATTCTTTTTGGTCCCGGCAAGCTTCCGGAAATTGGAAAAGCTCTAGGAAAAGGAATCCGAGAATTCAAAAAAGCCCAACAGGGGCTTCTGGACGATGATTCAGATGAGCCAGAGAAAAATCAGAAAGTCTCAAAGGAAAAAAAATCTGAAGACGGAAAATCGGATGATAAAAAGCCTGAAGAAAAAGTTGTGTAGTTCTACCGCTCCATTTAAACTTCTCTACAAGTCGCTCAAAGCTTGATTTTATAGTGATTTGCTTCCTCTCAAAGTGAGTTTCTTTAATCGTGTTGTAATTAGAATCATGTGCAGTTTTTAAGAGGTTAAGTGGGACTGTAAAGGTGATCGAAATTCCAGGATTATTAGGTTGTGAGAAGGAATTCTTTCAGGGCTGAGGCCTGTATGAAAGTTATTCAGTAATCCGCACAAAGGTTAGGTGCGAAAATATGGTGAAAAACTTGTCGAAATGTAAAATTATCGGATTCAATATTTCCTCCGTTGATGCTCCAACTGGAACTAGAGCATTGGTTTTAACGCGGATCAATATTTTTTTTGCAGTGTTATTATTTCTTTTTCTACATTGCTCATATGCTTTTTCAGAAACTTCCGATGTCGACGAACAATACAAATATGCCCTGGGGTTGTACAAGAGAAGTCTTTATGAGGAATCCGCAACCGTTCTAAAAAAAGTTTTGGCTGAGAAGATTCCTTTTACTAAGCGCGATGGAGCGTGGTTTTGGCTTGGTGAAAGCTTTGTTAATTCCTCAAAATTTACAGATGCAATATCGGCCTTTAATACGCTTTTAAAGGAATATCCAAAAAGTGAATATTTTGACCGAGGTTGTTACAGTCTTGGTTGGGCGCATGTTCGGGATAACAATCCGAAATCAGCGATTGAAGCATTTTCAAAGGTTTCAAAATCTGATCCAACCTATTTTGTTGATTCCAGACTAAAAATGGGACAACTTGCCGGCAAATTCAATTTTGAACCCGATAAGATTCTTGAGATTTACAATGAACTACTTTCATATCCGGATCTTCCACCTGAAAAGAAGTCTGATGCATTGCTCCAACAAGGAATCCAGTTATTTAACCTGGAAAAATATGATGATGCATTCAAGTCGTTTGAGGAGTCTTTGAAAATTTTCCCCAGATCGAATAGACAAGGAATTTTGTTTTATGAAGCGGAATGTATGTTTAGAAATAAAAGCTACTCTCAAGCTGAGCCAATTTTTAAGCGACTTATTGATGGGGAACCCAAGTCTGAAATCAAATACAAAGCCCTTTACGACCTTGCCTGGTGCAAAATTAAGGCAAGTAAACATGAAGAAGCTATCAACTTGTTGAGTCAACTGGCTTATGATCATAAGGCTCCGAATAATATCGAAGCACAGAAAAATTTAATTGATTTGTTGATGAATCTGAAGAAATTTGATTTGGCAATTTCTTGGATGGAAAAAATTGAAGAGTTTCTTTCCCCCGATGAATCGGTTGAAATGAATTATCGCCGGGGATTAGCCCTCTCCAGAACAGGCAATTTTTCTGAAGCAAAAAGGGTGTTCAATAATTTCATTAAGAAATACCCCAAGCATGCCAAAACTGCAGATGCACGTTATCAAATAGGGCTTGTTGACATCGCTTTAGGCAACTTCAAAGAAGCTCTGGACGATTTAACTCCCCTCTTGAGAAGAGAAACCCCGCCTGAAGTTCGGGAAAAAGCGATATACCGAGTAGGTGAGTCCTATTTTAATCTTGGAAATCTCAAAGGTGCCAGGGATTCTTTTGAAAGACTTCTCAGAGAATATCCTAACGGTTCTACCAAATTGGATGCTCTTTACCAATTTGCGGAGATTGAATATTCAGCTGGAAATCTGAAAGACGCGCTGGAAGCTTTTTCCAATTTGAGCCTAAGTGGCGGAGAAATTGCCGGGCAAGCTGCTTTTAGAATGGGGGAAGTACTGATGAAAGCTGGAAAATTTGCCGAGGCCATCAGTACTTTTGAAGATTACATTAAGAAATTTCCTTCAGGAGCCTTGGTTGAAGATGCCAGGTTTAAAATAGGATTGTCCTATCAGGAACTGAAAGATCCTGGAAAAGCGCTGGCAGCTTTTTCTGAAATACGCGAGTCCAAAGGATACTTTCGCCAGGAAGCCAGATATCAAATTGCAGAAATAGCCCGTTCTACGGGAAATTTTCCCGTTGCAATTCAACAACTCAAAGCGATAATCAACGAAGACCCCAAGAACCCTCTTGCGTCGCGTTCCAGACGGGCGATTGGAATTTGCCTATACCAGGCTAAAGACTTTTCCGGAGCAATTGAAACATTTGAAGCAATTCTCAAGGATTACCCTTCTACAGATATTGCTATTCCCGAAAGTCGACTTTGGCTCGGGCGTTCGTTTATCGCACTCGGGAAAACTGAAGATGGCATTCTCGAAATACTAAAAATTCCTGTGCTTTATCCAAAGAGTTCTCTTGTCTCCGAAGCTTTTGCAGAAGCTGCCAGGACTTATTCGGAAAAAGGGCTTAACGAAAAGGCCAAAAAAATGTGGAAAGAAGTATTGAAATCGCAGCCAAAAGGCCCTCTTGCCGATGAAGCTCACAAGTATGTGAAAAAAGGCTAAGTATCGCAAATCTTGAATAAGGAGTCAAATAATTGTTGAGTGTTCGGTTTCCTAGGAAAATAGAAGCTGATCGTTGAACGAAGTTGAAGCGCCAAGGGAGCGGTTACTTCATTTATTGGATTTGCTCATAATTTGAAAATCGGTGAATTTAGTGGTCTTGTTTTAAGAGAAGTTAGTAGTTCGTTCGCTAAATAACAATGTAACAGAAATCATTACCATGTAGTTCGGTGGTACAAAAAAAATCGTTATCGGGGAACAGTTCTTTGTACAAGCCAGTATTTTGGAATTGCATTGCATGGTTAATTAGCGAGCACCATACTAGCAACTGAGTTTCTAATGGACTGGCGGGCAAAATTAATATAGTTCTGCAGGATTGCCAGTATTTTTGTGAAATATGTAAAATTTGAATAAAAAGGGATAAAACAATGGGTAAAAGCCTTCCCCTGGATTTTGCTCAACTGAAAAATTGTTTGACTTGCCTTTTTCTAGCAGTTTTTATTTTTCTTCCTTGTTTCCCGGCTGAGGCTCTCGATGGGAATCCTGAGTTTCCCCAGGACCTAATTCCTTTAAGCGATTTTGATAGTTCGGACACCAATTCCACATTGCAGGGCCTGCGAGATTCAATTCGCCAGAAATCTTCCCTGACCCAGTTTATAACCCTGGCCGAATCAGGTGTAAAGGGAAACTTTGAAGAAACTCAGGAAATTATTTCTAATGCGGAAAAAGGTGCTCAACTTTTGTCAGAGATTCTTTTGACGCAGAATTCAGAAGTCGCTTCTGAGACAACTCTGGTTAAACTATTTGATGCTTATTTGTTTGCAACTGGTACTATTCCAGGGAGGGAAGTCGGTACAAGAATTTTGTTCCGACTACTCCAAAAAGGTTCTCCAATTCAGGAAATCTTTTCCTTTGCGCGATTTCTGAGGGATGATTTTCATTATTCACTTCAGGAAAATTCTGATTTTTATAAGAGTTTCACAAGCCTTTCACTTGAAGATATCAAGGCTATTAAATTTCTTTTCTTAATCAAAAGCGATATCGATAAGGACATTAATTTATCGAATATTGTTGAATTGGCCAAAAAAAATGCACTCAACCCATTTGTACAATTTTCGACTGCTAAAGCTTTGATAAACGCAGGAAAATTTGAGGAAGGAAAAAATCACCTTGCGAAGGCAATTGCTCTTAATCCTGAATATAAGGCGAAAATAATTAGTGATGCTGATTTCAGGAATGCAAACTTTTGTGAGTTTCAGAATTCGAACTTATTTCTTGATCGGCTTAGTTCAAAATCCTCATCTGAAATCGAATCTGCCACTATTCAATTCTCCTGGAATGGTTTAAACAAGCCTGTCGAAATTATTTATAAACTGAAGAAAGAGGAAGGTTTTTTTGTTGAGGAAAAAGACAAACGCAAGATACCTTGTTTCCTTATAAATGCCCTTATTGCGGAACTTGAAAAGTCTCCGGTGTCGTCTTTTCCAGTCATGGTTAGAAACCACTTTGATGACTATCCTGAACTTTTGATCAGATTGTACAATAAAAAAACTTTGACAGCTTCCTTTTATTCATCGTCTAATACTCCCGAAATGCTTCCTTTCAATGCCTGGAATAAGAAAGAGCTTCGTTTGATCGAGACAAAAGCATTTGGAACCACGATATCGCTCCTAAAGAGTTGGCTTGATATACATTCCCCGGAGCCTGCTGCCACTTCATTCCAATCCGGAGATGAGGTGCCACTTAAACCTTTTCCTGAAAATTCTCCATTGGATTTGATATTTCGCGATGAAGCGCAGATTCAGGCAAAAGCAGATTATCAGCCTGAGCTACCAGCAGAACTCAAATCTGCGGGGTTTTCCTCTTTTAAGATCGAGGAGTCGAAGTTGAATGGATGCCCCAGTTCAATTAAAAGGATTGCACTTGATTTTATTGAACCCGGGGGAATGAAAACTGTAAGAATGATTTTTCACCAACTCACGATTCGTGGCAAAACATCCTGGTTTTTGGGATCTCCTCAAAATTTTATCGCCTCTGCAAAAAAAGCGATTGAAGCGCTATCTCTACTGATGCCGTATGACTTTGAAACGATCGAGATCTCTCCGGATATTGATTATTACGAAAATTCAGGGCAACCGGTTTTGGCAAATCTTTTCAAAGCTGCCGAAATGTTGGCGGTTTCTTATTCTTCGAGTGATGAATTCATGGGGGAGCCCGTTCCATTGAAAATAGTTTCCCGACCAGCGAGCAGCCCGATTGATTTTATAGCCGATTATTTCCCAAAAAGCGAAAAAATCATACTGAACTATTGGTCCGATATCCCGTCAAAAAACGGAATATACGAACTTTTCTTTGAGTGGCTCGGGTTGAGTGAAAAATCCACTGAAGTTAAGAAATTAACTTTTGATGAGGGAAAATTTATTCTTGAATATGATAAAGAACCTGACGAGAAGACGCAGGACCTATTCTTTAAGAAAGGTCTTGAAAAAAGGCTCAGACAAACACTTCGTGATTACAAAAACAGTTATGAGTTGATAATCTCATCCGGGGAAAAGCGACTGACAATCATTAAAGAGAAAAAGGAGAGACCTGGAATCTTTTTGAGAGTTCTTCCATGAGTTGCACATGCTTATTCAGCGATGGTTCAGTTCCATATCCTTTCTTAAAAAAATCAGAGGGGCGAAAAAATAATCTCTGCCAAGTGATTGCATGATATCAGAACCAAATTTCCGCTTTTAGTAAATCCAAATTTCTAGATCCCTTGGTTAGTATAACTGGGAGCTGATGGAGAAGGTAAAATTATGGGAAAATTCACCGAGCTTTTTTTTTCACTTTATTCTCATGGGATGGTGAGAGTTGCAGCTTGTATTCCAGAGGTCTTTCCGGCACAACCTGAAAAGAACGCTGAGCGAATAATTGCATTTTCCCAAAGGGTTTACGAAAAGGGTGCAGTTGTAGCAGTCTTTCCGGAATTATCTCTCTGCGGATATAGCAATGAGGATTTGTTCCATCAAAACACTCTTCTGAAAGCAGCAGAGGATAGCTTCAGAAAGGTCCTTGAGTTTAGCAAAGAAATTGAAACCCTTTTGATTGTAGGCTGTCCAATCAGCGTTTTGGGGGCATTGTATAATTGCGGGCTGGCTATTTTCAAAGGGAAAATTCTGGCTGCTTTTCCCAAAACATTTTTGCCGAATTATCGTGAATTTTACGAAAAAAGACAATTCACTTCAGGTTATCAATCAGGATTGGAAGAGATCCATTTTGCAGGAATGACGATTCCCTTTGGAAGCAACATTCTGCTTGAAGCGCGGGGAATTAAGAATCTGATTGTACACTCGGAGATTTGTGAAGATCTCTGGTCCCCGATTCCTCCAAGCACATTTGCTGCTTTGGCAGGGGCAACCTTACTTACAAATCTATCAGCTAGCAATATAACAATAGGGAAAGCAGATTACAGAAGGCAACTTTGTTCATCGCACTCTGCGGCCACTCTTTCAGCATATATCTATGCGGGAGCCGGGGAAGGGGAATCGACCAATGACCTTGCATGGGATGGCCACGGTGCCATTTTTGAAAATGGGATCCAACTTTCGGAGGATATCAGATTTTCTTTTGAGGAACAGTTAATTTTTGCTGATATTGACCTGGAGCGTCTGGTTAACGATCGAATGAAGATCACAACCTTTTCAGACACGAAGAAGCTACATCTGGAGCGTGTTCGGGAATTTCGAAGAATTTCTTTTGATCTGAACCCTCCAAAAGCAGTGATCCAATTGGAGCGGGAAGTTCACCGCTTTCCCTATGTCCCATCTGTGGGAAGTGATTTGGAAGACAGATGTTCCGAGGCACATAAAATTCAGATTTCCGGATTATCCAAGCGTTTAAAATCATCGAATATTCCAAACCTTGTTCTTGGGATCTCAGGCGGATTGGACTCAACTCATGCTCTAATAATTGCCGCAGGAGTTATGGACCGCCTTGGCCTTCCCAGGCACAATATTTTTGGAGTAACGATGCCAGGTTTCGCTACATCACCTCGTACAAAGAAAAATGCTGTTGATTTAATGGAAGCTTTGGGAGTGACTTCCCTTGAGATAGATATCAAACCATCGTGTCTTCAAATGCTGAAGGATATCAATCATCCATATTCTGAAGGAAAAATGCTTTACGACGTCACTTTTGAAAATGTACAAGCTGGAGAACGAACTTCACATCTTTTCAGACTGGCTAATCTTAACAATGCAATGGTGATCGGAACTGGTGATTTAAGCGAATTGGCACTTGGGTGGTGCACCTACGGAGTAGGGGATCATATGTCTCATTACAATGTAAATGCTTCGGTGCCGAAAACATTGATTCAACACCTTATTCGATGGGTTGTGTCGAGAAATATTTTCTTGGGAAAAGTTAATATGATTCTACAGTCAATACTCGAAACGGAAATATCCCCTGAACTGGTGCCGGTGGAAGCAAATTCAAAAGATGACCAGCCTGCACAAAAAACCGAGCAGATTATTGGGCCATATGAATTGCATGATTTCTTCATATATTACACCACTCGCTTTGGGTTTACTCCGAGTAAAGTAGCTTTTCTGGCGTTTCAAGCCTGGAAAAATAAAACTTTGGGAAGATGGCCGAATAATTTTCCCGATGAGAAAATGCACGAATACAAAATTGGGGAAATTAAGAAATGGTTAGGAAAATTTCTATTCCGCTTTTTTCAAATCAGCCAATTTAAAAGAACCTGTGTGCCAAACGGTCCAAAAGTCGGGTCAGGAGGATCCCTTTCTCCGAGAGGAGATTGGCGTGCCCCAAGCGACATTTCTGCCCAGATTTGGATTGAGGAATTGAACCGCAGCGTACCGGAAGAATGAATTGAGTGCTGTAAGAAAGCAGAGAAGGGCACATTTGCCTTCAGAGTCGCTTTTACTCCGCTTTACCAGCGGTTTTTGATGATTGAACTGAGTCAAAGACTTCGTTCAGAAAAATAGCAATGAATCGGTATTTTAACAAAAGCGTATGTTTGCCCTATTTAAGAAGAAACGTTCCCCTGGCTAGCTGCTGGTCAGTTTTTTCACTAGTTTGACCTGGTTGCCAGTTCCTATAAATCTGCATTCATCGAATTGAAATCTTGTCAATATGATTCCCCGGCCATGAGTGGTCAGAAGGTTATTCGGATCGTTGGGGTCGGGAAGATTTTGCCAGTCAAATCCCGGGCCTTGGTCTGTTATCAACCATTCGCACAGTTCTTTGTTCATGCGAAACTCCAGGTTTACGCGCCGATCTTTGTAAGGCGCCATTTTACTCCTGGCTGCGAGAAGTTTGTATATGTCATTGGAATCTTTTTCAAGGGCCTTAGTCTTTTCTTCATATGTGATTTCAAGATTGCCATGTTCAATGGAATTGTACAACATTTCTGTCAGACCGAGGTAAATCCCCAATCTGTCTTTGGCTGGAATTGCATGCTCCGTCTCAAGAATCAAACGATCAACGATTTTTCTGACCAAATCAATTTGGTTGGAGATCTCCATTGCTAATTCCCGTCGATATATCCAACCGTAGATTTCCCGAGTTTTTGTCCGGTTTTCAAAAATAACGGAATATTTTGCCAAGAGTGCACTAATATCTTTTTTAGGTGTTGGTTTTACGAGGTAATCGTTGGCTTTCAAGCGCAGGGCTTTTAAAGTATATTCCGGGGTATCAAGTGAGGTATTGATGATTACCAACGCGTCTGAGTCAATCGAACGGATATTTTCCAATAACTCAAGACCATCCATGTTAGGCATTTGAATATCGGTAAATACCATATCAGGTTTAAAGGTCTTGAAGATTTTCAAACCCTCCACCCCATCGGAAGCTGAAGCTGTTTCATGCCCATGGCTTTGAATGAGTAACACCATTAGTTTTCTGGTTAATTCTTCGTCTTCTACAATAAGTACTTTCACTGGTCTTCGGCTTTCTTCGCTGGAATTTTCAGTGTTCCGGAGTTTGGGGACAGGGTCAATATCAGCTTTGTACAACCAACCTCATCGGGCAAAAAAGTCAACTCACCACCTAAGGTTCGAGCCATCAGTCGGGCGGAAAACATTCCCAAACCGGTTCCCTTGGATTTGCCACAAGTAACATAGCGTTGGAAAAGTCTATCATGAATCTGTGGTGGAATAGTCCCAAAATTTTTTATGGAAATTGTAGGTACTGGAGAGGTCGATAACGAAATTAAAATTTCTTTATCGTCCGGAGAGGCTTCGATTGCATTCTTGATCAAATTGGAAAGAATTGAGAAGAAGAGGAAATTTTCTCCTTGGAGTTCGAAGACAACTTTTTCTTCGACAGGTTTTTGATCAAGGAGAACAACGAAAGAAAGATTCTTGCTATTTGCCAATCCACCGAGTTCACGAAATACCTCGCGAATAATCTTAATTACATCAACTGAGCCAGGAGTCAGTTGGTAAGTTCCCTGTTCCATTTTGTAGATGTCGAGAGAACGATGTACGGTTTCTGAAAGTCTATGAGCTGACTCTGCAAGCATTTTCAGAAGATCTTTCTGTTCGGAAGTCAAATTAGGGGCGTCCAGAAGCATTTCCGGAACCAGGAGAAAGGATGACAAAGGACTCTTCAGATCGTGTCTGGCGATTCGATCGACAATGTCGCGCAAGCGCATGTTTTCCTGAAGAATTTCATTCTGCTTTTTCAATTCACGACGTGCAAAGCATAGACTGAGATGGGTTTTTACTCGTGCCAAAATTTCCTCAAATCTGAAAGGTTTGGCTACATAATCAACTCCGCCGACGGAAAAAGCTTTGATTTTATCAGTGGTATCGTCTAAGCCACTAATGAAAATGACGGGGATTTCTTTCAGCTTTTCATCTGCTTTCAAGAGCCCACAAACCTCGTAACCATTCATTTCCGGCATGTTAATGTCTAATAGAATCAGATCAGGAGGTGTTTGGGCTGCTTCGGTCAATGCCTGACTTCCGGAGGAAATAGTTACTATTTGATAACCGTTGGATTGAAGCATTTGGCCCAATAGATCCATGTTAGTTGGGGTGTCATCCACCAACATGATGGTTTCCTTATTGCTGTCGATGACAACAGGTATTTTATTCATTGTTACTATTCCCTTGTGGTTATTAGTGCTCTTATACGGGTCCCTTCACATTTGTTCAAGCGTTTTCACTGGTTGAAGAGTTGAAGGAATAAGTGAAAATATCCTCTCTAAGCATCCAGCCTTTCCTTTTCCAAAATTGATTTCCCAGATCATTTGTTTTGTTAACAAATAGGTGGGTTTTGTAAATTCCAATCTTTTTCAAACTGTCAATGCATTTTTGGAAAAGAAGCGTGCCAATTCCTCTGTTTCTAAATTCATCCAGGACAATCATATGCTGGAGATAACCACGTTTTCCATCGTGGCCGCACATGACACATCCAATTGTTTTTTGGTTTTCTTCGGCTACAAAGTTCAATCCTGAGTTGCGTTGAAGATACCTTTCTACGCTCTCTTTTGAGTCAGCATCCCGAACTGTTATTCCCCGGTTAGTTCTGAAAAGTTCAATAATCTTTTCATAATCGTTAATTGTCATTTCTCTGATATTCAAAGTTTCCTCCCTATTTTACTCATTCAATATAACAAACCAGGGAAAAGAAAACAATATCCCAAAACCTCCAACTGCTACAAAGAGTAAATTCATATTTACATTGGCAATTAACCAGTAATACCAATCCCAAAAAATATGTGCATCACCCCAAGAACATTGATTTGATCAAAATGAAGTTGGATCTCTAAATCTGACGGGTCAGCTAAATTTTAGAGATTTGCTGGTTGATAAGTTCCAGCAAGGGAGTTGCAATTGTTGGTGTTAATTGTGTGGCTACATTTGTTTTAATAGTTTGGAGCAGGTTTTTGCCCAAAGACAAATTTACGTTTTCAATGTTCTCGAACAACTGCGAATAAAGGGACAAAAGGACAGTCTTTTGGGTTGCGGTTTTTTTTGGATCGATGAACGAGGTTTCCGTTAAATTATTGATCATTGCATGCATTTTTCCCCATCCTAAGTCGATAATTATGGGCCGGACAAGCATCAATTCACCTATGATTTGAGTCATTCCCTTAACCTGGGAATGGAATAAATTGGGGTCAAAAACTCCTAACTGAGCAATGGTTTGGGTTTGTGAACCGGGCCAGTTTCCGGCCAATCCAATTCCTGGTTTCTTCGGCTCAAGAGTATTCCCGATCATCATTGGAGTTCTTACTTTCGACATGTATCCACCATTTACACCAGGTTCATTGGCTCCATTACTTCGTATGGTGACTCTTGGCCAGTTATTATCAATTACCGCCTTTGAAGCTATTTTGAGCAACCAAGGGTTATTGTTGTAAAGCCCTATGAAACTGGCTTCAACTCGTCCCGAGAGCCTATAATCATTTCCTCCGGCCCCGGTTTCAATGGTCTCAAGAGCTCCCAGATGCTCAATTCCGACTGTGGCAAGAACTTTTTTAACATGATCAGAGTGATGTAACGGTCCAAAGTAACTGAATTCAGGCCATTTACTCTCGCCCCCTGGCATGAAGTGTCTGCAATCGAGATAGACCATCAGGGTTCTTGGCCTCTCAGATTGAGGGATGTTCTTGAAATAATTAATTATCCCCAGGATACCTAAAGCTCCGTTTTCTTCAACTAAGGACATGCCATCAGTATGGCTGCATAGTACAACCCATTCGTCATTTTCAGATCCATAATTTTTTCCGGGTAAAAATCCATAAAACCCTTTTCCCACGCTTGGTACAAATTTCCCTCTAAGCTTCAAATTAGCTGTCCTACCGGCTTTTGCGTCTGCAATAACTTTGATTCCGGCAACTCGATCAAGCGTAAGGGTGGGGCAGTTTACGTAAGCTGACTTCGGTTGTTTGTCAGAAGTGTATACACTGCGTTGAGTGAGTCCTTTTGCACCACCAGGCGAAATATCATAAACTACCACCATCCCGGCAGCTTTTGCCCTGATTCCGATGGCTGCATATTTTGAAATCTGTATCCAATTCCATCTATAGTAATAGGAAGTGGTTATGCAAGGGGGTACATTTTGCCATAATGGCCAGAAAGGAGGGGACTCATTTCGCCATAGAAAATCAGAAATGACAAAACTTTCCATGTACGCGTTTGAAAATGGTGGCGATGGAATTTTTTCCATGAGGAAAACAAGTATTTTTCCTTGAATTTCTGCATCATTTGGTGGAGACTCATCATCATAATAAATCATCGGGGCGCTAATACCTTCAGCGGGAGTTGATCCGGAAGTCATTCCATAACCGGCAACCTGTACAGCTTCCCCGTCAGAAACTAATTCCTCTACACCCGGAGATGCGATGGGAAAATCATCTACGGAATAAAAATCATATGGCATATCAATATGTTCTACATCAATAATTCCGGCAGCTTTGAACAATGGTTCAATATACCCCATGTAATTTGTCCAGCCTGGGCTTCCTGCGTAGGTCGGACCAAAAGAAGCTTTGACTTTATTCCAATCCTGGCATTGTTGGAAAGTAATCGTGTATTCCGGGTTAACATTTTTTAGCGAAAATGCATAAGTGTTCGAACCTGGAATGCAATCCTGTCCTGCACAATTATTCAGGCTCAGGGCGAAAACTGTAAGCAGCGGAAATAATTTAATAAATTTTTTGAAAAATAACTTTGTCATTTTGGTAATCCTGGATTCCAGTGCCAAGGGTAAATTTAACTTCCTTACGAAATTAACGGAATCTCCATTCGCGGATTTTCACTTTTGGAGCCTTAATTGAATTTTTCAGATTAATAGAACAAGTTCCTAAAATTTTCGGAAAAATGCCAAATTCATGAAAAATAAATTCCTCAGTATTCATTGGGTGCTTAATGTCTACTATTGGCTTGGAATCGAGAATTTCAAAAGAGCCTTCAATGTCACCCAATCCGGCAATACCAACTCCTGAAGTTTTCAGGTAAGCTTCTTTTCTGGTCCAGCAGCGGAAGAAAGCAGTTGCTTTTTCCTTTTCAGGAAAAGAATCCCAGCTTCTAAATTCCTTTTCGGAAAAAAACCTTTTAACGAGTGGAGCGAGTTCTATCTTCCTATCGATATTTTCAATGTCAATTCCCAATTCGAAATCTGTCGAAACTGCTGCACAAAAAAAGTTTTCTGTATGCGAAACGTTGAATTTAAGTGGTTCCTGGATTCTGGGTTTTCCGTTTGAGTCATTCATAAAAACAATCTCTTGCGGAGCCACAGACAGATAATCCGATAAAATAACTCTCAATAAACCTCGAAAAAATAAAAATCTCTCTGCCAAAACAGGAATACGGTAATTTTCAAGTCTGATCAATTCATCTTTGGACAAAAAGCCCCTAAAATTCAGAGTTGAGGAGCAATTTTCCCCTAGGTGGGCAAGCCAGATTTCAACCGTATTTTTTTTTATCATAGGTCTAATGTTCCATTTAAACTTCTCTTTTTAAGTCGCTCAAAGTTGGATTTAATAGTACTTGGCTCCCTTTCAAAGTGATTTTCTTTGAACCGAGTTGATTAGCATCATGTGTAGTTTTAAAGAGGTTAAGTGGGGTTGTAAAGATAGGTTCAAATTATCAAAAGGATTTCTCGCCATATTGTTTGAAATATTCTCGGTTTGTCAAACTTCTTTTTCAGTAAATTAACCGCAGTGTTTCTTTATTTCATCAATGTTGAGCGGTCTGAAATTACACATTTCTTGCGGAAGAGTGATTCCCTGGAATTTCAGATTTTGAACACGCAATAAAACTGCAGCTCCAAATAAAAGATTCATTGCGACCTCGTTAACTTTACGGCCATTCGGTTTTTCCATAAAACTTCCGCGCGTCCATTCGTTAAAAGCTCCCATGGCGGGGCCACACCAAATCTGAAAGTCTATTCGCCGGGTTAGGTTCCCTTCAATTGCCCATCTGGGCGATTGTCCGAGGTACCATCTGAAAACAAGTGCCATTTTGTGTTTTGGATCGCGTTCGGCTTTTTCGATTTCTCTGGGGTCTCTTTTCCGGAAAAACTCTCGGGTTGTACACCAAATTTTTTCCAGCGAATCTTTAAAAACTGTTTTTTCCAGATTGCTCTTTTCGTTTTCCGGAATCTCTTCTATCGATGAGTTGGTTTTGTACAAGTCGTAGAGTTTGGCGGCCCGCATGGGAAACATTGTACCCCTTTTAATCACTTGTACATTTACTCCCATCTCGAACATATCACCGGCGGGAGCCATACACACATCAGCTTGTTCAGTGGCTGCCAGCATCTCCCTAACAAGGGGAGAGGTTCCTGATTCCTGGCAGGCTTGATTTACAGAGCCGGTCATCACATAAGTGGCACCCATTGAAAAGGCTGCCGCAAGTGATGTTGGTGTTGAAATTCCTCCGCCGAGTCCTACTCGGAGAGCAAATGGATAATTGAACTGTTTTTGCAGCCTGTCCTTAAGTGCCAAAATTGTTGGAAACAGGCAAATTGCAGGACGATTGTCGGTGTGTCCCCCGGAGTCTGCTTCAGCGGTGACATCCTGTGCCATAGGAATTTTTAAAGCGAGCTCAGCCTGTTTTGGAGTGATTTCCCCGGTTTTAATCAGTTCCTGTAAAAGTCTCTCAGGAGGAGGGGAGAAAAACTTGGTTGCAACCTCAATCCGTGAAATTTTTGCGATTATTCGGTTTGGAGTAATGATTCGGCCGTCATGAGCGAGACTGATTCCATGGACTCTGTATTTTACCAGGGGAAGCGTAATACTCATGAACGCGGAGGCTTCAATCAAATTGATCCCTTTCTTGATGTACAATTTGGCAATGGCGTCTTCAAGGTCAGGGTCATTCGGGCTATGAATAAGGTTAAAACCAAACGGTAAATCGGGGATCGAATTCTGCAAACGTGCTATTGCATCCTCTATCCAAGAGAGCGATTGCCCTCCTGCACCCACAAAACCAAGCATTCCGCCCTCTGCTAACTTTTCGGAAATTTCGGGAGAGCTTATTCCATGTGCCATCGAACCACCCAAATAAGGATATTTTAAACCATAATCTGAACAAAAACTGCTATCACCAAGTTTTTCCACTGAAAGTGGCGGACAATAAGCATACGAAGAAACTCCTAAACTTTTATTCTGCTTATTTTTTTCTATTTCCTGGACAAAAAAATCACCATTTTTCTCTGAAATTTCAAATGGTTTATTGATCCTGAAAAGGAAGTTTTCCAAAAATTCCTCTTCACGAATCATTTTCCCTGTATTTAAATTCGAAAAACTTCTTTGTCTATTGTATTCTGGCAAATTATTGTCTAGAGTCACAAAAAATCTCCTGGGAATATAAATTGAATGGGAACAATATATAGTCCTCGGCACTGTTTTTCAAGAAAATGATTGGCTCGAATGTTAAAATAAAACTCCAGGGCAGGATTTTATAGTTCCACTAAAACTTTCGCTGAAGTTTTTGAGTGTTTTTTATTCAGCGAAAAAGAGCAAAAATTCTTGCGTTCCAAGACTACTGAAACGCAAGTGAAGAAAATTTGAAAAAAAATAATTTTTTACAGTGTTTGTTTTGAATTGCATGGTTAATTGCCAATGCCAATATTAATTTGCTCTTTGTTGCTGTTTTTTATTTAGTAAAGTTGAATTGTTAGGATAATAATGTTAAATTTTAAAAACTAGGTTTGAATTTTTCTTGTTCCAGGACAACTTCGCGATGCTGCTTATAACCAAGAAGGCCGACACGGAACATTGAAAGTATGGAGTGAAAAATGGAATATTCCTTTAAGAAAATTGAAGACCCTTCCAGCAAGACCGGGGATTCCTGGAAACTGGAATTCACGGGTGAACTTGTTCTTTCCCAGGCCAACGAGATTAAAAAGATATTGCTCGAAGCCCTTGGAAAATACGAAAATCTGGTTATTGACCTTTCCCAAGTTTCAGCGCTGGATGTTTCTTTTCTGCAGCTTCTATGTTCAATGCATAAATCAGCGATTAAAGCCGGGAAAATAGTGAAATTGGATTCCAAAATGTCCCAAATTGTCCGTGAGGTTATTAGCCTTGCCGGTTTCGAAAGGACTACTGGCTGTTCCCGTGAAACCGGTGATACATGCATGTGGATAATAGGTTAAACCCATGGGAAAAAAAATATTGTTCGCTGACGATTCCTCCAGTATGAGGAATATGGTTACCCATATATTGAGTTCCGCTGGACACGAGGTTGTCGATGCTGTTGACGGTGAAGATGCCACAAATAAGCTGGAGGCTTCACCTTTTGACATGGTGATCACAGATCTGAACATGCCAAATGTTAATGGAATCGAATTTATCAGAAAAGCCCGCGGAATGACCAACGGAAAATTTATTCCTATCGTTATGCTAACCACTGAATCTCAGCAAGAGAGAAAAATGGAAGGGAAAGCTGCAGGTGCAACAGGGTGGATCGTTAAACCTTTCAGACCGGATCAATTACTTGCTGTGGTGAAAAAGGTTCTTGGATGTTAGACGAATACAGAAAAGCGTTTAGGGAAGAAGCTTTTGAGCTTCTGGGAAATCTTGAAGATTCGTTGATGGCCCTCGAAGAATCTCCTAAAGAGCCTGAAGTGATCGGAAAAGTTTTTCGGATTATGCATACTATTAAAGGGTCCAGCGCAATGTTTGGTTTCGATGAAGTTTGCGCATTTACTCACGAATTTGAAGCAGTTTATGAATTGCTCCGGAAAGGCCAAGTGACAGTTTCCCACGAACTTATCGAGGTGTCCCTGGCTGCCAGAGATTTAATCCGGGATATGATCGAATCAGCGTTCGGTGAAGCGGAAACCGTAGATGAAATTCGAAAAGCAGATATAGTTGCAGAGATAAGCAAGATAATTTCTTCCGGTTCAGCCACTTCGATTCTTGTGCCACAGGTTGAACAACCTGTCGAAAAAATAGAGTCTCCTCCTTTTCCCACCGTATCTCTGCCGCTTTCCGAACCTACAATTGTTGAAACAAAAGAACTATCGATTCCAACAGACAAAATAGCGGCTGAAGGCGAAAAAATTAGCGTTAGGATAATTTTTAAGCCGTTTAAAGAGATTTTCTCCCGCGGAATAAATCCGATTTTTCTAATTCGCGAACTTTCAGAATTAGGGGAATGTATTTCTCTTGCAAACTCGGAAGAAATTCCTCCGCTTGAAGAGATTGATCCAGAGCTTTCATACCTTCGCTGGGATATAGTTTTACATACAAAAAAAACTGTCAACCTTGTTAGAGACGTATTTATTTTCGTCGAATCCGATTCAGAGTTGAAAATTTCAAGAATCGATGACGATATCCCTCTCGATGGAACGAGCGGTTACAAAAAACTTGGAGAAATCCTGGTTGAACGTGGAGACCTGAAAAAAGAAGAACTTTTTAAGGTTCTCAATGAAAAAAAGAAAATTGGGGAAGCTCTTATTGAAGCGGGTGCCACTGACCCGGGAAAAGTTGAAGCTGCACTACTTGAACAAAAGCACCTTGAAGATTTGAAAAAAAAGAAAGCAGCTGCTGAAGCGCAACAGAGCATAAGGGTTGCTTCCGAAAGACTCGATAATCTTGTTAATCTCATCGGAGAATTGGTGACCGTTCAGGCCCGTTTAAGCCAGACAGCGGCAAACAGGGATGACGCAGATTTGCTCTCCATTTCAGAAATTGTCGAAAGATTGACCGGAGATTTGCGAGAAAGTGCTTTGAACATTCGAATGCTCCCAATCGGAACGACTTTCTCCAAATTTAAACGACTTGTCCGGGATCTGATGAACGAACTTGGTAAAGACGTTGAGCTTTTAACCGAGGGTGCGGAGACTGAATTGGACAAAACAGTAATCGAAAAACTGGGTGATCCGCTAATTCATTTGATTCGCAATGCTGTCGACCATGGGATCGAAAACCCCGAAGAAAGACAAAAAGCCGGAAAGCCCAAACACGGAAGAGTTGTCTTATCCGCGATGCATTCCGGAGCACATGTAATTATTGAAATTCGTGATGATGGGAAAGGGCTTGACCCTCTTCAAATAAAAAATGCAGCAATCGAGCGAGGTTTAATCCCAACAAATGCTGAATTAACAGATAGAGAGGCTTTTGCGTTTCTTTTCCTCCCAGGGTTTACTACGGCAAAAGAAATTTCCAAAATTTCCGGAAGAGGCGTTGGTCTCGATGTAGTCAAAAGATCGGTAGATGAACTACGCGGAAATGTTGTCATGGAAAGCCAACAGGGCCATGGAACCAATATCAAAATTACATTGCCTCTTACTCTGGCAATCATTGATGGCCTTTTGGTGAAGATTGAGGATCGATTTTTCGTGATTCCATTATCTACAGTTCACGAATGTATCGAACTTACCAGGGAAGGGGTCACCCGTGGAAACGGAAAAGATGTTATCGTTGTTCGTGGTGAGATGATCCCGTATATCATCCTTCGCAAAAAGTTCGCGATTGAAGGAAAACGCCCCGATATTGAACAGGTTGTTGTTACCGAATCTGAGGGTCACCGCGTTGGATTGGTTGTCGATCACGTGATTGGTGAACATCAAACAGTTATAAAATCTCTCGGAAAATTTTACAGGGATGTTGCAGACCTGTCAGGTGCCACCATCCTCGGTGATGGTTCGGTTGCCCTGATTGTTGATGTTCAAAAAATCAGACGTTCGGCTGAAAAAGAAATTAATCTGCAAATGAGCTAGTGCTGGTGCTCGCAATTTTGTTAAATTTTTTCATCGATGCGGAGTTTTGCACTTTGGCACCTGGCTATTTTAGAAAATTTGTTTAAAAGCCAGTGGCGGCAAATGATGTCCAAAAGGTAATTTTAAAAAATGTGCGAAAGTTTTTTCAATAAAAAACAAAGACTATTTCAGTCTGAACAGTTGTTTTGGTAAAATTGGACGTTATAAAAAATTTCAGAAAACGAGAAAATAATGGCATTCACTTTTTTCTTTAGAGACCTTCACACAATAGAATTAATGGTAAATCATGTTCTTCCTACTATAGCGGGCAGAAGCGTTGTCAGAATATGGGATGCAGGTTGCGCAATGGGTCCCGAATTATATACAATAGCCATCGTTTTTTCAGAAAAAATGGGTTATTTCGGTTTCAAAAACTTGAAAATCGATGCTACTGATCTGGATGAAAACAACACTTTTGGTTCGATTGTCACAGCCGGAGTTTATCCTGCTGAAGAATTGTCAAGGATTCCCAGGGAAATTTTTAAAAAGTATTTCGAACCGGAAGGCACTCCAGGCCAATTCAGGATAATCGAATCCCTTCGGAATCGGATAAATTTTCGAAAGCACGACTTGCTTTCCCTGAATCCTATAGGTTCTGAATATAGTTTAATTGTTTGTAAAAATGTTCTATTGCATTTCACCCATGAAGAAAGAATCAATGTTATTAAAATGTACTATGACTCTCTCGCTCCGGGTGGATATTTCGCCATGGAACAAACCCAGACCCTCCCAAGCGAACTTAGTTCCCTTTTTGAAAAGGTAGTTAGCGATGCTCAACTTTTCAAGAAAAAGTGAAGGATTGTCAGACCTTCAATTTTCACTGTTTGAATTTCGAACAGCACCTTGTTGCATTGCCTCGAAATGAAGGCATAAATTCAGAATTCCTGGTATCGATAGTTTGCATTTTCTCAAAAAAGTTACGTTATTATTTTGTGGGGTTGGCATTATACACAGTCTCAATTTTTTTCAAACTATTGCGAGGAATTAATATCCACTGCACTCTTGAAGGGTGTTGCTATTTTTTTGGCATAAAATATGCAACGTTTTTCTGTGATGCTAATTTTCAAGCCCCCGAAACGTGTTTAAAAACAGGTAGTGTTGAAAAGATTTGATTTGCAAATGTAGACCAGAAGCATGTTTTGGCTGTTTTTTTTTTTTTTCAGTTTTTTTTCGATTTTTGTTGCCAACTTGACTTTTTTATATTAGCTTTTTTAGGTATCTTTGGATCGTATTAATTTTGTTGGTGATATGTTAATAAGGGCTGATTTTGAAAATCATAGAGTTGGAGACCAATCCGGGAAAATATTCCTGCAAGTGTTACTTGATACTGGGTTCATGGAATGCAATTACTGATGTAAATACTGTGGTTGACGTGGGAACAGATGCTTATTTTTTGAATGATATGGAAAAAATCAACACAGGGGTTGGGAAAAAGGCAATACAACAAGTTGTACTAACTCATTGCCATTTTGACCATTCAGGTGGCTTGAAAAAAGTCAAGGACAGATATCAGCCGAAAGTTTTGGCATACAACAAGATCGAGGGGGTTGATGAGATGCTTGTTGGGGGAGAGACCCTCAAAATGGGAGACGGTTTTTTTGATGTAATCCATTTCCCGGGACACTCTCAAGATTCGTTATGTTTCTATTGCCAGGCTGAAAGAACTTTGTTTGCGGGCGATACTCAACTGGTTATAAGGTCTCCCGGGGGTTCTTTTCTCGAAAGTTATCTACATGCTTTTTTGAAGTTGGTTGCATTGCCGATTGAAAAAATTTATTTTGGGCATGACAAACCCTTATTTGGTGAGGAAAAAGAAATTCGAAAAATTCTTATTGATACTTTATCTATTATTAGAAAGAGCCAAATTGTAAAAAAGACTGATGAAAGGGATATTCTTCCCTAAAAAAGGAAATGTTTTTTGATAAATATTTACCAAGGAGGAAAAGAAAGAGGAAACAAAAAGCGGTTTTTTTATAGATAATTATTTCTGAAAGGAGAAAAAATGAGCGTTTCAGCAATTTCAAAGACAACTCAATATCTAACTTTCAAACTTGGGGAGGAGATATTCGGGGTGGATGTGGCTCAAGTTCGTGAAATTCTTGATTTCACCACGGTGACAAAGGTTCCGCAGACCCCTGAATTCATGCGTGGAGTTATAAACCTTAGAGGAAGTGTTGTTCCGGTTGTCGACATGCGTTTGAAATTTGGGATGTCGAAAACGGAGAAGTCTGTTAATACTTGTATCGTTGTGGTTGAAGTGGCGCTCGAACATGATACTCTGATTATCGGAGCGTTGGCTGACTCTGTCCAGGAAGTTATAGAGCTCGAACCGACGCAAATCGAACCACCACCCAAAATTGGAAACCGTCTGAAAGTGGAATTTCTCAAAGGAATGGGAAAAAGGGATGAGCACTTTATTATGATTCTTGATATCGATAAGGTGTTTTCCGCTTCAGAAATTTCGGTTGTACAACAAACTACAACAAGTGGAAGCGGAGTCAATCTTGAGGGGATGAAAGAAAATCCAACTGATAAAACTGAAAAGGGGGAATGAAAAAGAATGGGAAGTCTTAAACTAGGTACCAAAATTGTTTTTGCTTTTGCTGTAATTATCGTAATCATCCTTGGATTGGGCTATACCGGTGTTTTGAAAATGGGGGATGTTAAACAGATTTCTTCTACGGTAGTTGATCAAGAGATGCCTATGGTTGTAATGGCCAATGGGGCATATAACAATCTTTCCCAAGCGCTATTCGAGATGAGAGGATATTCGTATTCTTATAACGATGATTTTTATAATAAATCCAAGAGTTTTCTAGAAAATGTGCGAAAAAACATTCAGGAATGTGATGCCCATTCCGCTAAATTTTCAACTTTGACCAAATTCAAAGAATCGGTTGATCTTTTCAAGGGAAAAGTTGACGAGTATGAAAAAATGGTACTTCAGACCAAGACCGATATAGATTCTCTCAAGGCTGAAAGAGTCAAACAAAACGATGCTGCTGACGCTTTTATGAAATCTGCCTATGCATTTCTTGATAGAGAAAACAAGCTTTTGGTTGAGGAAATGAAGAGCTCCAGTGGTGATGCTAACTTGACCAAAATTTTAGCTGAAGAAATGAAAACGGCTTCCGCTGAGGTCAATTTACAGGAACGATTAAATAAAACTGTCCTTATAAACGATGCGATTGATGCAGGAAATGCTCTCAGGATTGCCAACTGGAAGAGCCAGGCTACCAGCGATTATGAGGGCCTCAGAGCTTCGTTGGAAAAATTTGAAACAGACTGTGCTGCCAAGTTGACTGCTTTAAGACATGTAGAAAAAAATCCGGATCTTTTAAAACAGCTTGATGAAGTTGAGAAATCCGGTTTGGCATACGGGGCTTCATGTAAAAATATGCTTAAGGTTTTTGAAGGTCTTGCTGAGCTTGGTAAAACACGCTTGGTTGCTGCAAATTCTGCCTTGAAAACTGCCGATGATTCGGCAACTTACGGAGTCGAGCAGGCCAAAGTTGGTGCCAAGGGTTCTGTTGATAGCCTCACTGAGGCTATTAAAATTATGTGGGGCGGAATGTTGGGGGCACTGTTGTTTGCATTTTTGGTTGCTCTTTTCCTCAGACAGAATATTGAGGGAATTATTGCAGAACTTATGGTTGAAACAAAGAACCTCATTGATGCTGCAATTAACGGGAAGCTCGATACACGTGCTGATGTCAACAAAATCAATTTCGAATTCAGGCCGATTGTCGAAGGAGTAAATAAGACCCTTGATTCGGTCATTGGTCCGTTAAATGTTGCTGCCGAATACGTCGACAGAATTTCCAAAGGTGATATTCCCAAGAAGATCACCGATAATTATAAAGGTGATTTCAACGAGATCAAGAACAATCTCAATAATTGTGTCGATGCGGTTAACCTGTTGGTGTCCGATACCGGAATTCTTGTAAAAGCCGCTGTCGAAGGAAAGCTCGACACTCGCGCTGATGCAACCAAACATCAGGGCGATTTCAAAAAGATCGTCGAAGGCGTTAACAAAACTCTCGATTCAGTTATCGGGCCTCTTAACGTTGCTGCCGAATACGTTGACAGAATTTCCAAAGGTGATATTCCCAAGAAGATTACCGACAATTATAATGGTGATTTCAATGAAATCAAAAACAACCTCAATCAATGTATTGATGCGATAAATGCACTCGTTACAGATGCCAATATCCTTGCCATTGCGGCCGCTGAAGGACGTCTCGACACTCGAGCTGACGGCGCCAAACACCATGGAGATTTCAGAAAGATAATTGAGGGCGTCAACGGCACAATCACAAATATCGTTAATCCGTTGAATGTGACTGCTGACTATGTCGACAAAGTTTCTAAAGGAGTCATCCCTCCGATTATTACCCAGGAATACAAAGGCCAATACAATATTATCAAGGGCAACCTTAACAATATGGTGAAGATGATGGGCGATCTTTTAGCACAAACTGACATTTTAATCAGGGGTGCTGCAGAAGGCCAATTGGACAAACGCGCCAATGCCGATTTATTCGTTGGTGGCTGGAACAAACTGGTCGTTGGTGTTAATGAAGTCGTTACGAATATCGTAAATCCGTTGAACGTAACTGCTGACTATGTTGAAAAAGTCTCGAAAGGTATCATTCCTCCGATTATTACCCAGGAATATAAAGGCCAATATAATGTTATCAAGGGTAACCTCAATAACATGGTCAAAATGATGAACGACCTCCTTGCACAGACTGACATTTTGATCAAGGGTGCAGCAGAAGGTCAATTAGACAAACGCGCCAATGCCGATTTATTCGTTGGTGGCTGGAACAAACTGGTCGTTGGTGTTAATGAAGTCGTTACGAATATCGTAAATCCGTTGAACGTAACTGCTGACTATGTTGAAAAAGTCTCGAAAGGTATCATTCCTCCGATCATTACCCAGGAATATAAAGGCCAATATAATGTTATCAAGGGTAACCTCAATAACATGGTCAAAATGATGAACGATCTCCTTGCACAAACTGACATTTTGATCAAGGGTGCAGCAGATGGCCAATTAGACAAACGCGCCAATGCCGATTTATTCGTTGGTGGCTGGAACAAACTGGTCGTTGGTGTTAATGAAGTCGTTACGAATATCGTAAATCCTTTGAACGTAACTGCTGACTATGTTGAAAAAGTCTCGA
>JADFXM010000160.1 GCA_015233565.1 Candidatus Rifleibacteriota bacterium
CTGCGACGGAGTTGTATTTCAACCGCAATAGGTACTACTCGCCGCAGGTGGGTAGGTTCATCTCAAAAGACCCGATAGGCTTCGAAGGCGGGAATAACCTCTGGACCTACGCTGGCAACAACCCGCTTCAATTTGTTGATCCGGATGGCAAAAATGCTGCCGCCATAATTGCCTTGCTTGCGGGGCTTGGTTATTTGTCCCAATGGGAAGTCGATCAGTGGAATCGATATGTTGAGGAAAAAGAAAGCGAAATACTCAGCAACGCCATTGAAAAAAAGGCAAAAGAGATTGTCAAAAACCAATCCGACCCTTGTGATCCACAATTGATTAAAGCCCAGCAAGCTCTTAAGGATTTGCAAGGTAGTTTATCGCTTGATCAGGGGGAAATTTATCGTCTTCCAGGGGATGGTCCTGACTGGACAAAATTAAAGGGAAATCAGGGTTGGCGAGACTCAAATGGTAGAATTTGGCAAAAAGATCAGCTTCACAAAGACCATTGGGACGTAAGTGATGGACGAGGGAGAAAAATTATGGAAATAGATTATTCTGGCAGAAGGATTTGGCCTGGGGGACCGAAAAATAAAAATAAATGAAAAAGCTTAATCACATTAAACACCCTTATGAAAGTTTGCAAGAACATCCTTTGTGGCAAGTGGTTGATAAGTGTATAAACGATTTGTCCAAAAATAAGGATCTTTCAGAAATGACCAGAAGGGAATACATCGTTGGCTACATTGTTAAAGAATTATTAAATTCCAATTTTGAAAAACATAAACCAAATGTGAGTGGCTAAAAGTGAATCCCTTCTCGGCTCCTAAAAATTTTTCAGCTAGAAGGGTGCCCACTACACCAAATGAAATTTTATGCACGCTAAGTTTTTTCGAAACCTAACATTTTTGGCAGTTCTAGGCGCTCCTGCCCGAACGTTGAGTTTGCTCTAAAATTAAGCGTGAGACCACGTTTACAAAAAAAGATTTGAATTGTGGGTTGTTATGGTATTATTAAAGGCAGGAGCTAATTGTGGCAAAATCGTCTGATATTGAAGTTTCATATTGCGGGCAAACCACCAAAATAGTTAATAATGAGTCCGTTGTACTTAACCCAAATGGGATAAATTCAGGTTCATTGAAAGAACCGACCGACGAAGAATTAACAGCACTGGAAAAAAGGGCAAGAACAGTTTTTTCTTTTACCCAAATGATGGCTTGCCCATGGATAGCAGAATTTTCTGGTCTTCCTCGTGCAGGGAAAAGTGAATGCATTGCAACTATTACACATTTTTTACGTAGACATGGTTTTACCGTCTTGTCGCCCTTTGAGGGTGCCAGCCAAGCCCCAGATTATCTGAAAGATGATTTATTACTCTACAACACTTGGACGGCAAGTTATGCGATTCGACAGATTATCCAAGCGTTAAGGGTTCGAAACCCAAATAAATATGACGTTGTACTTATAGATCGTGGTTTGTTCGATGCTATCGCTTGGTTCCACTATCTTGAGAAAGAAAAAACTGTGAAACCGGAAGTCCGTGAAATTATGACAAAATACATGCAAATACCATTTTGGAAAGAATATATTCAGCGGGTATTTCTACTTCTTTGTTCGCATGAGCAAGCTCTTAAGCGTGAATTGAACTCAAAATTGACAAATAAACCTGGGACTGTTCTTAGCGAGGGCAGATTACGAGATCTTAGGAAAAATTACTGCGAAATGCAGAGTTTATATGAAACCATTTTCAAAATTGACACAATCGAAACAGACTCCGCCACCCCAAAAGCAGTAGGTTTCAAAGTTATTAGTATCATTTTTAGTGATATAGAGCAGAGAAGGCATTATCAATAGAAAATTAAGAGGCATATATGGCAGACTTAATGGCAGTTGCAAACTTTTCAGGTGTTTTTGATAACGTAGATAAAATAAACCCAACTGAAGTTTTACGGCTAGTTCAGAAACACTGTACTTTTATTCCACGTGGCCTGCGCAAAAAAAGTTGTAATGAGTATTTTTTTATTTTAACAAGAAAAGACTCCTCAAAGCGGAATCATCTCGTTTCACGAGACGATTCACTGCGATTTCCATTCAATCCAGTTTTAGGGGGAGTTTGTGATTCATCGAGCAACCACAAACAAAAAATTACCCTGAAAAAAGCGGAAAAACGAGGAAATTCATTAGTGTTTGTGTATTGCTTTTCTTGAACAGGGGTTCAAAATTGACTTTAGTGAATAATATCGCGGAGGCAATACGTGCATCGGCGACCTCGCCAAAAGAAGCTCAAGAAGAATTAGAACAACTTCTAAAAAATCCAACAATTCGGAAGTTAACCCCAGAAGACGCGGCACAATTGGCTATAGCTGTGGCCGATTCTGGAGAGCAATTAGGTTGCGAAAACCGTGAATATTGTTCGGTACACTCCACGGGTGGCCCAGGTTCTATCACAACGCTTCTTGGTCCAGTTTTACTAGCTAGTGTGTCTATTCCTACAGCAATTTTATCAGTCTCTGGCGGTGTAGCTGGGGCAATTGATTCATTGCAGTGTTTTCCCAATTATCAAGTAAATTTTGACGCATCTTCAGCAGAACGCATTCTTTCTAAATCAGGTTTGCTCCATATAGGTGGTGGGTTATCGCCATTTGCGCGGGGTGACGCAACACTTTGGAAAGCCCGAGGTAAAACTTCGACAAAGGATGCTTATCCTCTTATTGCCGCAAGCATTCTAGGAAAAAAACTAGCAGTCAAGGCTAAAAAAGGTTCATTAGACATACGTGTTGGTGCTGCAGGTAATGCTGGGCTTACATACGATAAGGCAAAGAAGCTTGCCAGTTATTTGAGCGCTGCGGCAGATTGCCTTAATGTTCGTCTTGCATGTGTCTTAACTGATAATTCGGTCCCTTCCCTTAATACTATTGGTCGTTTGGACTATGCAGGTGTGCTCATTAAAGCTGTAAATGATGGTAAAACCTCTATTTCAAAACCTTTTGTCCAAGATTGTATAACATTAGCTGCAGCAGCAGCGCATGCTTTCGACCCCAGCTTTAAAGCTGAAGCCTGGGCGGATAAAATCGAAATTATGTTGACTTCTGGTACTGCGAAAGAAACGTTGAAGAAAAGTTTGAGGGCTCATGGCGCTTCACAAAAACCACTAGAAACGGTTTTGGAATTACTTTCAAAACGCCGTGAAAGAGAAATTCAGGTTGCCAACACTGTCTTCAAATCTGAACAACTCTCTAATCTTTTTCAGATTATACGTTCCAAAAATTTTCTTATGTGCCAGAGTTGCTCTTCTGCTTTCGGTGTAGAGTTAGCTGGCCCTGATGGTCATTGTTGCGTATTCCGGCGAAAGTGGCCACCTGTTCCGGAAATAACTGACCGCTTTTCGGAGCGAAGCGACGAGTTTTCTTAAATTAAAACCTGGTGGTCGGATTGTGTCATGTTCATTGTTTTAAAACTA
>JADFXM010000161.1 GCA_015233565.1 Candidatus Rifleibacteriota bacterium
ATTGCTGGCCGTCCGGTTTCATCATTGCGATATTTGGCATGAAATGGTGATAAATCGAGGCGATTTTCAATCAATTCCTGAATAGCATATTCAAAGGTTCCGTACATGATCTGATCTTCGAGCGATAAGCTACCTCACGAGTTAAGTAAACCTATTATATCATTGGCGAGGAAAAAGTACAATCATTTTAATTAAATATTTTTCACTGTACTTTTGTCTATTTTGGCTTTTCCGACAGTCTGAATGCCCAGGGTAAGCTGCCCTTGAAGGTGTCAGCTTGACCCGTTTGTTGGCCGAACAATGCAAAACCACAAAACTACGTTTTAAATGCAGCTTAGACTGGGCATTGGCCGTCGCGAATGCGACGGCCAATAAGTTGTTGAACTAACCGCCCTGAGGTTGGATGGCAGACTCGATTCGTTACAGGTTGGGGGGATAACGACTCAGGCAATGGATGATCGTGGCTCGCAGCGGATGATGGTTCCCCCCGGCGGATGAAGGGTAGCAAAGTTGGACGAATTTTTTTTTGACAAATGCGACTTGGATGCGCGATCCGGGGTTTGGTGATTACTCGGGGGGGGGGGTGCACAATCGAAGAAAATCCGCCATCAATTGATGGGTGGTTCCTCGCTGGAATGGGGTTTCCGGCAAGGGATAGGTGGTCAATCATTTTTATCAAGTTTAGGACAGGGGGGTTGGATGCGTGATCGAGGGTTTGGAAATTTTTTCTTGGGCGTGAAGATCCAAAAGATGACAAAGGGCTGTAAAATGGGTAATATCATCAATGGTTAATGAAAAAAATTAGTCGGGTCAGAAAATCATGAGAATCGAAATTATTTTGCCATTTGCAATTCCCTTAGGTTTCCTAATTTACAAATTGGTTTATGTTTGGGGTTTCTGGATTTTTTTTCCTAAACTATTTTTCAAACTGATGGGTTACCCGCTTGTTGACAATGAGGGCAAAATGGGGATCAAAATCTAAGAGACCGAATTTGGCGCGGTCCGAATCGGCGACCCTTCTGGCATAGGGTGGAATTTTGGAGAAGTCGGTGGAAGAAGCTTGGGAAGGAAAAAGTAGTAAGTATTCTGAATATTTTGGGGGAAGAAATTGAAAAAGAAGAAAAAAAGAAAAGGATTTTTGATGTTTCAGGTTTCCCAATACTGCCTAGCGGGGAGGTTGATCTTCGGGGCTTTGATATTACCATTCTTGATAACCTAAAACGAAACCCAATTCCAATTCCCAACAGAAATTACAATAATGAGCTAGACTTAACCTTTATTTCATTCGAGGGTGCCAGGTTAACTGATCTGGATTTGAGTCACTGCTGCCTTCACAGAGTAAAGTTCCAAAAGGCAACCCTTCGAAATGTGAATTTTTCCAACTCGGACCTTTCGAAGGCAAATTTGATTGATGCTGATCTTAGGGATTCAATTGTAAGAGGAGCAAAATTGGGGTATACTGAAGTTTCTTGGGACACATGGGACTTTCAGGGAACAATTTTGCGTGAGATAAATTTTGGGGAATCGTTGTTCTTTGATCCTTTGATTGAAAATTATTCAAAGGATCAAAATTACTATTATGTTATGAAACATAGGGCCTCATTTCTGGATAAATGGCTCTGGAGAGCGTGGAAATGGTCATGTAATTATGGGCAAGACCTATTTCTTTGGTTTTGCTGGACAATCTTCATTATCAGTATTTTTGGCGGTTTTTTTTCATTCTCAAGTGATTGGGAAAATTTTCAAAAGATGAATCAAACCCTAAAATGCGCTCCTACAAATTTTTACCCAGATTGGTGGCCTAAGCTGCATTTCAATTCCGCCGATCATGGAGGTTTTTCATACTATTACTTTAGTGTTGTTGTTTTTACTACCTTAGGGTTTGGGGATATTTACCCGATGAGCACGGGTTCTCAATTTCTTGTGGTAGTAGAAGTTTTAATGGGTTTTATGATGCTGGGAGTATTAATGAACATTCTTGGAAAGAAAATATTTAGAGCATAGCATGGATTCGCAAAACATATCTTCCGGGCTCCAGCCCACCATTGACCTCATATGACTCTCAAAAAGGCCCAATTGTTTGAAAACGATGGCCACGAATTCTTCGAACATTCTCCCTGTAAACTATTTTTAAACACTAATAAGTGCAGCAGTCTATTTCAGATGGCATCCGAGAAAACCGTGTTCGATCCGACTCCTCCTGTAAGCATTGAATTGCACTTGACAAATAGGTGTAACCTTAACTGCAAGTGGTGTGTAGACAGAGGTATCAGGAACAATCCGTGCGATCTTCCCTTTGACATTTCGGTCCGTTTTCTGAACGAATGCGTTAAGACCCGAATCGGAATTACTATCGAGGGAGGTGGCGAACCCACTATATACCCTTTTTTTGAAGCCTTTATTCTGGAAGCCGCAAAGAGAGAAGTTCCCTTGGGTTTAATCACTAACGGGGTAAGATCCCTTAGACCTGACCTGATAAAACACTTTCAATGGATACGTGTTTCGGTCGATGCAGGAACGGCGCAAGAATATCTCGATGGGAAAGGTACCGACCATTTTGAGAGCGTCCTGCACAATATTGAAGAAATTTGCAAGCATAAATTGGAAACTCTTGTTGGGGTTGGTTATGTACTCACCAAGGAAAATTATAAAAATGTGCCCACTCTTCTTTGGAGACTTCTTGAAATGCAGGTAGATTTTGTTCAAATCAGGGTATTAGAAGAAAATGACCAATTGAAGGTTAGTCCAAAGATTTTATCCCAAGTAAAAAATTGTATCCAACGCAACTTCTCTACCTCCCAAATGAGGGTAATAATAAATCAACGGTTAAACACAAATCTTACCAACAACGACAACCTTCCTTGTTTCGCACATTCAATACGAGCCATTATTCATGCGGATGGTTTTTTGCATTTGTGTGAGAAACGTCGCCATGACCCAATTATTTTGGGCAGTTTGGTCCAAAATAGCTTTTTTGAATTATGGAATTCCAAAGCTCGTCGCGAAGCTAGCTTAAAACTCCTCGACCCAAGGAATCAAATTGGCTGCACAATTTGTAGGATTACCGATTTTAATCACCTTTTTTATAACCTGAACAAAATCAAAACAAAAAATTTCATTTGAGGAATTGCAGGAAATTTTATATGAAAATTTTTTTCAACGATGAGAATAAAGAGGTTTTTCATAAATATGTGGAAGAAATATTCCAGTCTAATTTTTGGACTGAAGGGAAGACTATGGCGCTCTGCTAAATTGATACGGTTTTTCTCTGCTAAATTGTTACGTTGATTCACAAAAGTTTCTGATTTGGAGCTTAAAATTTCTTTCTTTAAAAGAGATTGTTTTTGCTTTTTTTCTTTT
>JADFXM010000162.1 GCA_015233565.1 Candidatus Rifleibacteriota bacterium
ACCAGCCAAAAAAGGTGGGAAACTTGCCGGAGGGACCAAATTGGTGAAGCTACCTAGGGGTTCCATTCCTTGGGAAAAACTTGCTGTGGGTTCAGCCAATAAAGATGCCGAGACTGTTGGAGCGGAATCAGCCGCCAGCAGGCGGCTTGCAAGAAGACCTGCTTCAACTCCCATCAGGTCGCTTGAAGACAACTTATCGGCTAAAACGGAAGAAGAATTCTCATCAGTCTTTGCAACAGAAGAAATGCCACTTGACTGGCAACCAACCAAAATAAGAGAAAAAATTATAAGGATTAATAACGCTTCTAATCTGCTCATGCTATTCTCCAAAAATTTGAATACTTACTCACAATTCCTTCAATTCTCGGCCCGAAAATTTGGAATCTTTCCAAAGGCATTATCGAATTTTTAGTATTAAGTTTCTATTCGATAAATCTTAAGAAACCTTAAGTAGTCCAAATCTTTTTTGTGAGGTCTGTCAACATCCGAAGATCCCAATGACAGCCAAGTCTACCGGAATATTCAGATTAATAGGATTAGACCTTCGTCGAAAATCAGGTCGGAAACATGGGTTTTTCACTCAGTCCCAAGGGAGCAAAAAAAACGTATGCGTTTGCCCGACATGAACAGCACCAGGAAAACAAGGTCGTTCTCCTGGCGCTGCAGAGTTTTCACGCCGAACTTATTACTCTGTTAATCGGTTCATAGCTCTCTGGTGGGATCCGAATCCAGCGCTCATTGCAGCCGCAGGAAACTGATGAACGTATCGTCAGTCGGGGTCACTTGGTTTCCATTATCATTCCTGATCGAGATCCGATCAGTTCCCGATGTTGTTTTAAAAAGGAATTGCCCAACAACCAAATTCGATGAGCCTGTGAAGGTTCTAAGAGTTGTAGGAGTTTCAATGAAGGGGTTATAATAGCATTGTAGATCATAGTTGGTTATAGCGTCGCCGCTTACCTGGAAAGTGATGAGATATGTTCCGGCATTTAACTTATATCGATATGTGCTGGAGATCGTCACGTCCCCACTGTTATTTGATCCGGCAATATTGAAATTGACTTGGTGACCCCAATCGGCAGGGATGGGAGTCGTATCCGTGCAGTAGAAAATGTCATATCCCGCGTTAATAGATCCTGTCGCACCTGTAGTACCTTGCGGACCGGTCGCGCCCGTGGCTCCCGTTTCTCCAGTTGCACCAGTCGAACCGGTCGCACCCGTAGCTCCTGTCGCACCTGTCACACCCGTCGAGCCAGTCGAGCCCGTGGCTCCCGTTGCGCCTGTTACACCCGTTGAGCCGGTCGCACCCGTGGCTCCCGTTGCGCCTGTTACACCCGTCGAGCCAGTCGCACCCGTGGTTCCCGTCGAGCCAGTCGCACCCGTGGTTCCCGTTGAGCCGGTCGCACCCGTAGCTCCTGTCACACCTGTCACACCCGTCGAGCCAGTCGAGCCAGTCGAGCCAGTCGAGCCAGTCGCGCCCGTGGCTCCCGTTGCACCCGTTGAGCCGGTAGCACCCGTGGTTCCCGTTGCACCTGTTACACCCGTTGAGCCGGTCGACCCAGTGATTCCTGTTTCGCCTGTTGCACCCGTCGAGCCGATCGTGCCCGTGGTTCCTGTTGCACCTATCACACCCGTCGAGCCAGTCGCGCCCGTTACTCCGGTTGCACCTGTCACACCTGTCGAGCCGAGAAGTCCAGTAGCTCCTGCTTCACCTGTTACACCCATCGAGCCAGTCGCACCCCTTACTCCTGTTTCTCCTGTCACACCCGCCGAGCCGGTCGCACCCGTAGCTCCCGTTGCGCCTGTTACACCCGTCGAACCGGTCGCACCCGTTACTCCGGTTACGCCTGTCACACCAGCTGAGCCGGTCGCACCCACGGCTCCAGTCGCGCCATTCACACCTGTCGATCCGATAACTCCAGTGGCTCCAGTCATACCGTTAGTTCCAGCAGCTCCAGTAGCTCCAGTTGGGCCGGTGGCTCCAGTTGGACCGGTGGCTCCAGTTGGACCGGTGGCAATTTGAGCTGCGTTTGGAGTCATTGTAATTTGCGGAACAGCCGTTACCTGCGCTGCCGTCACAAAAATGCCGGGTAGCATCTGTTGTGTAAGACCTGCTCCTTGGACAGCCAACGTGTAGCTTCCAACCGGAACGCCAGTGATTGTGAATTTACCAAGCGCGTCAGTGAACGCCGAATACGAGGTGCCAGTCACGAAGACCACGATTCCGGCCATCGGCGAATATCCACTTGGAGCTGTTATCTGGCCCGAGATATCACCAGTGCTTGTAAGTTGGAGAATGAGGTCCGTCGTCGAAACCGCCGCTTCCCCCGCTCCTACTTGTACATTCTGTAAAATGGCGCCCGAGTAGCGACTCTGTCGAGCAAGCAACGAATAGGTGCCATAACCAACCGCACGAAAATAGAAACTACCGTCCGCCGCGACCGCCGAAAAATAGATTTGGCCATCGGTGCTGCTGGACGTCGCCATATCCGATCTGAAACTGGCCGACGGAGGGATTGTCGCTCCGCTTTTAATGAGAAAAACCATGACGTTGCTCAAATCTCCGGTTCCGACTATGCGACCGCGCACTTCAGAGGTCAAAGTGGCATCCGTTCCGGTTGTGTTCGTCGATGCCACTGGGTTGGCGCTGCCGCTGCCACCACCCCCACATGCCACCAAACTTACCACCATCGCCAACAACATAATCCAATAAATCGCCTGTCTCATAAATAACTCCTTAATCTCGAAACACCCGGCTCAAAGTCGGGATTTTGCCTCACATAGCGGGAACTACAACGCCAGTGAACGTTCGCGCCTGGAATCCATTGCGCGTCGCGATCAGCGTATAAGTCCCGGCCAGCACCCCGCTAAATTGAAAATACCCGTCCAAACCGGAAATAGCAGAAAGATCTGTACCGGAAATCACGACGAGGGCGCCTGGGATCGGCGCACCAGTGTTCACATCGCGTATATATCCCGAAATACGGCCCGGCGACGTCATCGGCAGATTGGAAATTACCGATACCTGCTGTGTCGCCGTCGCGGCAAATATTCCGTCGGACACTGAACATTGGATCTGGTAAATACCGGTTGCCAAAGGGGCAGTCCATGTACTGATCGGGGATGTGACCGTCGCGAAGTTTCCTCCAGCCGGATTAGATGACCACGCATAACTCAACCCTGCATTTCCAAACGGATCATTGGGGATCACTGCCAGGGAAAGTTGTGAACCCATAGCCACCAAGTGGAGGCTTTGGATGAAAGGGGCGGGAGGCTGTCCAGGTGGCACCGGAGCCACCGTTGCGGCTGGA
>JADFXM010000163.1 GCA_015233565.1 Candidatus Rifleibacteriota bacterium
GGTCTGATGGTTTCAAATTATTGCGGCAAGTGGCTTGTTCTCAACCAGCGTTACCAAAATTAATTGAAACAAAAAAATGTATCAGTTTATCTGAGAAAAAGCGTAACAGTTTTGCTGAGCGCTATAGGCTAAAAGGGAATATTTCTTTGGACAACCGGAGTTACTGGGAAATGTAGGGCTTTTGGTTCTGGTTTGGTTGGGCAACCAACCCTCGGTCTACCCCGCGCAGCCCGCAAGTTCCGCTCGAACGAAGTTGAGCGGACCCCGAAGGGGCAAGGGCGCATGGCGGCAGGCGGGGCGATGACCATATAATAACGGTATTATATGGCAAGCGAGGTGCAAAGAACGTGCCACGGGCCGCCAGGGATGGCGGACTGTGGCGCGGGCTTTGCTCTTCCGAGCGATTCGACCCGCCGTTTTGCCGCCATGCGTCCCGCCGCTTGCGGGCGTTGGGTGTAAACTAGAGTGCGGAGGTAAGTTGCAATAATGCTTTTTTGCGCCTTACAGTCAGGGTTCCCTGACTGGGCGCTACCAATTAAAAAGCTTCCCAGATTTAAGGCAATGAGCTGATTTGAGTTACACTTGAAAACCAGACTTTCACTCGAGGAAACCTCGTTGTAGAACAAATTTCAGGGTTCGATTTGCGGCTGGTGAGAAAAATGTTGGGTTTACCCCAAAAAAATATTCTTTAAAAATCTTGGAAATTAAAAATTTTGCTATTTTTGGGGAATCGAATTTTCCTCCCAAGGAAAAAATTCTTTCGAAAAATTTTCGGCTGGAATAAAAATAGCGTTTGAAATTTCCTTTTCTACGCAGAAATCCCTAAATTTCCTTGAAGTTAAAACGGTGGTTAAGGTACCAAAAGGAATAAAAATGTCTGCATCCCCCCAACTAGAAGTTTCCAATACTACTCGTCTTATTCGCTTAAAATCCTTACTCCTTAAACAAGCATTGCAGTTTGGAAGTTCCTCCAGACCAGATTCTTTGATATTGATACGGCCAGTTCGAAGAATGGTTATTTGAAAAAATTCTGAGGCCGGGGGAAATATTTTTTTCCCTTTCTTTAAATGCACAATTTCGGTTATCCGAAAGTCCGAAATGCCTTTCAAACCAGCGCTGCAAAATTCATTTTTGAATCTGGCAGACACCAAAATGCCTGCCCCTGGGCCGAACAAAATATCACCAACACACTTTCCTTCAACTTCTATTTCATACCGAAGGGGAGGAAGTCTATGAGATGGCCGAATGGGCCTATTGCAGAGTTTACAATGTTCAGGTTCTCCTAAAACAAAGGGTTCAACATCATAAAAAACCGCACTAGCCAAACTTTCTTGGGGGCCTGGGTCAAATTTTAACACAAAAAGGTTTTGGTTACTGCCCACTTTCATCATCGTTATCAGGGTTGGAATTTCTTATCCAATATTCCAAATTTGTAAAACCGAAAGGAAATCGGGCTCTTAAATCCGGCATGCCATAACGGCTCATCAAATAATTAATAAATTGCTGAGGAGAAAGATCATTTCCTTTTTCGTTAGTGTAATCAACAACGCTACTATCCAGCTCACGATGCCAACTAGCATAGCCAACATGGGCATTCTCAATAGCTTTTGCAATGTAACCTGAGTCCCTTTCACTAAAGGACGAAGACAGTCCTTTATAATGTTTTAGGCCTGCTCTATAAACCTTTTTGGAAATAGCATGGTGAGATTGCCCACACATTATTTCACGAATCGCATTCTTAAGAGCTTCTCTAGCGCACGGATTATTTACCATTGGTAAAATTTCATAAATTCTGCGAACAGTATCGGAGACAATACTTAACCCGTATATATCGTCTTGCGATGGGGGGGTATATGGCGCTAATTTCATCGCCCACTCTTGGTAAATAGCACCTTCAACCCCAGCTGCTTTACCAGCGTCTTCAAGAAAGTTGATAGCCTTTTCAACTGTTTGACCAAATGGATCTTTAAAACGAGGCGGATTGTTTTTTCCATAACCCCAGAGATTCAAACCCCCTTCGAAGCCAATCGGGTCCTTGGAAATAAACCTTCCAACCTTCGGCGAGTAATACCTATTCCGATTGAAGTACAACTCCGTCACGGTGCTATATCTTCTCCCGGTATACAGGTAAGGCGTCATCGTTTTGGCAAGATTGTTGACACCGAAGTTTGTTTTTGCTCCGGTGCCTTCGGAACCTAGATCAGGTGCTGGGTTGAGAAGCTCAACACCCTGTCCTGAGATTGAAAAAATCGGTTCGGACCCTTGACGCGAGTTTTCGGAAAACATGCCGAACACAGTAGACCCAATCAAAAGAAAGAAGCTCAAAATCCCCAGGCAAAATTTGTTTTTCATGAGCATAGTTTATCCCTTTTAGCTGAAAAAAGAAAGACCCTCGAAGAGCCCACCAGACTTGGTTTCTTGGGCACGTTGAGGGTGCAAAGTAATTTTTTCTTTTAGCAGCTATAGCAGCTAAAAGAAATAGTACTAAACTTAAAAGTTTAAATCTCTAAAAAAAGCTCTAAAAGATGTTTTGAACCTTGAAAAAAAGCTTTAAAAGAAGATTCCTGGTTTTTGGTTCACGAAATAACCCGCTAAATTACAAGAGCTACGAGTTATCACGAACCAGCCCAACGGTTCTACTCGAACTTGTTGAACAGAACCTAAAGGGGCAAGAATCAAGGGCGACGATAGACCAATGCCCATTTAAAAAGCGTTTTAATGGCAAGCAAAAGCGCAAAGGTCTAACGGGCGTAATCGAAGACACCAGATATGGCGCTGGCAGGCGTGGCGTTTGCTTTACCAGCTTTAGTCTACATTTACCACCCCTGGCTTGCAGTTGGTTGACGGCGCTGGGGTTTCCCAGACCTCGGACGGTTCAAAAATTTTGCCACATTATCGTTTACTCTTCGTCAGTCTCTTCTTCCGTTTCCGGTGGTGGTTTCCCGTTAAGGGTTGCTCCCGGGTGTGTCATCAGGAAAACAGTCCGAAGCTTCCGAAGGGTAACCTGGGTGTAAATCTGCGTCGTTTCCAGACGACTGTGACCAAGCATTTGTTGAATGTATCGAATGTCCGCCCCGCCCTCCAACATTCAACACCGATTTTCGCAGGGCGCTAAATCTTCGGATTTTTACCCCAAAATCACGCCGTCCATTTTATCTCCATTGGTACATTGTTTAACCATGGCACCAAAAATGGCTTTGACAATTTTTCGACC
>JADFXM010000164.1 GCA_015233565.1 Candidatus Rifleibacteriota bacterium
CCCAGGAACATTGATTTGATCAAAATGAAGTTGGATCTGTTTATTTTGCAAGAAAAGAAGAAACTTTCATGAAAATAAGGGGCCCTTACTGTAATGGTTGAAGCATTCATTTCTGTCAGACCCAACTCCAATTTACGCAGACCTGAAGCACGAAATAGGTCAGATGAAGGAACTAATTGAAATTGGTATAAGTCATTAATCAGTGGCTGACCAGGAAAGCAGGTTCCTTTGAAGATAACCGGGAAAGATAGCTGAAAACTTTTTCAATTCAAGTGACTGTCCAAGTTTCCCATCACATTAATCCTCTGGGCTCTAAAGTAACTCCAGAAAAATTGCAAAAAACTTCACTGTCGATGGGAAGGTGTGAAATATTAGGATTCTTCGTGAAAGTACAAAACCCAAGAACCCCGCCAACAATCGTTTGTGATATTTTGCACTTGGATTTTCTTCCGATTTTTGGTATTTTTTCACACCTTCTGGGCAGGTTCGAATTTTGACGGTGGTGGGCACTTTTTTTTCTCATGGTTTGCCATTTCCGGAGAACTTTGTCAAGGCCCAGTTCGCTTCGCTCATCGCCTTCGGCCATCCTTGCAAGGCCCTCCGACCATGGCGTTATTTTTTTCGGCTTCAAGGTCAGAATTCCTGTTGTCGTAAACTTCATTTTCTTCGATTGCTCAGCTTCAAAAGCCGATTCCGTAGAGATTAGAAAGTTTTCAACCCGAATTTTGTTTTGAGACCAAATAATCCAAAAGTTAAGGCAGAAATCTCATCCATACGAGTTCACGTTTTCAGGTTTTGGGAAAATGGTTTTAAGACTATATCCTCGGGAATTGGAATTCTGAAGGTAGCCTTTTGCCTTACGGCAAACGAAAAATTCTAAAAAACCCACTACCGAGTCTGTCGAAAAATGCCCTATTTTTCATGTTTTTATGTACCGATTCAAATTTTCGCCTCGTTTTTTGGCATGAACAGCGAGCCACTTTGTACCGGACAGAATGTACTAAGATTTTTTGACAGCTTCTACCGTCAAACCGTCAAAAAACCCATCGTCAATGAAGAAAAAAAAATGTAACCTTTTCTGAAATAGAGGAAATTATGTTAATATAACGCTTTTTGACACAGTGAAATTGTTGAAGATCAAGAAACAACAGCTTTCCAGAAAAAAATATTCTAAGGAGAATATATGGAAAAATTTATTAGAATGTCGTTTTTCTTCCGTTTGGTTTTTTTTTCATTGTTTTTTTTCTTTATTAATTTTGAAGCAAAATGCCAGGTAGACGCACCCACTTCGCCAAATGAAGTTCTTAAATCTCATATCATTGAAGAATGCTCTCCGACAGTTGATCCTTCAGGAACTTCTACTGGATTGATTTCAAATAACCTAAATCCAGCTTCGACCACAAAAGTTACGAACTCTACCGAAGTTGGTTCAAAAGAAACGATTTCAACAAAAAAAACAACAAGGAAATATAAAGTCGTTCAGGGGGATTGCCTTTCCAAAATCGCCTTGAAATTGCTTGGAGATTCAACAAGGTATCCTGAAATAATTGAAATGAACAAAGACAAATTCCCTTCGATTGTTAAAAACCCCAATTTAATTTATGTTGGCTGGGAATTAGAGATTCCTGAAAAAAGTGATTCCGTAGTTGCGCAAGCTCCAAGCCAAACAGTTCCGACCTCAACAAATTCCTCCACCTCACAGGTTTCTGCACCTCCGGAAAAAACAAATTCTTCAACATCGATTGGCCCGGGAACTCGAGTTTTGCTTATTGGTGATTCGCACACAGTGGGAATCTACGGAACCTCTTTAGATCAGAAGCTGAGGACAACCGGTGGTAAAATACGGACAATTGGTGTGGCCGGATCATCACCAAGTTGGTGGCTTAATGGTACAGTTACAAAATGTGGCTATTTTTTCAAAGACGAGAACGGGGCAGAAGACCGTCCAGCGGATTGGCGAACACCCCGCAAAACACCGATTTTGTCTGAACAGATCAATGAATTCAAGCCAACCATGATTATTATCTCCTTAGGCGCCAATTTAGTTGGAAGCTCGGAACAAGGGGTTCGGAACCAGTGCAATGGACTTTTGAATGTTGCTCAGACATCCGGAGCTTCAATCGTTTGGGTCGGTCCTCCACAAAGTCGGGATATGGCAAAGACGAACAAGGTTTGCGAAGATCTGAAAAAAAGTTTGTTACCGCCTATTTTCTTCATCGATTCAAGGCCAATGACTCACTATCCCGCTACGGGAGGCGATGGAATCCATTACAGTGGTTCAGAAGGTTCGGCAATTGCAAAAGAGTGGGCCGATGGTGTTTTTAACGAAATCCAAAATTCAACCCATTAATCCCGAATTATTTTTGGGAAAAATAGGCTCAAACAATCATCCTACTTGTGCTTTATGCCATTTTAGACTTGGAACTTCGGTTTAAAGAGGTGAAGTAGGATTGTAAAGTTAAAACTAGCCCTCGGTCACAATTGAATTTATAGCATCTACTCAAATAATTAGCGACTTTAAACGACGACTTCGACTCCGCTCTGTCACCGGCCCGGTCTGAGTGGAGTCGAAACGACCTTTGCGATCAACATCTAATACCAATCCCAAAAAATATGTGCATCACCCCAAGAACATTGATTTCATCAAAATGAAGTTTGATCGGTATATTTTCCAAGAAAACACGTAACTTTCATGAAAATAAGGAGCCCTTACTGGATGGTTGAAGCATTCATCTCTGTCAGACCCAACTCCTATTTACCCAGACCTGAAGCGCGAAATAGGTCGGATGAACGAACTAATTGAAATTGGTATAAACTCATCTGTGGCAAATACTAGTGTTTTTTCTACGAATTTCCCAATAGAGAAAGGTGAAAAAACGCTAATTTTTACTTTAACAGAACTTTTACATTCTCATGTCAGCGAAAAAGAGTAAAAATACTTGGATTATAAATCTGGATCAACACAAGTGCAGAAAATTTGGAAAAAATAATTTTTCGCGATTTTTTTTTGGAATTGTATGGTTAATTGCCAATGTCAATACATACATTTCGGGTACCTGTAAATTTCCGCACCTAAATCTCATTTTTTGAGCCTAAATTCTCACGATCTTTTACCTGTCATATAAAGTGGTAGGTATTACAACGCGAGAATATTCCTCACAACCGGAACCGCCAATGCCTTTA
>JADFXM010000165.1 GCA_015233565.1 Candidatus Rifleibacteriota bacterium
TCTCAAATATCACTCCGCTTTCGCGGTACCCTTTAGGACAAGCCTCGAGGGTAAAATCGAGTTTACCACTTTTACTTCCCACTGTCAATATTCTTTTTTTCTTTTTTTTCTTTTTTTCCGGTACACTTGAGAAATCCTTGAACTTCGAGTGTGTTACCTTTGACACCACCATATAGCAAATGCCCAAGCTAAGCTGTTTCTACGAACAGAGTTTGTAGTTTTGTCAAACCATTTTCAAATAGTTAACAAACAAAACAACTACTCTAAAAGAATGCTTACCTTGGGCATCTTCAAAAAGAAAAAAACGAAAAATCACTAAACCAAACAAATTTGCGAATCTTATTCCTTTAAAACAGTCTTACAATTGATATTACAGCGATATTACCTGGAACCCTTTCCTTTGAAATTGAAATTTAAGCAATTTACTTTGCGCCAAAAGCATTTCAAGGGATTTGTTTATTTATCGGAAGCTCTAACATTATTTAAAAATTTCCCGGCTCAATATATCCTGATTCCAGACCTCTTTCATTAATTTTCAACGAGCCGAATTGAATACATTTAATTTTCTTCACATCACCTTTATATGGAGTTCTCAATCTGAATACATTTTTCAAAAAATCAAATTCCTCAAGTCGAGCTAATGACATCAAATTTTGTTCAGAATCGAGCATTCCAACCATCAAACCTTTTTCTTCCCCGGCAATGAAGTTCATTATTCGACCTAAATCCTTGGGCCAATTTTTTGTCATTTCAGGAAGTAAAGGCCCGGAAGTTACCACAAGCGTGCCCTCCCAACCTGACAATCTTTCTGCCCAAAGCGTCCCTTCCAAATTTAGGTATGATCCCGACAGGAAATACGCTCTATCTGAGCAAACTTGGTCAAAGGGAACTTCAATTATCTTTGAATCTTTAAAGTAATCAGCGCTTCTAGCCTCTCGCATAGCTTTTCTCTCCAAATGGGAAAGAGGCGTAGTTCTCTTTGAAACCGGCATTCTTTCAATTTTCTCTTTCGGAAGATGTTTAACCAAATGCTCCAATTCTCTTCCCTTTTGAATCAAAATCACCAAATCAGGATTAATAATATCCAATTTCGCTTTTTTAAGTGCCCTTCCCCCATCGCCTTGTACCCATCCTGTGGAATCGACAATTAGCAAGTCAGCTTCCCTTTGTGCTTTCCGAACCATTGTTAAAAGCGCTGAAACAGTTGGCAGGAAATGTAGCCCTGGAGAATGCGCTCCAATCATAGCCAAATGAGAGGGTTTTTCCTCACTCAAGATTATGGTTTGCTTTCTGAAAATCAGCATTCCAAAGGTTCCTGGGGGGCCGAGGTCTGATTGGCCTGCATCACAATCCAAAAGCCCTATTCGACTAATTTTTCCAACAAGTTTGTTTGCAATATACGTGGAAAAAAATGTTTTACCTGAATCTACTTCTCCCAGTATAACCACGGAAAACAACTTTCCCTCTTTTTTCTCCCGTACTATACGTTCGACAATTTTCTCCCATTCCGGTAAAATAGGTGCACTATCCAATTTTGTGAAGGAGTCCGAATTAAAACTTGTTGCTAACTCTGAGTCAAGAACACAGAAAAGAGGTATTTTCTTCCCTGCCGGAAGATCAATCGAAAAACCGCCTTCAACTTTGGTTCCTATAATTTCCAAGGTCCCAGACTTCAATTCAAGCCGTCCTGGCCCACTCATTAAGTAGTATTCGCCATTTTTTAGCTGCTCTTGTTTCATTTTTGTTTCCCTTTCTCGGAAACCAAAGAGGGCCAAGTTTCCTCGAGTATTTTTTCATTAATCATAGCAACTCTGTCCATCTCTTTAAAACCCACTTCAAGTTCATCTTCACTGGTAAAGGATTTTACTCCCTTAAGAGAAATTCCCTCAGAGTCAACAGAATTTACCATACCTGAATAAGTATCATCGCCATTTTTAATAAAAACCTTCTGGCCAACTTGTATTTCCCGGGGATTCATTTGTTTAATTATCCTGGCCATACACATGCTGACAATTCCAGGATAGAGGGGAATCTCGTCATACAATTTGATAAGTTTCAAAACAGTTTCCTTGATAATTATCGGATCAGTTTCTTCATTCATCATGGTCTTCAAAAATTTGATTAAAGCAGGAAAATCAGTTTCCTTAAAAGTCATGGTGTCCTTCCTTCATCTTTCATATATTCCACCCATCAATCTACTCATTCCCAGAAAATTAATGATTTCTTTTAAAATACTTTCTTTAAAAATGCGAGTTGAGGTGACAATTAACTTTTGTGAATTACAATTAACTCACTTGAAAAATTTTACATAAGTATAGAAAGCTATTTATCTTTGGTCAACATTAATTTCAAAATCCTGTTGATTATTCCCAAAGATTCGAATTTTTATTGTACCAGATTCATCAGTTCTGAAAACTTTTATAGATTTTGAAGAAAGATAAGATAATAATTTTGGATCAGGATTTCCAAAACCGCACTCTTTTTCTGGAGAAATTATTGCCGTGGAAGGAAGGCTAAATTGAAACAGACGATAATCCAATGAACTGATTGAACCATGATTAGGAATTTTAATAAAACCAGCGGACAGATCATTTCCGAAACGCAGAACTTCTTCAATCCCGTTTTTTTCAATGTCCCCCAAAAATAATCCGCTAACAAGCCCATACTTCAACAACAAAACTACCGATCTGTCATTTTGAGAAAAAAAAGAAGGTTGGAATTTTGGAGGGTTTAAGACTTCAATAAAAAGCTCATTTCCCCAGTCTATTGTGTCTTCAGCCCGCAAAGCTTTTCGTTGGATCTTCTTCGCTTTCAACGCTTCAAGGTATTCCCGAAATAAAGATGAATCATATTCACCACCAGGATCCCAAACTTTCTGAACATCAAGCTTTTTGAATACTGAAAGAATCCCTCCCAAGTTCTCGTCATGAAAATGAGAAATGACTATTCCATCCAGTTTTCTAATTCCTAATTTTTTGTAACCGTTCACTTACCCATGCAAAAAACGGCAGGAGTAAATTTCTTTCATGATGTTTCGATTACCTCTAACCACTTGGAGTTGGCAGCAAAGAAGGTGGGGTAACCCCAACCCGAAAGCATCT
>JADFXM010000166.1 GCA_015233565.1 Candidatus Rifleibacteriota bacterium
AACCAACGAGGAGTGAAAAGGAAGATGAGTAATTTTCCAATCCGCCATCGGAAGCCAGGGAAAACATCCTGGTTGAAAATTGAAAACAGCATTCAGATGCTTAAGTGAACAGTATTTGGTTTAGGCCATGCACTATGCTTTTCCGACAAAATTCTTCGAGAAACAGGGACTTCCGAGGCTAGTGATCACATGCCGTTAAACTCGCCGAACCGCCGTATGCGGACCCACATGTACGGTGGTGTGACAGGGAAAGCTGGGGACAGCCTACCTATGTCGATCTTGCCAACCCACACCCTCGGCCCCCACCTGCCGGGAACCCGGCAGGGTCGGCTTTACATAACGAAACATTATGCAAACCATCGCGGGTGTTGGTGCCTGTGCAAATCCAAAGTCTTATTTTTAGCCGTCCGCCATGACTTTTTTTTCCGGAACACCTTCTGTAACGTCGCCTTCCCCGATGCGACCCCGCCCGTCCGCCCCCAAAAAATAAAAACCATTTTTCGGGGGCTCCCCAAGACCAAAAATTCCGCAAAAGTAATACAGATTTATTGAGTATTACTTTCGCGAAATGATAGCCATTCTCCGCCGAAAATCCCGTTGTTTCCGGGCGCCCGAAGTCTGTTGTCATAAAGAAATCATTGCGCGCCCTTCTGCGAATCTCCCGAACTCCGCGAGGCAAGACTGATAATCATTTTCAGGCGTTTTGTCTAATCGATATATATTTCAATCAATGATATCTTCAGATGGCCCCTTCCTCGCTCATTGCCAAATAGGTGTCCTGTTAATCTCGCAAAGATCGCTTCTTCCGAACCGAAGCGCTTTAATTTTTTAGGGAAGGAAAATGGAAAGCTAAGAGAACATTAGAAAAAAGCAAATTATTGCTCAAAACCTAATTCATATGAAATACATGATTGTTATTCTTGTATTTTGTTTTATGGTAGGATTACCCTTCCTTATCATTGATGAATATCTTATTTTATGATAGAATGTAAATAGGATAATCCCACATAAGGAGTTGTTTGTGAATGGAATAATTACTGCTAAGGTTGATAACAAAGGAAGGCTGGCTCTCCCACTGGATTTACGAAGACTGCTCCACATCAAACCGGGTGATATTTTTTTTATAAAACCTGAAAAGAACGAGATATTAAGACTTGCTCGGGCCGAAAACCCATTTGATAAGCTTGCCAAGCAAGCTACTAAGGATGGCAAGGCATAACTAATCATAACTTTAGATGAATTCGAGCGATAAATGAAGAGGCGAAAACGAACTGCAAAAAGTGAAAAAAACTGCTGTTAGCAACCCAAAGCCTCCGACACAGAATTATTTTAAGGGCATTTGGGAAAATTCTGAAAAAAGTAAGTAAACAATTGATTTTGAAGCAAAGCAAAAAGGAGAAAATACTATGGATCCGCATACAAATCCACCAGATCTGTCAAATTTACCATCAGGGACTATCCTTTTTTATGAAGTTGTATTCAAACAAGGACCGCCAGATCATTTAATAGAATTTGTTGAATCAAGATGGTGTCCGTATAATAGCTTGGTGCCAGCAAATGGTTATTCGCAGCTCATGCAAGCGAAAAAAAACGTTTTCGATTTTGCCACAAAACATATTAAACAATTTGAAGATGCAAACCCTAACTTGGTTTGCTTCTACGTGAAAACCATTTGGCATACCGATCATACTTCGAGAGAAATAGTAACAGCTTACATGAAGGGTTTGGACGTTCCGGGTGTACCATCAAGTTTTTAACTTTCAATTAAAGAGGTGAGAATATGAAAAAGGCTATTTTTGTTACAACTCTCTTTTCTTTGATTTTTTTTCTTATTCCAACAATTGGAATTTGTGGGGAGCCAACAAAAGTTGGTAATGTCACCAAATGGAGTGATGTAGCAAGACCTGAGGGCCATATTGCTTTTGAAATTGCTGTGGCCCGTGGTAATGTTGAAGAAGTTAAAGAATTTCTTCAACAGGGCGCTGATCCTAATTTTATTGGATGGGGTGGTTCTTCAATGATAGATATTACAGCAGGCAACACAGGCAACAAAACTATTCTGAAAATGTTTCTTAAAGCAGGAACAAATCCTAGTCTTCGGGACCTTCAAGGCAGATTAGCTGTTACAAAGGCAGTTCAAAATTTAGATGCTGACATTGAATTCATGAAAATGTTGCTTGATGTCACGATTGGTTTGAACAAAGAAGATGTTGAAAATGTGAGAAATGAATTGAAGAGATACGAAGAATTGAAGCTTTATCCTTTTACTCCAGCTATTCCGGTTCAAAAAATTAAACTGGTTTGGGAGAAATTATTTATGCTGGAAAATAAATTGCCTAAAAGCAATTAATTTCCAGATTTCTTTTGCCTCACTTGTCAATCTCGTAAAGAATGCCCATTTCAAACCGAAGCACTTTAGTTTCTTGGAGGAGGAAAATCGAAGAAACGCAAAAGCGTTTCTAACCTCAGGAAATAAACTTCGGGAAGGAAAAAATGGCTTGATACTTTGGGAAACTGTGCTTTAAAAGTTGCCCGGAGGGCTCAAGAAAAGCCACTAAACAAAAATTTTGGGATCTGGCTTAATATTGCAACTTGGAGATTGCATCAAGCAGAATTCTTACTCCAAAGCGCTTTCCGTAGCGGCTCATTGTAAGGGTCGTATGAGAATGTCCGATTAATTCGGCAATAATTGATGAGTCCACCCCAGCTTGTTTCAATTCGTCTGTGAATGCGTGTCTTATGGAGTGAAACGACTTGCGGGGATTATCGGTAATTTTAAGCCGATTAAACAGTTGGAACCACTGGCCGAGCTGGTGAGCGTAGCCGTTTTTACTGTGTTTCCGGAGATTGGGAAACAATCTCTCATTTTCTTTAACATCGATTTTCGCAGGGCGCTAAATCTTCGGATTTTTACCCCAAAATCACGCCGTCCATTTTATCTCCATTGGTACATTGTTTAACCATGGCACCAAAAATGGCTTTGACAATTTTTCGACCCCTTGAAT
>JADFXM010000167.1 GCA_015233565.1 Candidatus Rifleibacteriota bacterium
TTTAACGGCTCCTTCCGGATCTTCCATTCCCTCGCAACCGGGGCCGGCATATTTTAAACGAATTTGGCGTAATACTCGCATCTGAGCAGGTATAACATCCATTCGTTCGCTGCTTTCCGTGACCTTTTGTTTGGTATTTTTTTTTCTGCTAATCTTGGGCCACGTTTTCGAAAATTGCAATCAGGAATAATGGCATTCAACTTCTCTTTGGCACAAGCTTTGAGGTTTTCAACACTGAAATACGCGCTGTCTCCTGCGAATGTCACTTTTTTTTAAGTCAGATTTCTTGTACCCGATAGTTTTTAGATTTTGCTTCAGAATAGGCAAAAGAACTGGGCTCTATAAAGATTCTTTCAATAGTCATTTTAAATGGAAGATAAATTTAGTAACGATATCGGTGGTTTAATAGCTGCTCGAATCCAAAGACTCCGACCAAAGCTTTTGGATTTAAGCCGCCGAAATCCTCTTTTGGCAACCAAATTTTCAGATCGATCAAATTCCCATATTCGAGTAATTGACGAACTTCCTGATATTATTTTTCAAAATATTTCCTCTAACGAAATGCAATTTAAGCCACTTCCCTTATTGGAGGATAACCCAGAAGATGAAGAAGGAGATGACTTTCAAGCACTGTTGCCGGAAGCACGTTTCTCGAATCAAACATATTTGGATAGTGTACATAAAATAGACCAAAACGCAGAGGATTCGGCAGATCTTCTTTGCAGGAAGAAATGGATTTGGCAATGAATATTTACCAACACGTAAGTAAATACCTAGAAAAGTGGGAAGAATTACGTGGTGGTTTAGAACCATTCTTTATTAAAAACTTGGAGAACGTTCAAGGTGATGAACGCGATGTAATTTTTATAGGTACAGTTTACGGACCTAGTGAGGCTGGAGGGCAGGTAATGCAGCGATTTGGGCCAATAAATGGAGCCTCTGGCAAACGAAGATTAAATGTCCTTTTTACTCGAGCCAGATTCCAAATAATTACATTCTCCTCTATGCGCTCTTCAGATAATCGGGCAGATGAATCAAAAAATCCAGGCGCTTGGCTCTTTAAAAAATGGCTGGAATATTCAGCTACCGGGGTTATAGACAGAGCAGAAACAACTAATTGTGAACCTGACTCGTATCTGGAACTTTATGTAATTAAACAATTGATTTCGATGGGTTGTGAGGCTGTTCCACAAGTTGGCGTGACTAGGTTTTTTCATTGACATAGGAGTTCGACATCCCAAATGGCCACATGGTTTTATTATGGGAATTAAATGTGATGGACGAGCCTATCATTCGTCAAAATCAGCCAGAGATCGTGATAGACTGCGTCAAGAAGTCTTGGAAGGAATGGGTTGGCATCTTCATCGGATCTGGTCTACAGATTGGTTTGAAACCCCAGATCGAGAAATCCAACGCTTGAGAAAAGCAATTGATGATCGACTACAAAGTCTTTTGAAAACTGAGTATCAATTTGAAGCTAACTCATTGAAAGGATTTGTGTAGGAATGTCCTAACCCGATGAAGTTTCCTAGGGGAAAAACAAAATAATTTGTTTGAATTTGCATCAAATGTTCAAAAAATAAAATTGCTAAATCACAAAATTTAAAAGGATTATTAATGCCTCAGAGGTTGTCGTTCCTATTTGGGTCTGGCATATCTATTCCTGCGAATTTCCCATCTGTCGCCGATATCACCAAAATAATTTTAACCGGGAATGGTGTTATGCGCCACACAAACGGAAATTATTCTTTTGGACCGCCTTTAAATGGGTTCCCAGATGAACATGTCCCTAAAGTTGTCGATTTTTTGAAGAAGCTGTCGGAGGAGATAACAAAATATCATAGTCGAGAAGCCAATTATGAAGATCTTTATTATGTCGCTGCCCAAATTCACGACAGTGAAAGTGGCAAATATGACAACCCAGTAGTTGACGCATTCATTGAAAAGATTATTCCCAAAAATTCACCACTACTTGTCGGAAAAACAAACGAAATAAAAAGGCAATGGAATATTCAGGAAATTGCCGAAGAAGCAACCCATTATATTATAGGCTGGTTTTCATTCAAAAATGGATTGAGAATACATCTTGGAAAGACATTCAGGATGCTCTTCATACATGATTTTGAAATTAAACAGGGAAATGTAAAATGTGCTTTGATGGCAAACAATAGGAACAATTATAATATTGCTTTGATCTAATATCGACCTGATGAATAGCCTCATTAGGACAAGGAGAAAATGATAATGGCATTAACTGCAACTATGACTACAATGATTAAAATGCTCGAATCGCTCCCAGAGCAGATTCAAGAACGAGTTTCTGAGCACTTACGCGAGTATATTAAAGACATTCGTGACGAAGCAGAATGGAAAGAATCCTTTTCCCGGACTCAAAACAAGCTTGTCGCAGCCGCCCGAAAGGCTAAAAAGGAAATAGTCGAAGGAAAAGCAATGCCAATGGATATTAAGAAATTATGAATTCTGCTACCTTACCGTCATTTTGGGACTTGTATCGCAAGCTTGATCGGAATGTGCGACCACAAGCGAAAAAGGCCTATCGTCTATGGTCTGATGACCCATTTTATCCATCTCTTCGCTTCAAATGCATCAATCGCGAGGAGAGCATTTGGGCAGTAAGGATCTCAATAGGTATTCGGGCTCTTGGAATCCTGGAAGATGACACAGTAACTTGGTTTTGGATAGGAAACCACGATGATTATGAGAAATTCTTCGGATAAGGATATCACAAAAGAAAATATTATGAAGGAATCTTGGAAGATTCATGAATGCGAAAAAATGCCACTTAATGGTGTTCAAATCATATATTCAATGGATTATATTCTTGAGTTTCGCCATTGTTTTTTTTGCCGCTCTGGAAGCTTGTCTCCGCGGTTTTGTGTACTTCCAAGAGACCAGTAGCGGAAAGCGCCTTGCAAAGCACATTTCCGAATGACTTTGCATGGGTCCTCAACATTTGTCTCTCTCTT
>JADFXM010000168.1 GCA_015233565.1 Candidatus Rifleibacteriota bacterium
ATTCGATATTAAATTGGACAAAATTTTTTGCGACATGACCAATTTTTTTACTTATATTGCTTCCACCAATGAACGATGCAAAATTGCTCAAAGAGGCCATAACAAACAGAAACGGAAAGATTTAAGGCAATTCGGACTTTCTCTGCTGGCATCAAAAGATGGCCCTTTTCCGCTTTTCCACGATCTTTATCAAGGCAATCTCAACGATAAGACTGTCTTCAAAGAACGCTTTCAAGTCTTTCTCCAAAGATTGAAGATTCTCTCTGGCTCTTTAAAAAAGCTAACCTTGGTTTTTGACCAAGGGTGTAATTCCAAACCCATGCTTGAAGAAGTGTCCAGAAAAATCCATTTTGTCGGCGCTCTTTCCTGTTCTCATCACAAGAAACTTATAACTGAAGCCAACTTAAACTTAAAGGAAGAGAAAATTGGAAAGCGAAAATTGAATCTTTTTCGGGCAAAAAAAGAAATTTGGGGAAAAGTTTTTTCGGTTGTTGTCTATGTTTCCCCAAAGTTAAGAGCTGGGCAAATTCGAGGGTTGGAAAAAAATCTTCAAAAAATCGAGATGGAATTTGATTCACTACAGGAAGTGCTACTGACGCCAGTGAAAAGAGGGAAACAAAGAACCCAAGAGGGGATAGAAAAAAAAATTACCAGTATAATGAAGAGGCATAAAATTCCAAAAGGTATAATTCGCTGGAATTTAAACGAGGGCTCACCTGGCTGTTTTTATTTTAAATATTGGATTTCAAGCAGTAAACTCAGAGATTTCAAAAAAAATCATTGTGGCCGAAGAATTTTGATTACCAACCGCCACAACTGGGGCAACGAAGAGATTATAAAGACTTATTGGGGGAAAAGCAATGCAGAGCAAATTTTTAAAACCATAAAAAATCCGTTTTTTCTTGCCCTTAGACCTCAGTTTCACTGGACTGATCAAAAAATTCGAGTTCACGCATTTATCTGCGTGTTGGCTTGTCTTTTGGCAACTGGTGCTTTAAAAGAAGCTGAAAAATTCGGTTATAAGGTTTCCTTGATAGAATTAATGGAGAACTTATCATCCATTCGCCTTGCAACGCTTATGGAGAAGCAGGAAAAAGGCAAAAAAGGCCGATTTAAACTTGTTTACCGCCTGGAAGAAATGGAAAGCCAACTGCAGAAGCTTGCCAACACATTCTCGATTTCTGAAAATACGATAAATTCAAATATTCCGCTCAGTGTATACTAACTGATTTATTCCAAAGCTTGGAAACAAGTGCTTTTTTTTAACTTTTTTTTGTACACCTTAATAAACTCACGCTAGGTCCGATTGTCCATTGTCCGAATGATCAACAACGATCTCGCCTTCCGTCCAAGTTGCCGACAAGAACCTCCGATTGTCCGGACCCACCTGTCCTCTTGTCCAAGCTTTTTGTCCGATTCTCGTGTCCTCACTGTCCTGCCCGGCTTGTCCAAGCACTCCGGCCGGTCATCCGATTGTCCGGTTCCGTCTGTCCGCTTATATGGTCCGATTTTTAAGCGCCGAGAAAGTCACGTCCCGCCCAAAATCCGGGGGGAACGCATTAGGATATTGCGGCGCGGAGCCGCCACAATATCCTAATGCGTTGGCCAATCCGATCGTGAAACTCACATCTTCAATAAGGTAAGGACATTCGGAAAACATCGTGAATCTTGCAATGTCTTAATATGAATGTGCCCCGAAATGTATCCAATTGAGTTGCAAACGAAAACATTCTGGATTAATATCAAACAAGGATGGTTCTTGGGCCAAAACACGTTTTTGTATAGAAAATGGTCTTGGGACTTTTGTTTTTTTTTGATTTTTTGGAGGCCAAACGGGATGTAAACTGTTGTAGATGTTTACAATTGCGGATGGGTCAAAAGAGTTGAAGCAATGGGGTGCAATAAGCAAAGTCGTATTTTATTTGAAGCCGGTTTGGTTTTATTCTCGAAAGACATATTTTTGAATTTAAACAAGGAATAAAGGAGGAAATCATGACTCCCGTTTTAGAGTCGCTTTATTTGGAAGCAATGCAACTTGATCCCATTGACAGAGCGGAATTACTTGATCGGCTTTTTTTTAGCTTTTCTACCGCTCAAAACAAAAAAACAGAGGAAAAATGGCGAAAGGAAGTTGAAGATAGAGTTGTAGCTTTTAATGAGGGAAAGATTCAAGCCGACACCGTAGATAATGTCTTTAAAAGATTATCAAAAAGATGAAGATTCGAATTCTTTCTTGTGCAGAGGCAGAAATTGCAGAAGCTATGGATTATTATAACTCACAATATGCTGGGCTTGGATATGAATTTGCGGTCGAAGTAAAGGAGTGTTTCAAAAGAATTACTGCTTTCCCAAAGGCTTGGCCCAACTTTTCTGATAGCACAAAACGGTGTTTGCTCAACCGTTTTCCTTACGGAGTTTTATATCAATGCCAGCACAATGAGATTATTGTATTTGCAGTTATGCACCTTAAGCAAAACCCTGAAAAATGGAATAAGCTGATTGCCAGATTATGACAGCAATTACAATTCCAGTTTTGATGAATTAATCTTTTGATGATGTGTCTGAAACAGATTTAAATTCAAATTTAGTACATTGCCATTTATGTAAATCTTATCACTACTGTCCCGTTAAGAACTCTGATAAACACAGTTGTTTGGGCATATTTGTAACCTTTTTTGAAGGTACAGGTTCTTTAAACACTTGTAAAATGGGCTTTTTTTCGAAAAGTGTGACACTCAAAA
>JADFXM010000169.1 GCA_015233565.1 Candidatus Rifleibacteriota bacterium
GTTGATAGGAATAAGAGGCATGTTGAAATTGAAATTTGGATTTGAAGGGCTTGGCTTAGTTGAGGAAATTGACAAAATCAATAATGTAGCTATTCTCGAAAGAATCGTTGATACAATCGAATCTTCAGCCTCCCTGGAAGAAGTCCGAAATGTCTACAAGAACCTGTTTTCAAATCAACCGGGAACCGGCAAGAAATGAATTAGATTGTTTTGTGAGGACCCTTATTTTTCAAGAATGATGAATGTTTATCGGATGAAAAATTTTCATACCCGTAATTTGCTTTCAGATTGTTTGGAAAAATTGTATCTACTCAACAATTCGGGGTAAACATGTTTTTTTATAAATTGTCACCGATCTTCGAAAATTTGAAATTTGAATTGATCGGACTTTCACAGTGTTGTGAAAAAGTCATACGAAAAGGCCCCGAAATATTGAGCTGTTACAAAAAACTTTTCGAATATCGAAAGTCGGCAAGTAGTACACCCTTTTCAGGAAAATAATGCAAAATGTACATTGCAAATCCAATATACGACAGTGTTTTTAAATATCTCTTGAATGACAATAAAGTCGCCAAGATTGTTTTGTCAACCCTTATTAACAAAGAGGTTGTCGAGCTTTCTTTGAAGCCGACAGAGAACTTATTTCGGGCAGATGAAGCTTTAGTAAAATATACCGTCTTCAGAATGGATTTTTCGGCAAAGGTCAAAATGGAAGATGGCAGTTACAAAGCTGTAATAATCGAACTGCAGAAGGCAAAATTGCCTAATGACATAATCCGTTTCCGACGCTATCTTGCATCTGTTTACCGAGATCCCGAAAATGTAAAAAAAACCGGAAGTGACAAAGAAACTTTTAAAGCCGTGGCCATACCTATTATGGCTGTTTATATCCTGGGCCATCTGCTTGAAGGCATTGATGTCCCGACTATAAGAGTAGACCGGAATTACATTGATGCCGCCACCGGAAAAGAAATATTCGCGAGAAATGAATTTATCGAAGGAATAACCCACGACGCTTTGATTATTCAGCTTCCAGCCCTCAAAAACAAACGCAGAACATCCCTTGAAAGAATGTTGGCTTTATTCGACCCATCCGCACAGAAACCAGATGACCAACATCTGCTGAGCATCAAAGAAGAGGACGTTCCAGTGAAATATCGACCAGTATTTCGAAGGCTCCTTCAGGCAGCCCTAACACCAGAGATTCAAAGGCTCATGGATGAAGAAGATGAATACCTTGACTCGCTAATGGATTATGAGCGTGCACTTGCAATAAAGGACAGTGCACTTGCCGAGAAAGACAGCGTTATTGCAAAAAAAGACAGCACTATTGCCGAAAAAGAAGGCGTTATTGCGAAAAAAGACAGCGCTATTGCCGAGAAAGATAGTGTTATTGCTTCGAAAGACAAAATCCTCAGTGATTATGAACGTGTGATTGCTGAGCTGAAGAAGAAACTCGAAAGTAAGGGATAATCCAAATTCACTCTTATGTGATAATCAACGGTAACGGCAATTTCGAAAGTCTGAAAGTTTTCTTATATATATTTCCCTGTGCCAACCAATTTGGCGCCCAAAAAATACCGTTTGCGTATGTAGCGAAAAGCCATTTAATTTAATTAGGGTCATCCAGTAATAACGTGATTATTTCAGGGCTTGGGGACCAAAACACCGCTTGAAGCGGTATCGGTTATATCACCTACGAGTACTTGTCCAATCTTAAGCGATGCAATTGCTTGCGATGGGGATGCGAAAGTTACCACCCCGGAACTCATGGTCATTCCCGCAAGGAAATCTTCATCGATTGATAGCACATTACTGGCAGTTTGAATCTGTATCGGTGCAATTCCAGAATTTACGAATGCGCTGATTAGATCATCATATACAGTATTGGACCCCTGAGGAAGATTGTTTAGAAGGTTTTGTAGTTGTCCCACGAGTCCATTTTTGATCTTTGGGTACAAATACGGAGTGTTTGCGAGGTGCTCAACCGCATAGGCAAGCATATCCGCTGATGTCCGACTATTGGTAGGGCTGATTTGAATAATGTTATTGAGATTGGAAATAAGATCTTAAGAGTTTGGTGAATTAAGCTTAAATCAGTGGAATCATCGAGTATGACGTCCTCAAATTAACCGTTCATGGAACTCCAAAAGTGCTTCATACAACAAACATTCTTCCGGAAAGAAACTCGTATTTTTCCTATCCCTGAAATTTCCGGTATTTCTTCCGTTGGAAAGTAATTTGGTGAACGAGCCAGTAATTACATACATTTCAGGTACCTTCGTTGTTTTTTTTGATTTTTTTCATTTCCCCGCTCTCGGAACTATTTTTGGTTTTTTTTGTTTTGTGTATTTTCTCTTTTAGAGACCTAATCAGGCGATTGGGTAGTGTCAAGTTTTAACCAAAATCAAGTTGTCATCTTGATCAGGACTGACTTTACAAGGTTCTGATTGATTGTGTAAGGAAGTAGCCTGATTGCTGCAGTTTTACACGATTTTTTGGTCAATGTCGCCCACTACTAAAAATCGCACACGATATTTGCCTTTTAATGAAAGGATGGGTTTTACGGAAGAATAAGTCATTAAGCTTGCGCAAGAAACAGTTGCGTATTCCGGCGAAAGTGGCCACCTGTTCCGGAAATAACTGACCGCTTTTCGGAGCGAAGCGACGAGTTTTCTTAAATTAAAACCTGGTGGTCGGATTGTGTCATGTTCATTGTTTTAAAACT
>JADFXM010000016.1 GCA_015233565.1 Candidatus Rifleibacteriota bacterium
AGATTAGCTTTTTCTGCGCGTTCAACGTAATCTTTCACGGTAGTTTTCGAGATTTTGCAAGCTCTGGCAATTTTTCGAAAGCTTAACTGATTAACCAACTTCAGTCTGAGAATTTCTTTTGCTTTTCTCATAGTTATACCCTTTCCGGCCATTTTCATTTCCTCCTTTGGGAAGGAAAATGATAAATGGTCGAAGCCAATTTGTCGTTATTCGCTTCTGAAAAGGGTTCCGGCAATCTGACCACCATTTCCGGAAAATTTTAAAAAAGTGGTCAGTTTCCACCGGAATAGGTGGTCACTTTCAACCGGAACGGGTGGTCAGTTTGTTCCGGATTCGGCGGTCAGTTTCCGCCGGAAAACGCATATATTAAAAAGAATTCCTCTGTAAGGTTTATTTAACCAAAACACTGTTTAATTTCCTTGAAAATTTTTATGTAAATGAGCAAGTTTCGTGCAAAATTTGCTTAACTTTTCAACAATAGCAAAAATATTTTTTATGGCGGAGAATTAAATTTTACCTTCAAATTTTGGTAGAGTAAATTTTTATTGCCCGAAAAGTGGTTCTGGAAAGAGCGTTTTGAGGGCATGCCCAATTTTTGGCAGTATTTGGCCCAGGAATTGCACTAAGCTTCTTCGCTTTCAAAAATCAAAAATTCAAGGAGTTTTTATGAAGTATTGTAAGAAAATATTCTTTTTTGTTGTGGCTTTTGTTTCGGTGTTGACGCTTGGGTTTGCGTCTAATTATCCCTCTGACTATACCTATCAGCGGCTTAATATCGGTGTACAAGGACCGGTACTTCTTGGAATCGTAGGTAGTGGAATAATGGGCCCGGATTTTGTTATTGGATACAAAAAATCCGGAATGCTTGGGCAAGCCGACAAAGTCAATGTTTTCATTCGCTTTACGGCAAAAAACGGTGCAACTTTCGATTGCAGACAAGTTCTTACCAAAGAGTGGAATGGAACCGGCTTCCTTAGTAAAAATCTTTCTTATTGGGACCTTGACAAAGAACTTTACGACTTTGCCCAGAAAAACGCGTATATCTCCCAGGTCGAACTGGCTTTCAGCGCCGGCGACAACTGGGATTCCCAAAACGGGAAAAATTATATTTTCACTATGCAGTCGCTCTACTATCAGGAAGAAGATGGAGAATATGGTACTCCTCGACCCGCTTATCCAGTTTATCATTTTCAGGAAAAGAATTCCCCAAGTAACGTTGTGGCGTTAAGCATTTGGAATTTCATAGTTGGTTTGATGAAATAAAAAGAAGCAAAAAAAGCAACGCTGGGCCACGATTTCGAGGCCCAGCGTTGCTGTTTTTTGCTTTGTATCTCTACGAGACTGTCGAAAAATCCCCTAAAATTCGCTTTTTTGTGTACCTATCCATTTTTTTGCTCCGCTTTCTCGCATCAACAGCACCATTTCCTCCGAAAACGAGCCGATTGTATTGGTCTTGGTTAAGAGCCACGAGCTTCCCATCTACATACCTGACGTTATAGGTGACGGGTTGGTTGCCCTGTGTGACAGTAACCCATTGCCCGGGTGTGACTTGAAGAGTCTGCCCACCGATATCGATCTTGACAGATTCGGGAGGGTTTGCCTTCAATGGGATTTCTGCAAAGAAGCTAAATATCAGGATAACACACAGAAGTTTGCTCAATGCCCGTAGATTTTTCATGCTAATAACAACCTCCATAATTTGGGGACGTCCGGTGCTTTGCTTAAAAGGTCGAAATTTACTCCTCAATGCCGTGAAAAAATTCAGCAAACCATAGCAAAAACAACGAATCCCAAATTTTTTCATAATGTATTTTCTTCCTCTTTTACAATTGATGACCTGAGTCATCTATCACGACTTTTTTTCATTGAAAAAGCTGATTTAGCTTCAGATTTAACAACTGTAAATTTATTATAACGAAAAAAAAGAGCCTATTGTTGGTTTTTATTTCATTCTTAAGAAAATTCCTCCAAAAAAAATGCTGAAAGAATTTTTTTAGGTTTTTTTTTGCAGATTTGCCGAAAGCCCACAATCAATTCGAACCCTAAAGTTTAACAATGTTACGTACAAATACCTAAGATGCAACTTTTCAAATTTCAAAACCCGCATTAAATCAAACTCAATTTTTTTCAATCTGGCATTTCTTAGCAACGATGCGTACCATTGAAGATTAATAGTGAGTATTTATCATTTTAATGGAGATAATGCGGGATGTCCCCTTTGCGCGATTGCTGCTAATTATAATTACTAGCCTTTAATAAAACGATCATTCTACCAAACGTGCTACTTTGGTGCGATTTGATAGAACAAAAACCTGACAAAAGGAGAATGTGTATGAAGCTCAATTCCGTACTGAACCTGGGTATTTTGGTGATTTTCCTTGCCGGGTCTCTGTTTGCGGCCGGCTGTGATAACAATTCTGCACCGAAATCGAACTCAGGGCCTGCGGAAAAAGTTGGGGCTGCGTTGGATAAAGCAGTTCAAAAAACCGGAAATGCTGCAAACAAGGCCACAGAAAAGGCTGGGGAAGTCCTTGAGAAAGTTGGAGCTGCTGTGGAAAAGACCGGTGCTAATATGCAGACCCCCCCTGCGAAGCCCTGACGAATTGTCGATGGGGGTTACGGATAATGAGGAAACTGTTTGAATAGCGGACAATCAGATGGTCTTCGTGATCCTCATCGCTGCGGCTGATGCTCCGAGATTTAACCAAAGTCAAATTGAGGAGAAAAATACTTAGGCCCAAGGAGTTCGGGAGTATTTAATGAAGTTGGAAGTTTCTCTTTTTCTTATGTAAGATAAATTCTAAAAGAAAGAACTCGCCTCAATGGATTTATGCAAACGAAATAGGGTAAAATTCAGGTCTTGGTTTAATTCACTTTTCCTGATATTATGGAAAGTCCGGTTTATAGTTTTTCTTTCAAGCGCCAGCACCAAAGAGTGAATTAATATTGACATTGGTAATTAACCATACATTTCAAAAAAAAATCGCGAAAAATTATTTTTTCCAAATTTTCTGCACTTGCGTTGGGGCAGGTTAATAAGTCAAGTCTTTTTACTCTTTTTGGCTGTCAAACGTATGGAAGCTTGACAATAAAGGTTTGCATGAATTTTTTGTGGCAGCGAATAAAATATCTTGCAGCCCTTGGATGGGGCACATGGAACCGCTTTTCTGAAGTTAAAGGCTCGGAAGCTGCGGCGGCTATTGCGTATTATGCTTTGTTTTCCTTGATTCCCCTGTTGGTCCTGGTTATTGTTCCTTCCTCAACGTTATTGGGGAGACCGGAAATTTATGCCAAGATCATGAGCTACACCCGAGAATTTTTGCCCACCTCTGAGTATGTCATTCAAGCAACTATGGACAAACTGGTGCTGATAAAGGGGGACTCCTTCTGGACCTTGGGTGGGCTTTTTGGATTCGGAGCTCTTCTTTGGTCGGCCACCGGCGTTTTTGCCGGACTTGCTCAAAACATCAACCAGGCCTGGTATCAGGCTAGCCCTCGAACTTTCCTTATTGAGCGGGCCATTGCCGTTATGATGATAGCTTTTCTTACAGTCTTGTTAGGTGTAACTATCATTTTGACGACTGTCTTGCAATTTTATCTTGGATGGTTGTCCAAGCAGCAAAATCCCCATATTCTAATGCCTTTTGAACAGAAGTCCACCGCTCTTTTGCTGGTGCTCATTCCGCTTCTTTTCACCTTCACTTTTTTTTTTCTGATGTACCGATTCATCCCCAACACCCAGGTTTACTGGCGGGAAGCGGCTTGGGGAGCGTTATTTTCTACGGTTTTCGGAGAATTCACAAAAACAGCCTTCGTTCTCTGGTATTTTTTTCTCGGAGCAGAAGGGTTGCAGAATGTGTATGGAGGGATGAGCGCTGTGGTTGGATTCATGTTCTGGATGTATCTCTCCAGCATGATTATTCTGCTGGGTGCCAATCTTAGTGCCACTCTTGCCTTTACTAACCGCCCTCCAGAAACCCTAATGCAAGAGCAAAAGGCTGCTCAGGGACCAATCAATATTTTTGTACCGATCGAAAAAAAGAAATAATACCAATTTCAATAGTTCGTTCATCCAACCTCCTTCGTGCTTCAGGTCTGCGTAAATTGGAGTTGGGTATGACAGAAATGAATGCTTCAACCATCCAGTAATGGCTCCATATTTCATGAAAATTCTGTGTTTTCTTGGAAAATATACCGATCCAACCTCATTTTGATAAAATCAATGTTCTTGAGGCGATGCACATATTTTTTGGGATTGGTATAATACCATTCATAATTAGTTCGTGGGTTTCAATCTTCTTGGCTGTTGAAGAAATTTTCCGACAACGTTGGGAGCCAAAGGCGATGAAGCAACCTTATTCGAAAAAAATTGAATATTCAGAAAAACGTTCAACGCTTTCCAATTATTTTATGGAAAATCTTTTTTTGGAGGATTTAAGCATACCTACGGATTAATAATAATTGGTATAAGTAGTATCAACCAGAGAAATCTGTAGATATAAGCCCCCTTCAGGAAAATTTTACCTGAATTTTTTTATCCCCCACTTTTCGGTCATTTTCGAGTTTAGGGTTTACTAACTTTCGAAGCTCGAGGTACTTGCGGAGCGGTAGCAGGTTGCGGAGCAGAAACAGGTTGAGAAGCTGGAATCGCTTGCGACGGGGTAACAGGTGGTGGAGCAGGAACAGGTTGAGAAGCTGCAAGAGGTTGTGGAGCATGGGGCACCTGCGGAGCTTGGACAGAGTGCTGAAATTGAGATGGTTGCAGGGGTTGAATTGGTTGGGTGATTGGAATAGGTTGTTGAGCCGGGGTAGTTTGTGGTGGGGGAACAGGTTTCGAAGGGCGGTCAGGCTGCGTAATTTGAACAGGTTCGTGAGTTGGAACAGGCGTAGGAGCTGGGGGCGGCTGCGAAGATCGATCAAGTTGCGTAATTTGAACAGGTTCGTGAGTTGGAACAGGCGTAGGAGCTGGGGGCGGTTGCAAAGGGCGATCAGGTTGCGGAATTTGAACAGGTTCCGGCGTCGGAACAGGCGTAGGAGCTGAGGGAGGTTGAAAAGGGCGATCAGGTTGTGGGACTTGAATAGGTTCGGGGATCGGAACAGGCGTAGGAGCTGAGGGAGGTTGCAAAGGTTGATCAGGTTGGGGAATTTGAACAGGTTCCGGTGTCGAAATAGACATTGGAACTGAAGTGCGCGGCTGAAGCGAAGCTGGAACTGGCCGCGAAACCGGAACAGGCTCCTGAGAGTGACCAGCTTTAGGGGCGGGAGTTAGCTGTTCAGGTGGAGTTGACGGTGGAGCCTGGACAGGCTGCGGAACTTGGTCCAGTCGCGAAGTGGGAACAGATTGTTGGGTTTGAAGCGGTTGCAGAGGGGGAACAGGTTTTGAAGCTGGAACACTGTCCGGAGGCGAATCCGGTTTGAGAGAAGCGTTGAGGTGAAATCTGCCAATTGGGTGGCGCTTCCCTCTTCTGGTACTTTGTGAAGCGGGAACAGATTGTTGGGTTTGAAGCGGTTGCAGAGGGGGAACAGGTTTTGAAGCTGGAACACTGCCCGAAGGTGAATTTGGCTTGAGAGAAGCGGTCCGATGAAATCTGCCACCTTGGGGGCGTTTTCTTCTTCTGGTACTTTGTGAAGCCGGGTCCGGGTTTTTCTTCTCCTCTTTTACTGGGGGAGGTACTTCCACGATGATTTGTTTTGAGTTGCTTTCGAAGGAAGAAAAATCACATCGACTAAAGATGAATTTGAATTCCAGTCTGTTATTGTTTTCTTCGAGATATCCACTGCAAATTGAGTGGAGCTGTTTGTAAAAGTCACCGATCAAATCAGGGCCATTACGGTAACTAGTGGCTATCTTTTCGAAAGCATCATTCCTATCTGCTTCGATCTCTTGCTTTTCCAGCTTCTTTTTAATGCAATCAGCCAAATTTTCCCCGGGTAACACCTCTTTGAGTTGCGGGTGTTTATGGCATAGATATTCTGTAGACGCTTGGGCCAACCTCTTGAACAGCCCGGGGAAAAACTTTTTCAGATCTATTTTACTGGTGATTTCACCGTTTTTAAATTTCGCTTCATCCATGAAATCCAATAATCGGAAAAAGGCCTTGATGACAACATCAATTTCCTGTCTCATTTCTTCCATGTAATTTCCTCTTTTCCCAAAGTCTTGCTCAACGAAAAAATCATTTCTTAACCCTTGGAGGGCCCAAAGTTGTCAGTTCGATAAAAAAGGGGTGAATTCCAGAAATTGGTGCACTGCCACTCTTCGGGCGTTTTCAGCTGGTTTCCAAGCAGCAAAAGCTTCACAACTCATTATTACCAACAAGAATGACAATGAGTAATCCCATGTTACACCTATGAAAATGGTGATTACTGACTATTCTTGTACTGGCTGATTTTCAGCAAATTCAATTTGCAGAGCTTATTGCAATATTGTGTAAAATTTGCAGATTGGACGAAGAGAAATTCAGATTTTATGATTATTGTGATATTTTTCGCAAATCTGAATTTGCTAATTTTGCAAGAACCTCAGCAGTTAAAATTTCCGGAAACCGAGTTCGCAGGTAACACCAAAGAAGATCTCGTTACGCGTTGCAAAGCTTGGAATTGCAGCTTCCTTCCAGCCGAATAGGTTTTCTCGAAGTGTTAATGCATACTTGGGGGCAAACTTGTACTTAAACTCCAGAGAACCTTCATACATTCTGATTTTATCAGAATCATTGGTCATGAAATAACTCATATTGGAATTAAGTTCAAAACCATGGGGTAGGGGAAGCTCGAGATCATATTGCGTTTGGAGTCCAAAGTTTCTGGGTTTCGAGGGCCAGGACTGTCTTACCATTTCAATTACCCCTGCAAATATTCCCAATTCCTTGGAAATTTTTTTCTTAAGTCCTATTACGCCTTCGAGAAAAAGTGGCGGTCGTTTGCCAGCAGAGCTGGATTGACTGATGGGGCTAAGGGATGAAAATTCGATGAAGGGATTGAAAGTGCCGATGGCTGAATTGCGTGTCCAGCGTAATACCATTTTCGAACGGTCGCGGACGGTTATTCCATCGCGTTGGTACAACGAGTTTTCTCCTCGAAAAATCCAATCTTCGTGGACTTTGCTATACACCGTTTTCCAGTTCAGGGAAAAATCAACTGTTCGATATGCTGTTCCGACTAATCCTGGAACATCGCGATCCATGAAGAAACCGCCGCCTTCAGGATTCTGATAGGCAGGAGCTGATCCTCCAAAATTAAGTCGATTGAAATCAAACCCTAATGAAGTATGATGTCGCAAATACGGTTTTTCGGCAAGTTGTTTTCGGGATTCCTCCCTTCCTTTCTTGTACTTTCGGCTGAAGTGTTGAACCATCATCTGGAAAAAACTTTCCTTCCGAACATGATTTGGTGAGGGGGGAAAGAACGATAACCCTCCTAAAGCCAGATACTCGGTTGTAGCTATCCGGTATTCAATTGAATCTCCGATGGGTCGGCCATTCAATAGCAATTGTCCTCGGTGTTCGCATAGTCCGGATAATACCAGGCCCTTTCCTCTTAGAAGCGGTTGATCGCGTTTTTTCCATAATTCGCGAATGATGGCTCCTCGAATGGTTAATAAAGCAATCCGTTCGGAATTAGGACTTGTACGACGAATATCGCCTTCAGTCAATTCAAGGCTTGATGGAGCACCTCTGAGATGCGCTGCCGGAACGGCACCAAGTTCAGCATGCAATTCATAACATAGAGCTTGTACTAAGGTTTCGGAGTAACTGGCCATCTCCATCGGCGATAAATTTGTAACTGGGACATCTTTTATCGCATTATAATTCCGCTCAACTTCGTTCAGGTGCATACTTAGCGATGCATCTTCAGGAATGTCACTGGAAAGGGGAATTGGCATGGTTTTAAGCGATCGATAGGTGGCGGTTTTGCTTCCCTCGATTAACCCAAGAGAGGTGATTTGATGTCTTGTCCAGAGGATTCTTCTGCCATCAGCGAACTGCTGTTCGAAGATATTTTCCAACAGGCCATCCTTTGGACGATTGGAATTGGTTATTACCAGATCGATCCACGGGAATTTTTCCAGGAGTGTCTGAGCTTCTGCGAATGATAGATAGCCCATAACGATTGTCCAGTCTGCATCCCCGGCTTCTTTTGAGGCGCTTGCGAGGCTTCCTTGAAGTGGTTCAAGATTAAGCGTTTTGGGCCAATTGGGCCAGAATGTCATTACTTCGGGGCTCATGACTCCCATGATACGAATTCTTTCACTCCCCTTGTTGAAAACAGCCCAGCGTCTTATTTCTGTTCTGGCATGGTATTTCTTTGCCTCAGTGTCGTTAGGAGACAAATTCGTCCATATTATTGGAAATGCTGCTTCGCTGACTCGTTTCCACCATTCATCTTGGCCAATTGACAGGTCATGTGGACCGGGAACCATGGCTTCAATTCCACAAGCGTTTAATGAATCCATTATCCAGGCTCCGTTATCAGAATAGCTTGTATTGGATGGGCCCAGCATATTCCCATTACAGACCATGAGTAAATCAGAGGCTTTCTTTCGGGTTTCCGCTGCAATGGTCGATACTTTGGCCATCAAAATTCCGTTTTCGTTCCTTAGAGTGCCTTGAAGCGACCCATTGAAAAGAAGAGTAAAGGGTTCAGCGCTGAAAAGTAACGAATTGGGTAATACAAACGTAACGAAGAACACAAGAAAAGCGATTTTCAAGTTTGGCAAATGCCCTAACGCAGAAAGGAAAAGGCGAAGCCTTGCCCAAATTAAAAAGGCCATCTTACACATCTTTTAAGCGATGGGCGAAGGGGCTTATTTTGGTGCGAAAGCCGAGTTTTGTGCGAGAATTGGATCTGGCGAGATAGCTGTGTGTGCCCAAAGAGCTGAATGCGGTGACTGAGCGGAGTCGAAGTCACCGGGTTCAGCGGAAAGTTATTAAGAGGGTACTTTTGTTGGCTGTTCGGCATCGTCTTTCAAATATTTTTCCAACATTTTTTTCAGATCCAATAATACAACCGGTTTCGTCAAAAAATCATTCATCCCGCATTCCATACAATGCTTTCGGTCTTCTTCGTAAACATGGGCAGTTAAAGCAATTATGGGAATACTTCTTTCCTCATCTGATTTAAGTTTTCTAATTGCTTGGGTTGCCGATAATCCATCCAGGATGGGCATTTGGCAATCCATTAGTATTAAGGAAAATTTTCCTTCAGCCAGAGCTTCAATTGCAAGTTGTCCATTGGAGACTACTAAAGAGTCATATCCAAGTCGGGAAATTTGTGAGAAAATTGCAAATTGATTTAACGGATCGTCCTCAGCGATAAGGATGCGGTGAGAAGGCTTTTGAGCTGGTGAAACCGACGGTACTGGCGATTCTTCTGCTTCCTTTTTCGCTTCGAGGGGCACATCTTTCATTACTGATTTTAGTGGGAGAGTGAAATAGAAATCGGAACCTTTTCCAAGCTGACTACTAACAGCGATACTTCCCTTAAGCAATTTAACAAGGTGTAAAGTCAGGGCTAATCCGGTTCCCAGTCCTCCGTATTTTCGTGAAAAGGATGAATCAATCTGCTCAAAAGGCTTGAACAGTTTTGAACAATTTTCAGGAGTTATTCCAATGCCCGTATCTTTAACTGAAAACTTGATTTTTGTGTAATCACCATCGATTCCTGCATTTTCTGCAGAAATTGTAATTCCACCCTGGAGGGTAAATTTTATTGCATTGCCGATGAGCGCCAACAGGATTTGTCTTATTCTGCGGAGATCTCCCATTAGTACAGTTGGAATGGAGCTATCAATATTTATTTCCAGCAATAATTTCTTTTTGAAAATCATTCCTTCCAATAAGGGGCGAATTTCAGTCATTAGCTTTTTTAGCTCAAATGGTACTTCTTCAATTATCAGTTGATCGGACTCTGCCTTGGAAAGATCGAGAACATCGCTGACAATTCTAAGAAGTGAGTGCGCGGAATCTTTGACTATGGTGACAAATTCTTTCTCCTTGGTTCCGGTGAGGAGGTCTTTTAACAGTTCAGACATGCCAATTATTCCGCTTAGTGGTGTCCTGAGTTCATGGCTCATATTTGCAAGGAATTGTGTTTTAGCTCTATTCGCGCTTTCGGCTGCTATTTTGGCTTTTTTTAATTCCTCATACAATTGTTTTTTTTCAGTTATGTCTTCGGAAACCTTAATAAAGTTGATAATGGTTCCATCGGATTTCTTGACCGCTGAGATCTGAGCTGATTCCCAAAAGAGTTCGCCATCTTTTCGGCGGTTGCAAAATTCGCCTTTCCAATCTTTTCCGGTGGTGATGGTTTCCCATAGGAGGCTGTAAGTTTCCTTGGGCACTTGCCCTGAAGCTAATATTGCAGGGGTTTTTCCAATTACTTCTTCTTTAGTGAAACCAGTTTTTTCGACAAATTTGGGGTTAACAAATTCAATTTGCCCTTTAACGTCAGTAATAACAATTATTGCGGAGCTTTGTTCGACTGCCAGCGAAAGTTTTCTAACGGTTTCCTCTGCCGCTTTTCTTTCTTTCCTTTGTTTCGCTTCAGAGAGCTCGCGGTTCACCGCAGGAACAAGGCGGGCAAAATTTCCCTTCCTAAAATAGTCATGCGCCCCCGCTTTCATTACCTCGACTGCAATTCCTTCGGCTATCTTATCAGTGACTATTATATAAGGTGCATCAACTCCATGGTCCTGGACGATTCGAAGAGCACGAAGTCCGCTGAATTGAGGCATTACGTAGTCGGAGATTATCAAATCCCACTCGTTGCTTTCAAGGGCCGCAATCAAATCTGTTGGATTATCTACTCTTTTATGTATTATTTCGAAATTCCCACGTTGCAGTTCATGCAAAAGCAAAAGGGCATCAGCTTTAGAATCTTCGATAATCAGTAATCTCAATTTTGTCGGCATTTTTTTCCTCACTTCAATTCGTACAAAAGAGTCCTTTTTATTAGTCCTTGCAAAAGGCAATTGAAATTTGCTGATTTTGCAGGCTTCTAAATTGGTAGATCAATCGGGTGTAAGGGTAAAAAAAATAGTTGCTCCCTTATCAGGTTCAGATTCCGCCCAAATCATTCCTCCATGTTTTCGAATGATTCTTTGAACTGTTACCAATCCGATTCCGGTTCCTGGAAATTCTTTGTCGGAATGCAATCTTCCAAAGGGTGTAAAAAGTTGGTCCGCCTGGGACATATCAAATCCTACACCGTTGTCTGAAACAAAGTAAGATAGTTGTCCAAAATGATCTTTCTGCCCAAATTCAACTTTTGGATTTTTTACTTTGGAGGAAAATTTAAACGCATTGTTGAGAAGATTCTCAAAAACAATTTTGAGTAATCGGATATCACAATTGACTACAAGTTTTGGAGCAATTCTCAGTTCGATATTTCTTCCCTGTTCATTTCTCAAAAGCTCATTGGCAGTTTCCTCACAAAGCTTGCTCAGATTGACTTCGCCATATCGTATGGTTTCAGCCATCAACCCCGATAATTTCATCAGATCTTCAATCAACTCAAGAATTCGTTTGCTTGATTCATTAATAAAACTCAGGGATTCTCGTGCGGTTTCGTTAAGTGTTCCATTATTTTCCTCGAGAATAATTTGAACAAAACTGGCTATTCTTCTTGCGGGAGCTCTAAGATCATGGGAAATTGACTGGCAGAAGGATTCCATTTCTTTGTTCGCAAGAGCAAGTTCGAGGATTTTCTCATGAAGTTTGGCTTCGAGTAGTTTATTTTTTTTTAGTACTGTCTCATCATGCTGGCTATGCTTAAGCATGGCTGAATTTGCATTCTCTGCAATTTGCTGCTCTCCATCAACCTTTTGTATTGGTGCAGATTCCTTTTTTTCGGGAGATTTGACTGAACCAATTATTAATTGGGGATGTCCCACCGGTGAGCGGGCTAGCAAAAGAGTCAAGCGAACTGAAGACCAGCAATCAGTTGAAAATTTCAGGGGAACATCCAATTCCAGTTGATCGCGGGTTCCTGAAACAAGTTCCTGAAAACAGTCTTTGAAATCTGAAAGATTGACTGGCGTAATAAAGTCAAATATTTTTTTTGTTCGAAGGGTTTCGCTGTATTGTCCTGACATTTCCAGAAAGCTTCCGTCGGCAACTTTAAATGTCCCTTCGAGATTCAAAATAAAAGCCGCTTGTTCATTTTTGTTGAGCAATGCATCAATAATATGATTGGCCTCTTTGAGCGAATATTGTCGACAAACGTGTTCTGAAGCTTCTCGGACTGTTCTCAATAGAAGGTCATCGTGATATCTTCCTTTGACGAGGTAATCTTCGATCCCTTCGCGGATGGCACAGGTAAGCATTGTGTCTTCCTCATTTCCAGTTAAAACGATAATAGGGATATCAGTATCTATTGCTCGAATTTTTTGTAAGGTTTCAAGGCCACTGGAATCGGGAAGATTCAGATCAAGCAAAATGCAGTGGACTGTATGAGTACTTAAATACCCGAGTGCCTCTTTCAAAGAACTAACCGGGATCACTTTCTCGCCGTCTACTGGGTCCTTTTTGAAGCTGAGCTCGACCATTTTCGAATCAATCATGCTGTCTTCGATTAATAAAATTACTGTTTCTTTCCATGGACAGTCAGGAAATAAACTCATTCTGGTTCCTTTTCTTAAAAAATGTAACTAAATAAATATCATCTAAATATTTTTTTTATATCTTACTATATTTTGTCAACAAATTGAAGTTCATAAAGTTTTTTGTAGTATCCATTTTTTTCCAGCAGGGATTCGTGGGTTCCTTCTTCAACTAATCTTCCATGATGCATTACCAGGATCTTTTCGCAATTTTTTATTGTTGAGAGCCGATGGGCTATTACTATGCTTGTTCTGCCCAATATCAGTTTTTTTATTGCTTCCTGGATTAATTTTTCCGTGTTGGAATCAACTGATGAAGTAGCTTCGTCAAGGATTAGAATCTTGGGATTAAAGGCCATTGCACGCGCGAAAGCTATTAATTGTCGCTGTCCGGCTGAAAGATTTACCCCTCTTTCAAGAATTTCGCTATCGAAACCATTTGGCATATTCAAAATAAATTTGTCAGCATTGATTTCCACGGCAATTTCTTCAACGCGCTCACGGGAAATTTTTTCATTCCACAGCCTTATGTTTTCAAAGGCATTTCCTGAAAACAAAAAAACTTCCTGCTGAATCAGAGCTATGTTTTGTCTCAGGAAATTTTTGGAATAGTCCCTTAGGTCCCTGTTATCGATAAGGATTTCTCCTCCATCAATTTCGTAAGTACGATTAAGCAAAGAAGCGATAGTGGTTTTTCCTGCTCCGGTATGCCCGACTATTGCGACTGATTGGCCGGGTTTTACCGAAAAAGAAATACCCTTAAGAACTTTCTGGCCGGGGATATAAGAAAACTGGACTCCCTTGAAATCTATTTTTCCTTCGAGTTCAACTTCTGAAATACCCTCATCGATAGAGATTTCAACTTTCTCATCTAAAAGATTGAAGATTTTTTCGGCTGCTGCCATAGCACTTTGAAAAATCGTCGCTTTTTCGCTCATATCACGAATTGGAAAAAAAAAGTGTTGTACATAGGAAATAAAGCTTACGAAAATCCCGGTTGATATTTCTCCAGCCAGTAGCATTTTTCCACCCATAAAAAGGATTATGGTTATCGTTAATCCATTAATAATCGTAATAACCGGAGTAAATACCGAATGATGAAAAAGTGATTCAAGTTGAGCATCAGTGTGTTCGATATTCAATGAGTCAAATTTTTTCGCACATTTTTCCTCACAACTGAAAACTTGTATTACTCTGATTCCTGAGATATTTTCGGATAACGCGCCATTAAGAAGGGCAATTTTTAGCCGGACTTTACGATAAGCCGTTCTGATGCGATCCTGAAAATACCAGGCTGAAAGAATCAACAGGGGACATGTCGAAAGTGTGGCAAGTCCTAGTTTTGGTTGAATGCAAAGAAGCGCCACTGCTATTCCGAAAACAAGGAAAATATCTCCTAGTACAATCACCAAACCCGAAGAGAATAATTCAGAGAGTGAGGCAGTGTCATTTGTAATTCTGGTTACCAACCGCCCGACAGGATTTTTGTCGAAAAATGAAGCGGGAAGCCTCTGTAAATGCGAAAATAGTTTCACTCGGAGGTCATACATTACTTTTTGGCCTACGTATTGCAAAAGGTAATTTTGAACGCAATAGAATAAATATACCAATATTTCAATTCCAAGGTAAATAAAGGAAAGTCTGATGATTACGCTTTGGTTGCGAGGTTTGATTCCCTCGTCAATAACTCTTCCGATAATGTACGGGTTGAACAAAAACAGGGTCATTCCGCCTATTACCATTACGACTGCGAAACAGGCTGGAAAAGTCCATGGTTTCAGGAACGGAAGTAATCTTCGGAATAATCTCCCGTCATAAATTTTCCCCGGATCTTCGTCTTCCTGAATGTATGCCTGTGCCATTTATTAAATTTGGTCCCTTTCAAGCTCGTGTTTAAGAAGTTGCTTTTCCCATAGCCGCGCATAATGGCCTCCTAAAGCAATGAGTTTCTCGTGAGACCCTCTTTCTATTATTTTTCCGGAATGCATGTACAAAATCATGTCTGTTTTTTGAATGGCGGCTAGTCGATGGGAAACTATAATTGATGTACGTTTCAGAGAGTGTTCAAAAAGGTTTTTTAGAATTTTTGTCTCGGTTTCCGCGTCGACAGCGCTTATTGCATCGTCAATCAGAAGAATGGGGGAGTCCTTGGCAAATGCTCGTGCTAAAGACAATCTCTGTTTTTGTCCTCCGGATAGGTTTACCCCTCTTTCTCCCAGCATGGTGCTTATTCCTGATGGAAGAGCATCGATTTCATTCTTGATTTGTGCTATTCGTACGCTTTCAATGATTTTGGGAATATCAGTTTCGTTATCCATCCCGAAAGCGATATTATTTGCGATGCTGTCCGAAAAGAGAAAAGTCTCCTGGGGAACGTATGATATCATTCTTCTGAGATTGTACAACGAATAGTTCTCAATTCCAATTCCATCGAAAAAAATTGAATTTGCCGGAGCCTTAAAGAATTTGATTAGAAGCATAATTAAAGTGCTTTTCCCCGAACCAATCGGGCCTGTAATTCCAAGGGATTTCTCAGGGGAAATTGTAAAGCTGATGTTGTCGAGAGCGGCCTCGTTTGCATCATCATATTTGAAAGACAAATTGCGTACTTCAATTTTCCAGGAAGTTGTTTGAGTTGTTTGAGTTGTTTGAGAACTTGAAACAGGCTTATTTTCGCTGGTTGATATTATTTCAGGTTGTGAATTGTCAACCTGTTGGGTTTTATCAGTCTGAGAATCAAACTTATTGACTTCTCCTGATTCGATTTCTTGCGCTTTGGGTGGGTCTGTTATCTCAGGTTTCTGGTTTAGAATTTCAGAACACCGATCGAGCGATGCAAGGCCTCTTTGGAACAGGTTGATAACCATTCCAATGGCTGTCATTGGCCAGACCATTTTCAAAAGATAAGCCTGGAAAGCGACGAATGAACCGATTGAAATAGCTCCATTTGCAACTTCGATTCCTCCGAAAAGAAGTAATGTGAAAATTCCAAAACCCCACGCCAGTTCAAGGGATGGGTGAAAAAAAGCGTCGATTTTTGCTAAAGCCAGTGATGCATCCAGATATTTCGCGGCTTGTTCGGAAAAGAGGAAAATTTCCGATTTCTCTCGGGCAAAAGCTTTTATTATTCTGATTCCTGAAATATTTTCCTGTACTTTAGCAGAAAAATCGGCAAGTCGTTCTTGTACTTTAGTTGACCTTTCATGCACTAATCGCCCGACTTTCACTACGAAAAATGGGATAAATGGCAATGGGATCAAAATGTACATCGTAAGCTTTGCTGACAGAGTAAATAGAATAATAGGAACTGTTAAAAAGTAGAACAACGCATCCATGAATAGGAGTAGTCCCAGTCCGAACATCGTCCTGGCTTCTTCTATATCACCTGTTAACCTGGACATCAGTTCCCCGGTTTTCATTCGATTGAAAAATCCGGAAGGAAGCAATTGTACATGTTCGTAAATTTTTTTCCTTAGAAAATATGCTGCCATGTGACTGGTTCCGATAAAAAACTTTCTCCAGAGGAATCGAAAGAAACCCTGGACAAGTGAGATTAAAAGATAAGCCACCGTTAATTTTAAGAGTAAAACGGCATCCCTGTTTTTCTCAATACCGTCGATTACGGCTTTTATAATAAGAGGAGGAGAAATGTCGGTTATGTCAGTCACGGCCAAAGAAAGTATTCCGAAAAAGAGAGGTTTTTTATAATTCAATAAAACCTCGATAAATAGCTTTTTTCCGGTTATTATTTCAGGCGAGCTTTCAGTTTTCATAAAAGCGACTCACAACCTGTGTGCAATCTTTGAGAAGATATGAAAAATTGCTGGAAATCATAAAAATTAAACATCCCGAAAAATACTAGCCCCAAAGGCTGCATTAAAGAATAATTGTGATTATTTTCACCTTCAAAACTCTAAATATTTCTCACCTTCAGGGAAGCGTGAATAATTAGGGTTATTTGTGAAAGTACAAGAGCAAAGAACCCCGCCAACAATCGTTTGTGATATTTTGCACTTGGATTTTCTTAAGGTTTTTTTAATTTTTTCACACCTTCAGGGTAAACGCAGTTGCTAGCTTTAATGCGAATCATAGAGAAGAAGTAAAATAGGTCACTTGGTATAAACTCTTCTGTAATTCCACCAGGCACCCATGACTTTTTTGTAATAGTCACGTGTTTCGGGGAGCGGGACACGGTCGAGCCTCGAAAGCACTGGAAGGTGTGCGTAGGGGCCTTCTTCAACTTTTCTCTTAATGTTTCCCTGGCCTCCGTTATAAGCGGCTGCAGCAAGGAACATGTCACCGGCGAACAATTCCTTCAGATAATTCAGATACCAGACTCCGTATTTGATATTTCTTTCGATGCTCCAGAGCATGTCTGCATGAAATTTTCCGTGCTCCCCAACTTTCCCTAAAATCCATTTTCCGGTGGATGGAAGAATCTGCATCAACCCCATAGCGTTGCTTTTGGAGCAGGTTTTGGGATTGAAATGGCTTTCTTCGCGCATGATTGAAAGTGCCCAATACGGGTCGAGGCGGTATTTTCCAGCTTCTGTCGAAACGTTGCTCCAATAGGCCAATGGATAAAACGCTCGCCAGGCCCATGCGGGGAGGTCATTGATGTTCATTCCTCTATCGAGAGTATTTTTGAAAAGTCTTTCAGCAAAAGTAACAAGTTGTTGGCAATCACCTATAGTGGTCATCAATTCGATAATCGCGCGAAAGACACTCAGTTCGCAGGCTGGATTATCGGTTAAAAAGCGCATTTCCTCTTTGGCATATTCAGCAAAAGGAGTTTTAAATAAAATCTTCCATTTTGCCAACCGTTTTTGTACAGATTCGGGCATGGGAGTATTGATTTCCCGCAAATCAAGCTTGGAATTTCTGATTTCAGGATCTAACCAGTAAAGGAAAAATGAATTGGGATATCTTTCGTCGAGAATGTCGAGTAGTTTTTTGCCTTTTTCGGTTGTATTTCCGTAAACTACCGAAGCGTATCCTAAAGCGTCATCTGCACGATAGTGGCCAGGGAAATGGTCTGCCAGCAGCATGAAATAACTCACGGCTTCTTTGAGTTTGCCAGTGTCATATCGCTCGATTCCCATTTCAAAAAGATGCCCCGGAAATAATGAAATCTTAGGGGCGTTTTCAACAAGCCAGGTGGCACAACGGATTGCTTTGTCATCCTGAAGAACTGAAAATGCGGAGCGCATCATGCGATAATTTGCTGCAACCATATCTACTGGTGGTTTTCCCCACGAAATAGCATGCTCAAAATCATCGACTGCCTGTTGATGTCGATTTGAAAAATGAAGTAAATCTCCTCTAACCTGGTAGGCAAGAGCTCTTACAGCAGGTTGTATAGAAGGGTAGGTGATAATTTTGTCCAATAATTGAAGTGCCCGATCCTTTTTCCCCGAAACTCTTAGCGCATCTGCCTGCAGGACAACGATAAAAGATTCGTTTCCCGGACCGAGTGCCTGCGTGAAAGGTTGATACCCGGCCAGAAAATTGTCGTCCAGGCCAACCCCAAATGAGAGTCGCAGGACTTCAACCCACTGTTCGGGTGTGAAACGCCAGTTGGTGGGCATCGAATAGATTCGTTTGAACAGGTTTTGGGTTTCCTTAACTTCCTGATAAAAGGAACTGTCAGACCGGTATTCCTGAAGGGACTCAAGTGCAATTTTTGCCAATTCGGGGGAGCCGGGTGCCAGAAGATTGAGAATTTCCTCCAGCGCTCTTCCTCTGGTGAATGAGGTTGGAAGCTTTTTGGCGATTAGGTACAACTCGTTAAATGATGATGAGTTAACCGCTTTAGTTTTCAACAGAACGTAATTCAAACCGGCTTTTTTGGCAAACCATGAATCAGGATAAGAACTGAGTAATTTTGAATAAACTCTGATAGCCTGGTCGTTGGCTCCCGCTTCCTTGAGGGATTCAGCCAAAAGAAATAATCGCATATCTTCCAACGTTGAATTGGAAGTTTCAATCGAAAGTTTTTGCGCCAGAATGGAATGTCTTCCTTGTTCTTTCAGAGAAAAAAACTCCCCAAGCCTGTCTTCGAAGTAGCCCCAAACCCCTTGAATCGAAGCTGAAAACACGATTACCAAAACAAAGAAATTGGATTTGAATCTGTTCATACTCTTTCCTTTTTCCCTCTGGAAATTTGGTCAAAAGGGTATTCCAATTCAAGGTAAAATGCAAATCAAAAATGACACTGAAGCAAATTCGCCGAAAAATTTTGGTAAAAGAAAGCAGAAGGGGCAATTTTGGCAAAAAAAAGAGGCTATTCCCAATAGAATCTCCGTTTTAAAGCTGGTTTTAAGGAAAACTGGCCAGCTACTTTCATACAGTGTCTCAAAAATTCAGATTTTTGATAATAGGATTCATGAGAACACCAATTTTAAAAAAAAGAATCAAACTCCAAAAACATAATAATACCAATCCCAAAGATTTCGTTCGTCCCCGCTGCTTCATTCTTCCAATCTTCGTTCGCGTTATTTCACTTTAAAAGGAAAGAATACTTCTATTATTCAATAGGCTATTTGGGTTTTGTAATAAATTCCATTTTTTCAACGTGAATTAACTGATGTTGCAGTCATTTGAAAAATTCGACTTCTCGAGAAGATGAATGGATTTTTTGGGATTGGTATAACTTTCTGGAAGGTGCATCAAAAGCGATCGATTTTCAAGTAATCAAATATTTCACAGTTTGTGAGGGGAGTCGAAGTGCTTTTTAATAGAGGCATACCTTTGACCTGTCTTATGTCAATCGACGTTGTGATAAAAATTTCTTTGATTTATAATGATTTCCTGAAAATTGAAAATTAGTATTAAATTTTGTTGATTGGATTAATACTATGCAAATACTTTTTACAAAAGTTTTTTTTTCCATTTCTTGTTTCGTTAAAGATGGCTTTTTTCAAACACTTCTAAATAAGAATTTTTTCAAGGCTCCTTTGAATCAAAAAAAATCACAACATATTTCACAAGAGTCACAGCTGTCATTTGCGGTAATCATTTTCGTACTTGCCGGATTCCTTTCTTGCACATCTCCGTCTTTTTGCAATACCTGGGTAAATTATTCTCCTCCTGCACCGGATAAAAAAGAAGCGCTGGCAGTTTTAACTGATTCACTTTCCACATGGGTTGGTTATTCTAATTATGGGGTGGTTTGTTATGACGTGGATGGCTATGTTAAATATTCAATTACCCCCAAAGAAGGTTTGCCAAGCGGAAATGTTACAAGTTTGGCCATACGCGACAAGGAATTGTGGATTGGAACTTCTGATGGTTTGGTTTGTCGTGGAGAAGTCGGGGGAATCAGGGTTTTCACTGTCAAAGAAGGTCTTCCCGACAACGGAATAACTTGTCTAAGTCTGATCGGTTCAACTATTTATGCTGGTACAATGAAAGGATTGGTCAAGTTTTCTGGGGACTCTTCGCAGTTTTTTGACGAAACCCAGGGACTTCCGTCAGCCCATATTACGGCCATAGCGCCGTGTGAAGGGGGGGCGGTCGTCGGGACGACAAAAGGATGGGCGATAATGAAGGGTTCCGTTTTCGAAGCGCACACTGTAACTAATGACGGGTTGCCATTCGAATGGATATCAGCAGTTTCTTACTTTAAAATGAGTAAATCCGCGATGGGTGAGGATACCACCACGGATGAGAACTGGTACATTCTTGGAACAGCTGGCTCCGGATTACTGATCTATCGTGGTGGAAAATACAAGGTAATACGGAAAAATGATGATGGCCCTGGTAGCGATTGGATCTCATCCATGCAGTTTGAGCCGGAAAACCGGGAAATGTGGATTGGAACCAAAGATGGGCTTTGCTGCTGGGATACAGTTAACGGTAAATGGAAGAAATATAATACTCAGAATTCGGGGCTCATATCCGACAAAATTGCTCAGGTAAGCGTTTTTTCCGTGGACCATTCTATTACCGATTACGAAATTCTCAAATCAAAGAATGGAAAATGCAGCGGTTGTCCGATTTGTTGTGGTTCGAACTCGACGAGTCCGACTTCAACTGATGATTCTTCGAACCCGAAGCCGCAGCAACCTTCCGGTCTTCGTCCAGGAGGGGCAGATGGACCTCCTGTCGTGGAGACTTCTAATACAACTTCCACGGCTGTACAAACTGCCGGGGACGCTCGTGGGGCAAAAATTTGTCCTGAATGCTGGAAAATTCCGCTCAATTTTAAGCCGAGAAAATTGCAGCGTATTCAGACCTGGGTTGGAATAGCTACCGATGAAGGGGCGAACCTTCTGAAGGAAAAGAAGCTTTCACATATCGGCCAGGGAAGCTTCTATTGCTACCTGACAAATAAAAGCTGGGAAGTAAAAGGAATTGGTATTGGATTAGATCAAGTATGGGCTGGAGAGTGGACTAAAGGTCTTATGCGGCAGCGTCCACCTATTCAAGGGTTCTTATATTATTTTGTTCCGACCCGTCTCCAGTTTTTTCATGTTTCCTCCGAGCCGAACCCCAATGATTTTCCATTGGTTATTAATACTTTGTCAACAAATATTGAAGGCAAGCCCATCGCCGGAGGATATTCAGTCGGAATGGGTGGTGCTACTGTTTATGATCCTGCGTCAGAAACCTGGACTTCTTACGGAACTCGCCAAGGGTTGTCTGACCCTGACGTAAGGTGCATCTATAGGAAAGGTGACGGTTTGGTTGTAGGTACAGGTCGAGGAAATTGTACCGGTTGTGTATTTTGTTTTCAGGATGGCCGATTCGAAGAGGTTTCAAGGAAAGGGTTGAGTGTAACCGCCCTCCAGTCAATGTTCAAAAGACCTGTAACATGCCTTTCTGCAGATGGTGACAAAATTTTCGTCGGGACAAGCGGCGATGGGGTTTATGTTTTCGATGGAGATTCATGGACCCGAATGGATTCGTTGAATACGAAAGGATTGTCTTCTGATGACATTAATGCGATTGCCTATCGGGGCAGCGTTTTGTATGTTGGAACAAACAAGGGTTTGGATTGTTTTGGTCCGAATAATAGTTATCTTCACGTAAATATTACTGATTTTAATGCCAATTCCAACATTGTGCAATGTCTTCTATGGGATGACACAGAAGGAGATGGTGAGGAACTAGTCCTTTGGGTCGGTCATCAAGACGGACTCCTCAGAATATCGAAAGCTGCGGGATTATGGGCCCATGGCGGAATCCCGCACTGTGGTCCGACTCCCGGAAGTTTTTTCTGGCCAGCATATGGCAGAAACAGTGAAAATACTGGTGGAGCAGTTTATGGAATGGTGTGGAACGCAAGTCCTGATCCTGATTACGACAAATGTCCTTACGATGGCCTTCCTGAGGGAGATGTTACCGCATTGGCTTACGATGATTTCAATCTGTGGATTGGTACAAAAAACGGTTTGGGTCGGTTGAGAAAGTGAATGTTAATTATACCAATCCCAAAAAATACCTGCGCTTCCCCAAGGACTTTGATTTGACCAAAATGAAAAGGGACCGCTTTATTCTCCAGGAAAAAACGAAATTTTCGGGAAAATAAGGATCCCTTACTGGATGGTTGAAACATTCATTTCTGTCAGAAAAAATCTGATTTTACGCAGATCTGAAGCGAGAAACAAGGCGTATGAACGAACTAATTGGAATTGGTATTATTGAGTTTGGTGTGTGTTTTTTATGTAATGGTTCTGGCCGATTCTCACTTTACCAGGCGCTTGTGCATGAATTTGCGGGAGAGAATTACGCTTGAAGTAAGCCAGATTCCAAAAATAAAAAATGCTTTAGTTGCGAACGGCAACCCCAGAGTGAAACCGCGAATGATTGAAACTACCGAGGTGAGTGGTAGCAGCCAAGCAAAATGCTGAAGGATGGCAGGCATCTGGCCCAAGGGGAAAAAAATTCCACAGAATAAAAACATGGGAAAAATGAAAAGAAACTGTGGGTAAGAAATATCGTCAATAGTGGCAGAACGAGCGGCTGTTAAAAGTCCCAATCCGGCAAAAGTCATTGCAAAGAGGAATACAGCCGGAACGGACATCAGAGACCCAATAATACTGAATTCTCCGCTAAGAGCACCAATCAAGAGAACTATGCTTGCCGAAAAAGCCGCTTTGGATGCATCCCAGAGGAGTTCGGCCCAAAGGATTTCGGAAAGTGTAATTGGGGTCATTGCAATGGAATTAAAAACTTTTTGATAGTACATCCTGACAAAACCACCATACGCAGCTTCAAAAAATCCCTGAAAAAGAACGGTTTGTGCCACTACTCCCGCGAAAACGAACTGTCGGTAAGTGAGCTTTATTCCCTCGATTTCGATACCTCCAACCATTCCTCCAACTCCAAAACCGAATGAGAGAAGGTAAAGAAGCGGCTCAACAAAAGTGGTGATTATTGCAAAAACGATGTTCTTCCGGTAAAATGCAAAATATCTTAACCAGACACATTTTATTGCCCAAAAACTTTCCAAAAGACTTTCCATTTTTTTCTCCGAATTAATAAGCGATAGTGTTCAGAAAGCCAATAAGTTAAGAAATTGATCGTATCAAACCTATCGTTATAATTTTTTAGGCTCTTAGCATAGTGAAAGCGCCCATTTGGGCTATGCCCAATGACCAGGAGTCATTCGCAATGGAATAATTTAGTACATTGCAATGGTAGACTTTCTGAATAACTGATTTAAATTTATTGAATGCGATAAAATACATTGGCGAACTTTAGTATAATAGCAAATTTTTACCAGCTTCATCAATTCACGAGAGTGGAGAAGATAGCTCTCTTTCACTTTCCGCGTTATCTTTGGAAAGAGCTTCCCCTGTGATTTTTAAATAGACATCTTCCAGGTTCGGAGGTCTTTTCCATTTCAGGCCTGGTCGGATCTCTTCCTCGACCATTTCGTTTGCAATATGCTTTTGAATTAGATTTTTTGGGGATTCGCAGTCTAAAATTTCACCCATGTACATGATTGCAACCCGGTCGCAAAGTCTTTCAGCTTCTTCGATATAATGTGTGGAGATCAAAACTGCGCCGCCATCACGACGAAATTGTTCAATCAGACTCCATAGAAATCTTCTAACTTCCGGATCCAAACCTGTGGTTGGTTCGTCCAGTACAAGAAGCCTGGGGTTGGAAATCAACGCTCTGGCGACCTGTAATCTTCGTCTCATTCCTCCGGATAATTCTTCAATCCAGTTCTTGCTTTTATCTGCAATTTTAAACTCCTCAAGAAGCTTTTGGGCCCGATTTTCGGCTTCAGAGGTTGGAATTTTGAAATAAGATGCATAGCGAACCATTTGGTCAAAAACGGTAAAATCAGAATCAAGGGTGTCATCTTGTGGGCAGACTCCAAGATATTGTCGTGCTAATTTGGGTTGGGTGTGTGGATCGTAGTCCAGGATTTTTACTGAACCGCCGGACGTTGGATAAAAACCTGTGATGCAATGCATAGATGTTGATTTTCCGGCACCATTCGGGCCGAGAAGACCAAAACATTCATTTTGTTTAATTTCAAACGAAATTCCTTTTACGGCCCAGAAGAGTTGTTCGTCTCTTCCCCGGTAGGCTTTCTTCAAGTTTTCAACTTTTAGTGGAATAGCAGAATCCAATTTTTGCTCCAATATTGTGGAATTTAGATGTTTGATCTTTTGTAATTTGCCAGAAACAGCATGATTGTAGCATATGATGAGGGAAATTTCAACAAACTGCCTTTCACAACAGCAACCAAGAGTAAATTCATATTGACATTGGCAATTAATAGCAATTTCAATTAGTTCTTTCATCCGACCTATTTCGTGCTTCAGGTCTGCGTAAATTCAGAATTCCTGTTGTCGTAAACTTCATTTTCTTTGATTGCTCAGCTTCAAAAGCCGATTCCGTAGAGATAAAAAAAGTTTTCAGCCCGAATTTTGTTTTGAGACCAAATAATCCAAAAGCTAAGGAAGGAATCTCATCCAAACGAGTTCACGTTTTCAGGTTTTGGGAAAATGGTCTTAAGACTATATCCTCGGGAATTGGAATTCTGAAACTGTCACCGCTTCCCATTCCAAAGAAACCCTGCTAATAAACTCACTATCCATAAGACTATCAGAAAAATAACCATCGCTGGGCCTGCTGGAAGGTCATAGGCCAGGGAAATTGTAATCCCTCCAGCTGCTCCAAGTATTCCGATGATTTCACTGACCAGGAACATTCTTGAAACACGATTACACAGAGCCTGTGCGCATAATGAAGGAATTAGCATGAATGCGAAACAAGCCAATGCGCCTGCTTCAATAAGCGTCAGAATAATCGATATTCCAAAAATTCCGTTAAGCATGAATTCGTAAAAATTTACATGAATTCCAAGAATTCTTGCCATTTCAGGGTCAATAGAAATCAGAAACAATCGCTTCTGAAACAAATATAGAAGCAGAATGAGCGGAATTCCTATCCAGGCAAGGGTTTGTGTATCAGAACATTTTGCGGTCAATACACTTCCCTTTAGCAACAATTCAGAAGCATGGGCTTCAGCGTTCGTTAAGGCAAGTAATAGAATAGTACCAGCCATTGCTACAGAGTATCCCAGAGCAATGATTGTCTCGGAATTAATTCCTAGATTTTTGTTCCATTTTTTTATGTTTGAAACTATGGCAAAGACAATTAAAGCAATTCCTGCGGCGATCCATTTTGGAATAGAAAGAACATCTCCGGCGACAAAGCTGAAACCGGCAATTTGAGGAAGCGCCGCCCCTAGAAATATATTCCGTCTGAGATGAAGGAATAATCCAATAGGGGCTAATATCGCACCGACCATGATGGAAACCAGAATTGCGTCATGAAAAAAAACAAGTAGTTCAAGCAGTGAAGGAGTTGAACTAGCCATTAAGGGACCTCCCTATGTTTTCCCGCAACCGAACAGGTATTCCATATATTTTCCCCAGAAGTTCATCCGTTAATTCTGAACCTGGACCGGAAAATGCAAGATTCCCCTGATGTAATAGAAAAATCAAATCGGTATTCGTAAATAACTCAATCAAGTTATGTGAAACCATTATCAGGGAAATCCCCTTTTCTCGGCAAAGCCTGTCGAACAGTTCAAGCAGAATTTGCGACTGTGCGACATCTAATCCATAGGTTGGCTCATCAAGGATTAGAACTTCAGGGTTAGAGACCAATGCTCTTGCCAGTAAGGCTCGCTGTTTTTGTCCTCCGGACAAATCTCGAAATGGTATTTGAGATTGATTTTGAAGATTAACAGCGCTTAAAGCCTCCTTAACTTGTGTTTCAAGCTTATGTGTTAAGTTTTGCCAGGGAAAAATCTGCTTCGAACCCCCCATTTCTATGATTTCCCACAATGTAAATGGAAACAGCTCATCCAAATTTCCTCTTTGTGGGACGTAACCGATTTTGCCCTTGAAATGGAGGGATGGATAAATTATTTGCCCGTCAATTGGCGGCAAAAGACCCAATATTGCTTTCAAAATAGTTGTTTTACCGGAGCCGTTGGGCCCGGCGATCCCAATGGCTTTTCCAATTGGAAATACGAAGTTGAGATTTTTTAAAATCACCTTTCCAGAGTATCCTAAACTAACATTATTGAATTCAACTAAATTCATTGTTGAATGGCCAATCCATCTGCAATTCTGCTAACAATTGTTTCAAATAGATCCGGATAGGATTTAATAGTATCCTCGCCTTCAACTTGTGCCGGTAAGACAAGTACTTTGCCCTGGACTTTTTCTGCAACTGTGTTAGAAAAGCTGTCGGAGTAATATTTTTCTCGAATAAGTATTCGACAGTTTTTGGATCTCATGATTTCTACGAGAGAAGTGATTTCGCGACCTGTGGGTGGAATTCCAGGCTTGGGTTCAACAAATCCTACAATTTCCAACCCGAAGGCATCCGCGAAATATCTCCAGGAATTGTGGAAACAAGCAATTCGCCTATTTTTCAACTTCAGTATTTTTTCTTTCCAAAGTGGGATTCTTTTACTCAAGTCGGCTGTAAAAGTCTCCAAATTTTTATTAAATTCATTAGCTCCATCTGGGTCGAAAGCTACTAGTTTTTCTGCAATCAGTGCAGCGACTTTTAGTCCATTTTCAGGATCAAGCATGTAATGCGGGTTTCCATTTGGGTGAATATCACCCATCGATGGGTCTACACGAATTTGGGGAATCTCCTTGACATCTATTCCCTGGGAACAATCGATATAACCTTGATTTCCAGGCATGACTGATAAATTTCTTCCTCCTTCCAAAAGGGGTTTGAGCCATATTTCCAAATCCAGACCAATACAAAAAACCATTTGGGCTTTGGATAGGGAAATCATAAAACTTGGTTTGGGCTCTACAAAATGCGGGTCTTCATGCCCTCGACCGATTGAGATGGCCTTTACGCGATTACCACCTATGGCATTAACTATCGAAAGGAGGTCGGGCGTGGTTGTTACAACGGTAATTGATGCAAAAGCGTATGAATTAAGTACCATGCAGCATAATAATGCGCAGAAGACGAATAGATTAAATTTCATAAACTTCTCCTATTATATTTTTTGGATATTTTCCTATAAAAAATAGTATTACAATTTGCTAACATTGATAGACGCTCTGAACGAGACAGTTGAAAAATATCTGTAATCTGGTTTTTCTTGTACCACTCCAAAGTTTTGTCCCCTTTTTCATGTTTGCTTTACCAGACTGTTTTTTAGTAACCATTGCAGTTTGATATTTTTCAAAAGCTTCCAACTGATAATAAATTACCTTCTTGTACTAATCTTAGAAAAATTGCTTTTTTCCTCAAAGAGGTTTTTTTAAGGAAGTTGAAAATCAGAAATTGGCTAAATGTGGCTTGTGAGGTCCCATCCCCCAGATAATTTCAATTAGCGCTTCGTTGTTTGTCGTTATTTGGAACGGATCATGAATGTTTCGCAATTGAAATTGGACACGATCATTTTCGGTAAACCAATATCCAAGGTAAGCAGATCTTACAGTTGACCAATACCTGGTATCAGAAGGCTTCTGAGAACAATCATATTCAAAACCTACATGCCAATCACGGATTTTTTTGAATTTGTACAATAAGTTTAAATAATATCCGTTCGCGAAGCTATCAGAGCCAAATGCCTGCTCTCTTCTGTTCCAGAGCCACTCCCCGAAAAGACATAACCGGTTGAATTGAGAAAAACGTCTTCGCAGCATAATATCGGCACCTGCAATACTCGAGCGCAAATCTCCCGAAGTGTCCCAGGAGCCCTGGTGGAAATTTACACCGAAATTAAGATCATCTTTGTCATTAAACATCGTGTTTGTAAAAATTCTTCCACCCATTACCCGGGAATTTCCACCATGGAAAAGTTGTTCATTATTTCCCTGTAGGAAATCGATATTTGCTTTTGCATAAGTTTTATTGCTGAAATTTATTGGTTTACTCATTGACAAACCATTTTCACTGAATGATTCATCTCCAAAGAAATATTGCATAGAAAGAGGCTTGGCAACCATAGGCCAATCGTGATCATGAACAGTATTTAAAAAGCCGCAAGGTACCAGAAATTTTCCAACTTTTGCTTCAACATCATCGACAGGAAAGATATGGGAAAATTCAGCCCAGGCTTCTTCAATTTTTGTTCCTCCATCGCTGAAGCTGAGCGTCAAAGCTCCCTTAGAATACGGAGAAATGTTCTTTGTCATGGCAAGTTCAGCTTCGTCCAATCCGATCGAATTTCGAATCGGGTCCGAGGAATTTGTGGTTTTTTTCCCAATTGCTTTTCCAGCAACGCTGATATCCGGATTTTGATTTTGGTAGACACTGCTTTGCACAGGTGCTGAACGAACGATTGGTTTGGAAATTGATGGAGGTGGAGAAGTGATGACGGTTTTTTCACTTTCAATTTGTTCCAAACGCTGGGAAAGTTTATTTACTAAGCTTGTCAAACTGGCGACTTGTTTTTTCAGATCCTGAATTTCAGCATTTGAATCAGCTATGAGTAAAGGATTTATTTGAAAAAATAAACAAACAAATATAGCAACAACCAAAGAATTAAATTTCATTTAAAAGTCCTTTCAATCCATCTGTTCAATTATTCGTAAATAAAGATAGAAATTGACTAAACGATTTTGCTTTTCTCCATGACGAATTTCTTTTTTAGTCAGAGAGGAAAGAACAATTTTTCTTTACCCGAATTTTCGAACCCAGATACTCCTTTTTGGTATCGGCGACAATTCTTGTTGTACAACCACCGTTACAAATTTGGAGATATCGACAAAAACAACTCTCTTCTTACATTTGAATAAAAAGGTTAAGAGGTAGCACTGTCCCTTCTGAAAACTTGATTCCAATTAAAATCAAATCAAATCAAATCAAATCAAATGAGTAGAAGGAGGAGGCCTCGGAAAAAGAAAGGAAAAAACTTTTGTTGAAAAAAGTAAATCTTGATAGAAACTTTCATAAAAATGGTTTACTACTAATTTTTGAAAGGCAATAAAAAAAGTACTAATTAAAAAAACCAGTAGTAATTGAAAATCACAGTGCGGGCAAGAAGAATGCGAATGTTCTTGTTCAGATTCAAGGACTTTTGAATGAAACAGACAACAATGGTCATGGTAATGGGGAAATATTGCAAAAAGCCAGGAGACAAGGAAAAAAAACAAAAAAAATCTTCTTGCCTGAAAAAGAATCTTGCTCTGCAAAAAAAGTCGTTTCACCTGGGAACCCTTCTCAACTTGTCAAATCATCTAATCTAAGCGCAATAACTTCTTTGAATTAATAGTCCAATTCATAAAGTGCACAGAATAAGAAATAGTAAAAGAATAAAAAAAATAGTGCAACAAAAATTTCGTCCAATTTCCCAGAAAATGAAAAGTATTCGTTCGGTTGTAACTGTCACCCAGATTATTTCCCTGACTTCGCTTCATCAATCTATTCCTTTATTACACAGTTTCAGAGAAGGAGTGAAATATGAGAAAAATTTCAGGTGAAATATCTCACAAATGTTGTCTAGGAAAACTTTAGGAGTTAGTACATTTTTGAAAAATCAATTTTTTCACAGCTTCAGACTTGCGTTTCGGACGCGTAGGTACATGTTTCTCCCAGAGCGAACCATTAGTCTAGCTACAAAAGAATTATTTCTTTCTTAAGTTCATTAGGTGCCTAGTATTCACTGAAAGGCTTATCGTGGAAAAAAAGAAAGCTTTTAAATAATTCGACAAAATGATAAGCCACAGATGCCTTTTGCGGTGATTATGTAGTAAGACGCACATTATTTCATACCGTTTTTTCTGTACCCCAGAACCTCCATTAACAAAGAATTTTAAATTTTTTTACCTACTGTTTCGAAACCCAAGCCAGAGAGAGCGGAAAAGGATTGTTTGTACTGGACCTAATTACCAGGTTCCTGACCTTTTAATTGCAGTGAGCGTGGATTGGGTACTAAGCCATCAGTTTGATTCCCAATAGGTTCTTCCTGAATGGCTTTCTGGAGTGCTTCAAGGGAGCTTTGGCACAAAAACATCACTTTACGCTTTTGATCAAGAGAGATCGCGAGAGACCGAACGTTAGTGTTTTCCCGCGAGAGAGCAAGAATTTGTTCCCTTAGTTTGCTGAATTTGGAGTATTCATCCGTAGCTGTTTTAAGGTCAGGGCTTCCGTTGAGTTCTTTAAGAGCGGTTAGGGTGTCTATGTTTTTTCGGATTTCCAGGTCTTCTTTTTTCATAAGTGCCTCAAGTTCATCCATTTTTTTGTCACTTTCCTCCGCGATATGTGGTGCCAATAGAGTTTGGATGCGCAATGCTGACTTTAGAATTCCGAAAACAAGCGCTGAAATATTTCTGGCGGAGGGAAAATTTTCGCTCAACGTTATCATATGGGAAAAGGCTGTATCCATTTTGCTTACTGCATCTGCAGCTGGACCAAATGCCAGGTTGTAAGCTTTGAGGTTGGTGTTTTTGACTGCCAAAACCAGTAAATTGTCATCAATGCGTTGAAAGTCAGTAAACACTTTTGAAAATTCTGAAAGCAGTTCTCTTCCGTTCTGGAGGAGGGATCCGGTGGCAAGAAGATCGGCAAGTTCCTTGCGTTTCTGTTCGATCTCTGTGGTTGCACTGCGGGCTTGATTTGCAAAATTCTGCGAGTCTTGGTCGGTAATGGCCATGACCGCACTCTTTTCGGCTTCTGAGGCAGATGCCAATAAGTAGCGCATCTTTGCTACTAAGTTCACGCGCTCTGTTTTGTGGACGAGCTGTTCAAGAACATTCTGTTCTTTTCGGAAATGAAACGTTATTAGCATTGCGACTATTGCAATCACCGCTCCAGTGGTCATCCACAATATTTCGTTATAATTAGGTTTTAATTGCACGCTATCCTCCTTGAACAATTCCGAGTCATGACAAAAGAATGCTTCAATTTCAATAGCAAAACTCAAGCCAAAAAAATTCGGTCAGTTATTGGCATCAATATTGGGTTTTGGAAAAATCAAGGAAAATGCATCTTGCAATATGCAATGCTCAAAAGTTTCTGGGTTCTTGCTCTGACTAAGCTGGTAAGCTCGCAAAGCCTATGGTTTTTAAAAATTCTTCCTGGGTTCTTACCTCACTATTATCCCGCAATCTCTTTTGCCACTATCAAAGCTGTTTCTTCTGCCATGGTTTCCTGGTTTGCATCCTTAATGCCATGGTTAGGTATGTTCAGGTAGATTGCATTCATCCACATGAATGGTTGGATAAAAGGTCCCACAAGGAATAAGAACAGGACTGTGGTTCCGCCCATGGGGCCCCCCAAAAACCATCCCAATGTGAACAAACCTGTTTCAAGAGTCATCTTGGCCCGAAAAAAGGACCAGTCCCATCTCTCAATCATAGTGATGGCCACCAAATCCATGATACGGATGCCAATTCCACTCATGATGATTAGGGCTGATGCATATGAGCAAGTAAGAAGCGCCACTACGTCAAGTCCAACAGCGCTGATGTTCAAAGTGTGACCTGCCAGGACGATATTTTGGATCGGCAAAGCTCCGATCGTGTAATTTTCCAAATGAAGGGAATTCCAGAAGTCGAGTAAAAAACCGACTGCACTAGTGCTTACAAATGGAGTAAGCGGTGGGAGCTGGCGATTCCAGGTCATCCACCAAGTTAAGAAGCCAATAGCCACAAGCGATGAGCATATGCCAAGCCCAACGCCCAAGTGTTTATTCATTCCGATAACCAGTACATCCAATGGATCGGTTCCCAGTTTGGCATCAATGAAACCCTTTGCTCCTAGCGAAAAAAGCACGATTCCCAGACAATATAGCCCGACTTGATAGCGTCTCCAATCAAGAGGTTCGTTAAAGTATTCTTTCAACAAGTTCATTTCGTTTTACCTCAGGTTTTTTAGATGATAGTAATAAATCCTAAGCTGCTATGCAGAGCCTCCTTATTTAAATCTGCTCCGTAAGAAAAAATGTTTCAATTATTATAGCAAAAGTCAGGCCAATATTTTTCGGCCCACATTTTGGGTTAACAGTGGGTTTTGGAAAATTAGGTGCAAAAAATTTGGCAAAATGCAATGTTTGATCATCTAAAATTGCATTTTGCATTGTATTTGTTTAATTTTACTTAACAAAAAGCTTAAGGTCACTTTTCATTCAATAAATTCAGAATTCCTGTTGTCGTAAACTTCATTTTCTTTGATTGCACAGCTTCAAAAGCCGATTCCGTAGAGATTAAAAAGTTTTCAACCCGAATTTTGTTTTGAGACCAAATAATCCAAAAGTTAAGGAAGGAATCTCATCCAATCGAGTTCACGTTTTCAGGTTTTGGGAAAATGGTCTCAAGTCTATATCCTCGGGAATTGGAATTCTGAAATTAAATTCATTTTTCGTATTTCTTCCCAGAGAGTAAAATCTATAGTAACATTAGACAACAGAACCAAGTTCCTTCCAATAAGGGACTTTGAAAGTTTTGCTGGTGATATTGAACTTAATTAACCAACTAATTAGGAGTTTCAAAACATGATCCGGGAACTTTTTAAAACAGGGATGCCGCGAGTTTCGGTTTTAATTTTTCTGATGGTTTTTTCCACAGTAATGGCTAGGGGCGAGACGTCTCTATTTCAGGTGGCGATTTCTATCGCTACTGATTCTCTGAATACTGATTCTTACAAGACAAATTCACAATTTTACGTAAATACGAACGTGAAAAACATCAGTAGCATTGACCAGAAAATTGTAGTATGGACGGCACGCGGTTGGTCATGGCTTTCAAACAACCAGGAGGTAGGTCCCTGCATTGCAGCGCTGCAAAACGTTCCTACGGAGAAAACACTGCACCCCGGTGAGGAGTATTCCGATCAAATACAATTAACATTGGTTTCCAAGAAAAAGAAATCGGTGGTGTTTCGGTTAGGCTTCTACCCTAAAGCTGAAGACCCTGTATCAGGCATGACCATTGATATGACCAAAAATGTATTTTGGAGCAATGAGGTAACTCTCGAAAGGTAGAGATGGAATTTTCAGCCAGAGGCTCCGGATGGAAGGGGAGGATAAATCAGTAACTCTCGAAAGGTAGATTTGAGTTTGAAATGCAGGGCAAACGTACACTTTTTTCGCTGTTAATCAACCTTTTACGAGATTTCCTGTTGAAGCTACTTTACCGGGAATTTCGTATAAAAAGCTCATTTTTTGAAAAAAATATTAGCAGAAAAATATGATTTATGAAACGGCATTGAAAAGATTAATCGCATCAGATCAACAAAAAGTAAGCGTTTGCCCTGGTTTGAAATGGCTTTCCTTGACTAGATATTCAATTTAAATTAGTATTGTTATTCGTGTCGTTTTTCTCAAGTTTGATTTCTATTCAGAGCTTGTTTTTGACAGAATTTCTATTTTGAAAGGTGGTTAATCTTATGAAGAAATTTTTTGGAACCCTTGCAATTTGCCTTTGTATCCCTTTTATTGCAATTGCTCAACCCCAACCAATAGACCAGAAAGGGCAGGCTGGTCAGAATGGGCAAAATACAATTGCTGACCAAAATGGAGCAGGTGGGTTGGGGGATCCTGGCGGTGTTGGTGCGGGTGCCCTTGGTGCGCAAGGCGGCGGACCCATGCAACAGGAAATGCAAAAAATTAGGGCACATTTTCAAAGCCAAATGCAGGAAAATAAAACTTTCTTTCAGAGTTTGTCAAAAGACCTGAAACCAGAGGACCGAAAGGCTCAGACGAAAGCTCATTTCGAGAAACAGCATCAGGAAAACGTTGCATTTTTTGATGGCTTGCATCAGGAAAATGTAGCGGCTATCAAAGAGCGCATGGGGAAAAACCCAAAAATTACTCCAGACAAATTAAATGAATTCATATCCTTCATTGATACCCAATTTGAAGCAGCCAAAGCTTTCCGCGAAAAAGAGTATGAAACGAGAGTCGCATTTCTCGAATCCAAAACTGGAACCAATGATAAAAATAATCCGGAGCAAATGAGATCCGGTTTCCAACAATTGTTTCAACAACAACATAAAGAAGCCCAGGAGTTTTATAGAGCACAAGCTCAGGCTCGGATGGCAAAACGAAAAGAACTCTTCCAAGGCATGGGCGGAATGGGTGGCATGGGAGGAAGAGGCGGCATGGGTGGTGGACGAGGCCAAGGAATGGGCCGTCGGACCTTCGGACAAGGTGCCGGCCAGGGATCCAATTCCTCATCAACCGGAACTAATTGAATTAATTTTCGAGGTAGGCAAGGTGTGAAATATTTGCAAGAATGGAAGTGTAGAAATTCACAATGTTTTTCCAGCGCGGTCTTTCGAGCCAGTACACTTTCGAATTTTTAATTTTTTCAGAGCTTGAGGGCAAAATATTCTTCTTTAAAGGTCGCTTCGACTCCGCTCACAAGCTGTGAAAAATTATAATAATTCGTAAAATACAACATTTGAAAGCCTCACTGGCAAATGATTGTGATACTTCTACTCACATTGTTAGCCAATATTTCACACTTTCTCAGTCACCTGATATTGAAAAGGCAAACCAATCCCACGAAATAATAACGTAACTTTTTCGACGGTTTACAGCACCAGAGGCTTGATCAAACCTATCAATTTGCGTGATTAGATTTAATTATTGGTATCACAGTATCAAGATAAAAAAAAAGCTCCCGTTTGCCCGGATTATTGCGGCCCCTGCAAAGTTTGCCCTTCTTAAATTTCTGATACCAAAAAATAGCATCAATTTCGGAGAAAAAAATGCGACGTGCACTATTATTGTTCATGCTTGTTTCTTCTTTTATTTGGGCTGATCCTCTTCCCTGGCCTCTTGATATTGAAATTAGCCCATCGGGCAGTTATGCTGAGTTTCGAGGATTTCATTTTCATACCGGAATTGATCTTCGGACACGGCAGAAAACCGGGTTTCCGGTCAGGGCTATTGCTGATGGCTTCGTTTCAAGGTTGAAGATTCAGCATCGTGGTTTTGGATATGCGCTTTACATCGATTATCCGGAATTAGGAATAAGATCTGTTTATGGCCATCTTGAGGATTACGCAGGAGAAATCGGAGCGTTTGCCCAGGACAAACTCAACAAAATGGATGCTTTTTACGGAATCGAGGATAATTTCCCAGCAAATAAATTCCCTGTTAAAAAAGGACAAATTGTTGCATATACCGGAGAATCTGGTATTGGGCCGGCGCACCTCCATTTCGAACTAAGGCATTTTGATGATGTTACAATTGCTCCAAGTTCCGTTGGATACATCATTTCCGAAAAAATTGTTCCGAAAGTCCTTGGAATTTACTTCGAACCACTATCCCCAGAAACATGCATCAATGGACAATTTACCCGGCATTCTGTTCCTTTTACCAAAGTTGCCTCAAATTCCTTCTCCTGGAACCAGCTTGTAAAAGTTTCAGGACGGGCAGGAATCAAACTGGGAATAGTTGATCAGGGCACAAGCGGCAGTGTGATGGGAGTTGAAGACATTCAGTTATTCTTTGATGGGAAGAAGATTTTCCAGAGGTCGTTTAACCTTATTTCCTATGATGAAAATGTTGAAACACCATATGTTTATGATTATCATATGAGTCAAATGAAAGGAATGGGATATGTGTACAATTTGTTTAAGTGGCCTTTTGAAAAAAATGGAATTTCGAAAGATTATTCCCCCTGGGATGGCTGCTTGGATCCCAATTCCGTTGGAACGCATCAAGTTAAAATAATTTGTCGTGATTTTTGCGGAAATGATGTAATCGTTGAGGGGCCGGTCCAAATTGAAAAATCAGCTAGCATTGAATCCCCGGGTGACAGACAAGTTGAAGTGACAAATCTCGTTTTTACTCCCTTTTGTGTTGTAGCTGAAGGGAAGATAAAACCCATTACACCTCAATTAAAGTCTGGTAACGATCATCCTGAAAAAATTGCCGAGAAGAAAATTAACGGATTGAATTGTTCTATCCCGGAAATCGGAGAAAAAGTGTTTCCGGCATTTGTTTTTCAGAATCGAATTGATATTGCTTTCCCTTTTTCCAAGGATTTAAAAAAAGGAGTGAAATGTGCTAATGAAGCTATTTTGCCTCCTTTGGAATTCTTTGATCAGTCGGGTGGCGAACTTATGTATGAAAACTCGATTAAGATGGTATTCCCGAAAGACTCTGTAAACTTGCCGATTGTGGCAAATTTAAAAAAAATCCCCAAAAAGGTCTCTACTAAGCTAAAAGTATGTTCACCTGTCTGGCAATTTCAGCCTGGTGAAGCTATTTTTGCAAAACCGGTAAGTGTTGAAATCTCTGAATTTTCGGCTTCTCCTTCCAAACAGTTAGGAGTTTATGAGGTCAATAATTCTGGCGTGCCTTCATATCTTGGTGGGACAATAGAAAATTCAAAATTAAAGTTTTCGGGCCGCAATATCCCTAATTTTGTTGTACTTGAAGATTCAATCAAGCCTGAGATTAAATTCCTGGGTTCCAGAGTTCTCAAGCATTACGGACCTGTTTGGGCTTACCATGTTTCTGATGTCGGCTCTGGAGTCAATGATGATGGGTATTCCGTGAAAGTTGGCGGAAAAAAAGGAAAGTTTGACACCGACCCGGATAAATCCGAATTTTACGTTCAAAAACCTTCCAAAAATTCAGGAAAGTCTTTTGATCTGGAAATCACCCTTTCCGACAACGCGGGAAATGTGACAAAATTGAATGAGAAAAGGAAGTAATGCCAATTTCATTAATAATTGCATCTTTTTTTTGGCTGGTTGCAACATGCCATTGCTGAGTTTTATTATTTCAGTGCGTGATTGCTTTTTGTGATTGGTAGAATAATAGGTTCGTACTTTATTTTTTTTAGGAAATCGGTTCCCAAACGATGAGTCAAATTTATAATGTATGAACTAATGGCTTGGTTGCTTCGGCTCTGCTTAGTGACCGATTTTCAGAATTTTTTTTTGACTCACTTGGTTAGATACATTACTAAGGAAAAATTATGGCAAAGTTAGGTTTTTTTAATACATTGGAGGTTGTTAAATCCCTGGATTTTGGTGTGTATCTCGATGGAGAAGAATTAGGAGAGATACTGCTTCCTCGAAAGCAAGTTCCCGAAAATTGCCAAATTGGTGATTTTCTTGAGGTTTTTTTATATCACGATACTGAAAGACGTCTTATTGCAACAATCTTTCGGCCTCACGCTGCATTAGAAGAGGTAGGTTATTTAAAGGTGTCGATTGTAAATGAGATTGGAGCCTTCCTTGAATGGGGAATTCCAAAAGATCTTTTTGTTCCTTTTCACGAACAGCGACAGGAAATGATAAAGGGATCCTCCTATCTGGTTTATGTCTATTTTGATGAAATCAGTCAACGAATAGTCGGATCCTCTAAACTCAACAAATTTCTTAAGAAAAATAAACTCGATCTGGGAATCGGACAGGAGGTTGATTTAATAATTGCTGATAGAACTGATGCAGGTTACAAAGCAATAGTTAACAAAAAAGCTTGGGGATTTATTTATCAAAGCGATCTTTTTAAAAAAATATTTGAAGGGCAACAAATTAAGGGTTACATTAAAAGCGTTAGAGAAGACGGAAAATTCGATCTTCTTCTCGAAAAACCAGGCTATGAAAAGGTCGAGGATATTGCAAACCGAATATTTATGACTCTCCAAAAACATGGAGGTTTTATGACTGTGAACGATGACAGTCCGGCGGGAGAGATTAAATTACTTTTCGGGATCAGCAAAAAGACTTTTAAAAAAGCCATTGGTTTACTTTTCAGGCAGCGCCGAATAAACTTTATTAAAAGTGGAATTGCCTTACCGGGAAATCCAGGAAAGCAGATTATATAGAGATTGTTTCTTTAAAGAGCCTGATGTAAAATTATATAAAAAGCTTGTTTTTAAAATCGAAGGGAGGCTCTAAAAATGGGCTTTCCGCGACAGTGCCTACGCTGATACTATGGCCAGAATCAAAGTTTAATTCAGGAATTATACCAATTAAAATTAATCCGTAGGTATGCTTAAATCCTCCAAAAAAAGATTTTCCATAAAATCATTGGAAAGCGTTGGACGCTTTTTTTGAATATTCAATTTTTTTCGAATAAGGTTGCTTCATCGCCTTTGTCTCCCAACGTTGTCGGAAAATTTCTTCACCAGCCAAGAAGATTGAAACCCACGAACTAATTATGAATGGTATTATCCATTAGGCTTGGAACCTAGATAAATAAATGCTTTCGAAAAATTATTTTCGCCAATCTTTTAAAGAACAAAGTTTTGTTAATGGGCGTTTCAAAGAATTTTGATGGGTAATTCCTGAGTTTAATTGAATTTGCTTGAGTGTGCCAGGGTTGATGGGTTATAATTCTCTTCTCTGATATGAAAAGAATAATTTTTCTCCTGGTTTTTTTATTGACTGCTGCGATTGTCTTTGCCGAAATTGCATCTTTTTCAGAAATTGCTTCTTTTACGGAGTTAAAAGCACGTATTGGCCGCAAATTATTGAGAAGTAAAAAGATACCGAAATTTGTTTCGAGTCTTGCTTCGGGCTCGTTGTCGGAAATAGCGGCGGTTATTCCCAACGATTCAATTTCGCTTATTGCGTCTGAAACTGACTTTCAGCCGGCAAAAAGAGTTGCTTCGAAGACATATTCGACGCCTTTACCTGAGGCAACCGAAATAGGGACGGGACGACAGGTGAAACCGTCATTGCAAGAAGCTTCTGAATCGATTGCAATTGTTCCTTCAAAGCAGCTTTCGAATACTGCTTCCCGGAGTGCAGCAATATTAAAGTCCAGAAAAACTGTCGAGAAGATTTCCCATTCTGCAACCATCCCGGCTTCGTTAAGAAAAATCTCTTTTCGGGCACTTCCACCTATTACTTCATATGTGCATCTCGAGCTGACTCGACCCACAACTTCAAAACCAGAAACAGTTTCCAGGGTTGTTGCAATCCCAACGCCAAAATCATCCACACAAGTGGAATTAGCATCTTCTACAAGCGTTGTCTCAAGCTCATCTTCACAAGCAGCATCTACCCCTTCCACAATTGCAGCGCCAAAGTCGCTGGCAGAAGCAGCAACTGAGACCGTTGCAGTAGCGGCACTGAAGCCACCAATGCAAGCGGCATCAGCGCCTGCTGCAATAGAAATATTGAAGTCGCCTACAGCGGGTGCATCTGCTCCTGCTGATATCGCAAATCCGAAGTTGCCTAACCAGGTGACACCTGAGACCGCTGCAGTTTTGGCATCGACTGAAATTCCACTGGCAGCATCTGCCCCTGTCGCAATTACTGGCTCGAAGCACCCCGCGCAGATGGCAACCGATACGGCTGCCGTGGCAGCGTTGAATCCCCACTCGCAAACAGCATCTCCACCAATTGAAGGCGCTGCGACAAAGCCAATCTCGCAGATTGCATCAAAATCCGCCACTATGGTAGCGTCGAAACCAGTTCCACAAAGAGCATCCGAACCAGTTGCTGTCCCTTCGTCAAAGGCTGCCTCGTCGGTAGCATCTGGTTCCACAGAAATAGCAGTTTCAAAGCCAGCTACACAAGCAGCAACTCAAGCAACAACTCCGATTGCAACCTTACCAAAAAACCAATCTTCGTCCGAACCTTTGCAGAATTCCGTGGAACAGACTCTTCATGGAATCTCAAACCAGGCCTTAAATCAATTGCCGAAAATGGACATGAGTTCTCTTCCTAAACAGATTTTAAAGGCTGCTTCCGAAGCCGGACAACTCCAGTTCGATAAGGTTCTAAGCAACTTGCCGGGGGCAATGTCTGGAACCTCATCAACAACTTTATCCATTCCCTTCCCCGGAACGACAGGTTTTTTTATACCAACCAGTTTAAGCCAAATTACTCAGCCAATTCTGGACATGGTTCCTCAGCCACTAGTGAAATTGTTTCCAGACGCCGTTTCGAACCACCCGCCTGGTTCCCCTCCCCATTCAAAGTCATTACGCAATTATTCAAACACTGATGCAATCACTTTTTCCCTGATCTCTAATTCAGCTTCTGATTCTTTCTTAATTCCAAAGGAAAAACCTGACACAGTTATAACTTCCGATCGTTTGCTAATTCAATCTTCAACTGTTATCCTTGAAGGAACTGTCCGTGCTACTGAAAATGAAAGAATTTTGACATGTGGACGCGCATATCTCGATCAGAAGCCACAGCGCATTTTGGCAAGTGAGACTCCTCGACTCTTCCAAAAAGAATCAATTTTTGAGAAGCGAACGTTTAGGGAAACCACGCTTGATGCTTTAAACATTCTATGGAATTCTGGGCAAAGAAGAATGAGTGCTTCACCTTCAGTTGTTGTAAAGGTTGAGGAAAGAAGCTGGGATCTCGCAACTTTCTCGGAAGGTTTCATCTACTCCGACAGCATGGAAGGATTTCCAGATAACAAAAAATTGAATTTTGAAGGAAATGTAAGACTGAAAGCCAAGGAATATTATGGCCAGGGTCGCAGACTTGACTATGACAAAGAAAAATCCGATGTCATACTTTCCGGTGATGCAATTGTTGAAAAGGAGGAATACAGCGAAAAAGAAAAGCGAATGGTAAAAAGAATACTAAATGGCCAGAAAATAATTTATAATACGGAAAGAAAGACAGCCCAATCTGAATGATGGGATGCTTGATTGTGCGAAGTTGCACTTCTTTAAAAAATATTTTAGATTTTTTTATGATTATCTCTCGGGATATTGAGTTGCTAAATATGAATTTTTGGACGTTTAAGTGGAATGTATTGCAGGAAGCACGTCATTTCAAGATGGGGCCGATTACAAAATCTCTCTTGACAGCTGGATTTCTAATCCAACCTGCTGTAAAATCTGCAATATTTTGAAAAAAGTGTGAAAGGCCACAGTTTAAGAATAATGAAAAATTGGAATAAAAATCGGAATAAAAAATGGATTTAAATGTTACTTTTAGAAATTTTGTTCTAGACCCGTTTCAGATTCAGGCTATAGCGGAAATCGAAAATGGGCATTCACTGGTTCTGGCTGCCCCGACCGGCTCGGGGAAAACTCTTGTTGCTGAATATCTTATTGAGAAAATTCTCAAAACAAATCGTCGTGTAATCTACACATCACCAATTAAAGCGCTTTCCAATCAGAAGTTTCGAGATTTTTCCAAACTTTTTCCTGATAAGGTAGGAATTCTAACTGGAGATGTTGTAATAAACAGAGATGCCCAGGCACTTATCGTCACCACCGAAATTTATCGGAACATGTCGATTGAAGACCCACAGTCTATTCATGATGTGGATTTTGTAATCTACGATGAAATCCATTATCTGGGAGACATTGAACGAGGCACTGTCTGGGAGGAATCAATCATCTTTTCACCCCCAGGTGTCCGATTTTTAGCTCTTTCTGCGACGATTCCCAACGCAGGGGAATTTGGCCGCTGGATTGAATCTGTTGCTAATCATAAGGTCTCGGTTATAGTACACGAAAAACGTGCAGTACCACTTTCCTACACGTTCTTTGACGATGGAACAATGCTCAGTTTCAAGGATTTGCAAAGAAGGCACAGTAGAAGAGGGCAAACCGAAGAACCCAGACGCCGTAATAAATCACGCGAAGAAAATGATGAAAGGCATACTCAAATTGTTAAGCTCTTGAAAAACCAGGATCGCCTGCCGGTTCTGTATTTTGCTTTTTCCAGAGCTTTGGTCGATCAGATGACAAATGAAGCTTGCCGGCATTTCGATTTTACAACCCGTGAAGAAAAGGCCCTCATTCGGGATGCTTGTGATGCATGTGTTGAAAAATATGGATTGGAAAACCTCGAAAGTGCCCAACTTCTTTGTGAACAGCTAGTCAAAGGAATTGGACGACACCACGCTGGATTAGTCCCGCAATTAAAAGAGTTGGTTGAAATTTTGTTTTCCGAGAAGCTTTTAAAAGTGTTGTACGTAACTGAAACGTTTGCCATGGGCGTTAACATGCCAGCCCGAACTGTGGCTTTCGATGCTCTTAAAAAGTTCGACGGAAGATCGTTTCGGCAGATGAAGACCATGGAATTCCGGCAAATTTCCGGCCGAGCCGGCAGACGTGGAATCGATGAAATGGGATGGGTGGTCATTCCTTATTTACCGAGAGATAATGATCTCGAGGAGCTTGAAGGAATAATTTATGGAGATATCGAACCTCTCCTGAGCCAGTTCGATCTATCTTTCAACAGCGTTCTGAATTTATTTTCCGGCCATGGGAACGAGGAAATCCGCACTATTCTGAAAAAAAACTTTGCCCAGTTTCAGGCCAATAAAGATATTCCACCTATTGCCAGAAAAGTTGCTGATTTTAGAAGTCAGGTCGAATTCCTCATGCCGCGTTGCATGGAAAAGAAGAACGATCTTGAGGCTTTCCAGTTTTTCTTCAAGAGGAAACAGGATATTATTCACTCCCTCCATCGCCAAATAGGGGACATCCAAGGCGGCTTACATGGCAGGAAGAACAAGGGTAACCTGAAAAATCTCAAGGAGCAGTTTGCCGAACAAGTTGCCAAACTTGATGAGGAAGAAAAGAAGTTTATTTGCGGCCAATGTATTAATAAAGGAAAATGCACCGCAAAACTTTTCAAAATCAATAAACTTGATAAGAAACTTGATTATTGGCGGGGAATTCTCGAATCCCAAGAACAGCTCCAACTTCCAATTTACGAGGAAAAACTGAAAATTTTGCGAAAACTCGGTTACGTGGATGAAAAGGGATTATTACCGAGAGGCGAATTTGCAGCCAAGATCCATATCGAGGAAATTGCTGTTTCAGAATTGTTCTTCAAGGGGATATTCCACGAATGGAATCATCATGAAATCAATGCACTTGCGGTAGCTCTAACCTGCGAATTCAAAAAACGCGGAGTCCAAGTTGTACGTCCAGCTCGTGGGACTGCGTTTGAAAAGCTTCGTGATGCCCGTGGTTTTATCAACTCTTTTGCTCGTCAGTACAAGTTTATTAAGCCGATCGATTTGACTTTTTCAATGATCATGTACAATTGGAGCACGGGGGATAGCTTCGAAGAGATCACAGCTCAGACAACCATCCCGGAAGGCGATCTCATAAGGCTTTTCCGGCAGGCGATTGACTTGCTGCGACAGATCAGAGAGGCAGTAGAAGAGCGCTCTTTGCGTGATAAACTAACTGAATGTATAGGGTTGATTAACCGTGATATCGTTTTAGCCACTGAATTGCGCGATTGATAAAAAGTTATCGAACCACGAGTCATTAAGATGGTGTCAAATCAAATTTGTTGATACGTATTTTTTGTACTGTAGCAAATTTGCCGTAAGAAAGACTTGACCGATTTCCAAAAAATTTGCGGAATTGCACTTATCAAAAAGATGGAATTGTACATGGATGAATTTATTGCACATAACGAAGAGGAAACTCTCCAACATGCAGAAAAGTTTGCTGGCGAGAATTCTTTTGGCCTGATACTTTTGCGAGGTCCATTGGGAGCGGGAAAAACAACCTGGACCCGTGGATTTGCACGTAGCCTGGGAATTGAAGATCAGGTGGCAAGCCCCTCATACACTCTTCTGAATGTTTATAGATCTTCTGAAAAAGTGTTGTTCCATTTTGACTTGTACAGGTTGAATTCCCTCGAAGAAGTGCAGGATGTTGGTTTATTTGAGATTCTTGAAGAAGGTCATCCTTGCGTGGTTGAATGGTCCGATCGAGTTGACGGCCTTGAAAAATGGGATCATTCAGATATTGAAATTCAGCCATTGACTGATGGAACGAGAGTAATCAGATGCAGCTTGAAAAAAAACGAATGAGAAGTTTTCTCTTTTTGGATGCTTCCACCTGCGAAGTCGGAGGAATGGCTTGCCACAATGGAAAATTGAAAGAATTCCTTTGGAAGACAAAACATGATTTTGCAGCCCGTATTCCTGAAATGTTTGATCAAATGCTCTCTAAAGTTGATGCCAAATTTGAGGAAATTGATCTTTTGGCCGTTGGAACTGGCCCCGGAAGTCTTACTGGCTTGAGAGTGGCTGCCTGCTTTTGCCGGACAATTTGTCAGGTTTCAGGGAAACCTCTATTGGGAATCTCACTTTTTGAATGGGCTATTGCAACTTTGTGTGCTCAAGGTGAACTTCCCCCTTACCGATTGTCTATCCCATACATTAGGGATACTCTATTCTCAATCGTTATCCCGGTTGATTCTTTCTCTCATTTGCATGGACCCGTATTTGATAAGTCAATTCTGCACGAGAAGCTGGAAATTATTAACAAAAAATTTGAGTGCAAGGAAATCAAGCATTTTGGAATAAAATATTCGGATGAGGGAATAGCCCGATTAAATCTTGATTATAAGCCTCTCGAAGCTTATATCAATTCTCTCGCTCTTGATTGTAGCAGGAGTTCCTTATTCTCGGTCCTTCCATTGTATGTTGCCCCTTCAATTGCCGAAATCAACCTTGGAATAAAAGGTAATATCTGAAAGTGAGTTTATGATTACTCTTGGAATAGAATCATCGTGTGACGATACATCTCTGGCTCTTGTTGAAGATGGAGTCCGGATTATTGAAAGTTTGGTATCATCACAAATTGAGATCCATCGACGGTTTGGTGGAGTAGTGCCAGAAGTTGCATCCAGAAAGCATCTTGAGGCGATAAATCCTATGTTCGATGAACTTTTCGAGAAATCGGGAAAAAGCATTTCCGATGTCAGTCAGGTAGCTGTAACAGCGGGACCTGGCCTTCTTGGAGCACTCCTGGTCGGACTTTCAGCGGCAAAAGCAATTGCCTGGAAACTTAAACTTCCTCTTATACCGGTTAACCATCTTGAAGCACACTTGTCAGCGGCATTCCTGGCTCGTATTGAACCTCCGACTTGGCCCTTCCTGGGACTAGTTGTTTCGGGAGGGCATTCAAATCTGGTTATTGTCCGAGGAGCCAGAGAGTTTCAAAATTTGGGAAGAACTGTAGATGACGCGCCTGGCGAGCTGTTTGACAAGATCGCACGCCACCTTGATATCGGTTACCCTGGCGGGCCGGCTATCCAAAAGGTCGGGGAGCATGGTGATCCTCACAGGTATGCCCTCCCAAGACCAATGGCTGGAAAAGGCTATGGATTCTCATTTAGCGGCTTAAAGACCGCTGTGTTAAGGGTTGTACAACAGGAAAAAGAGCAGATCAACCTCCCTGACTTGTGTGCTTCCCTTCAAGAGGCAGTCGGTGACACCGTCATTGGGAAAATCGAAGCTGCACTAGATGAATTTAGAATAGGTAAACTCGTTATTGCTGGTGGAGTTGCCGCAAACGCAGTTTTACGAAAAAAAGCATCGGATATGGCTCTGAAACGTGGTGTAGAACTCCTCATTCCGCCACTCAGTCTCTGTTCCGATAATTCTGCCATGGTTGCCGCAAATGGATTTTTTTGTGCAAGTTGTTATTCCCGGAAAAAAACACCTTGTACTGGTTTGCAAAAAATTTCCGATGATGATGAATCGACCAGTATAGCTCAAGGAACTAATCCAACTTTTACTACAATTAATTCATCAACATCGGGTGATCAGGGTGAAATAAACTCGCGTGGTTCGTCCAACAATCTTGACATCAATGCCACTGCCGTTTGGGCGATGGGACAGGAACTTCCGAAATGATAAGAAACAAAGAGACTATAGCAAATTTACTGGAGAAATTTCCCAAAAAAATGCGTAGAAAGAGTGATTCAAAGATTAGTGAAAAAACTTTTAATGCGCCACGTTTCTCTGCATTTAACCATGTCTTCGGAAGAATAACTAACAGTCAAGTAGCTACAGTGCCGAAACCGCTGTTTAAAAAAACACAGCTTGATATGTTGCTTCGATGAAGCTTCAGAAGCGGTCAAAAAATGTTAAGTCGCACGGTGTACGGGAAAAAAATTGATGAAAATAGTAGGAATATAGGACCGAAAAATTTTGGAATGGTACAAGAAAAATCATGCTAAGGGTGTTTTTCGATAGATTCGTCGGCCCTCGTGAAGCTGAGTCGAAGCTACTCTAGCGAATAGCAAGTTAATTTTGCTGCGACAATAGACTTGCTGTAGAGCTGATTATAGGGAAAAAAGGAAAGTAATATGGGAAGCGGTATAATCAGGATTCTTGACGAGTCGGTTGTAAATCAGATTGCAGCCGGCGAAGTCGTGGAAAGACCTGCTTCGGTTGTTAAGGAGCTGATCGAAAATTCAATCGATGCACAAGCTCAGGCTATCGAAATCGAAATTAAGGATGGTGGACAAAAACTAATCGAAGTGGTTGACGATGGTGTGGGGATGTGCCAAGCTGATGCCATAAGAGCTTTCAGCGTCCATGCCACAAGTAAGATTGAAATCGCCGATGATTTGAATTCCCTTTCAACATTAGGATTCCGGGGCGAGGCGCTTGCAAGCATAGCATCGGTTTCCAGGGTGGCACTTATCACCCGTCAGCAGGATGCCCAAATGGGAACACGTGTCCAGATTGAATTTGGACAGATGAAATCCGTTGAGGGAGCCGCTCATCCACCTGGGACAACAATACAGATTAAAAACATCTTTCAAAATGTCCCGGCCAGAAAAAAATTTCTGAAAAGCCCGCAAGTTGAAACTTCAAATATTTCCGATATTATTTGCCACTATATGCTTGGCTATCCGGAGATCTCATTCAGGTTTACCCGGTCAAATGTTCAGATTGCCTGTTCAAACGGGCAGGGAAATCTGGCTGACTCAGTTCTTTCTGTTTATGGAGCAGAGATCGCCCGCAACCTGATTCCATTGAAAAAAACGGGAGTTACGACTAATACTGGAATTTCAATTAAGGGATTTATTTCTCCTCCCAATCATGCAAGACCATCAGCTCGCTTCATTACAACGCTGGTTAATCGACGTTTTGTCAGGTCCAAATTGATAGCACAAGCTGTTTCTAAGGCACTCTCGGCTTTCTTCCCTAAAGGGAGATTCCCTGTGTTGATCATGGATTTAAGACTCCCACCGGATTTGGTGGACGTAAATGTCCATCCACAGAAAACTGAGGTCAGATTTCGGGATGAGCGCTCAATTTTTGGACTTGTACTTGAATGCTTGCAATCAAGTTTGTCCGGGTTGAGAATGATTGTACCTACCGATATGCAACCTGACCAGGTTCCAATCCAACCTGAACTTATGGGGGAAGAGGATGATGAATCCAAGGAACAACCCTCTCCTGAGGATGTCTATTCCAAGAGCGTTTCCGATGATAATCCTCCTCCTGTAAATTCTGCGCCTCAGTTAACTCAGCAACAATCACTTTTCCGGCCGCCTGCAGGTGGCTCCTTGGAAAAAAGTTATTCCCTTAAACCAAATTCTCCGCCTGCCGGTACTTCAAGTGGAGTTTTCTCGAGTACGAGCCTTGTCCCTGTGGATTCGTTGCATGATCCTAAAATACTTGCACAATTCATGAACAGCTATCTTCTTGGAGAAGACCGCGACGGGCTTTTCATCATTGACCAACATGCCGCTCACGAAAGAGTTTTGTTTGACACTTATGTTGAGAATTATCGGGAGCAAAAAGTGCATGCTCAGCCTTTGTTATTCCCACTTCCACTGAAATTACTTCCTTCCGAACGAATGATTTTATCTGATCGTCAGGAGGAATTGAAACAATTGGGTTTCACCATCCAACAGGAAGAGGATGGACAATTTTACACAACTGCTGTTCCTATCGTCGATGGCAAATCGACCCAAAATGAAGTCATCCAGGACTTACTGGGACAAGTTTTGGGAGGCTGGGAAGGCCGCAGCTTAATGGAAGTTAAGTCCGATTTGTTGAAAGTCATGGCCTGCAAAAATGCTGTTAAAGCTGGCGACCCACTGAAGGAACCGGAAATGCGCTCGCTTTTCGCTCAACTTTTGAAAACTCGGAATCCTTACACTTGCCCTCATGGTCGGCCGGTTGTTCTGAGATTGACTTTAAAGCAGATAGAAACCGCGTTTCTCCGCACCTAGGTTAATAGAGATATAGAATAAATATGAGTAATTGCAATTTTTTTGAGTTGCCGCCTCCTCTTTTGGCGATACTTGGGCCGACCGCTGCGGGCAAGACTGGACTTTCGGTTAAGCTGTCCGAATATTTCAACGTTGAGGTCATAAATTGTGACTCAAGGCAAGTTTACCGGGAAATGGACATCGGAACTGCAAAACCAACACCCGATGAACGGCAGAAAGTAACGCATCATTTTCTCGACATAATTGCACCAGACGAAAGTTTTAATGCCGGACATTTTGTGGCATGCGCAAGGCCTCTTCTCGCTAAGATCTGGAGCGAAAAAAAGACTCCGTTAGTTGTTGGAGGGACTGGATTTTATTTTGATGCCCTTATCCAGGGGCTTCCGGAAATTGGTGAGAATGAAGCAATAAGAAATGAGCTTCAAGAGGCTTTTTTCCGGAATGGAATCGGAGTATTATTAAAGGAACTGAGCAAATTAGACCCTGAAGCTGCTGAGCACGTTGATGTTGCCAATCCACGAAGACTTTTGAGAGCCCTGGAGATGATTAAACTTTCGGGTTTGTCCCTGAAGGAAATCGAAGAAAAGCGTGAAAAACTAAATGCCAGGGTACTACCCTTTTTAATTAATCTTCCCCGAAACTTATTGGTTGAGCGGATTTATAAAAGAGTTGATGAAATGATTGAATCTGGTCTGGAAAATGAGGCTAAGACCTTATTTGAAAAATATGGTGAAGACGCTGAAGGATTGAATACGATCGGATATCATGAATGGCGCGACTATTGGGAAGGTAAGACAAAATTCTCCGAAACTGTAGAGTCGATAAAAATTCACACCAGACAATATGCCAAGAGGCAGGTGACCTGGTTTAAAAAGCGTCCCGGGGGTGATTTCCTGGATCCTTCTGAAGCTGGGACTTTTGATGCAATTGTACAATCAATTAAAACTTTCCTGGATTTCAAAACCAGGTAAGGGGGAAGCGATGAGATCAAATTCTGAAAGTTTTATCCACTTAAGAATTCCTGGAAGAAGCAAGGCACTCTTTCTTTATTTTGACTGAGAGTGAAGAGCTTGTAGCATTATTGCCGGAAGTTATTAACGCAAAACAGAAAATTGAAAACCGCTCCTAAAGAGCTTGTCGCACAATTTCAAGATTGTCGAAAATACAAAACATGAGATCAGCATTTCAAGCCACTTCTAAACATCAGATTTTTGAATAATTGATAAAAATCCTTATTTGTAAAATTTGATGTATTCATTTTCCAGAAAGTTTCTTTTCCAATTCTTGTATTCTTTTCATTGATTCCTGCAAGGCTTGGTCCTTCTCATTCAAGGCCTCATTTTTCTCGCGAATGACTTTTTGATTTTCAGATATTATTTTTTGATTCTCGGATATTGTTTTTTCGTTTTCACTAATTTTCTTATCTCTTTCATTAATGGCTTTTTCCAGATCTTTGGTGGCGTCCTCAAAAACTCTCAAGGCTTCTTGCTCTTTCTCAAGTTCTTTTTTTTCTTCGGGGTCAGTACCGGCATGGTGCAACAGGTCGATCATGCTTTTAATGACTTCTTCATCAATTAGATGGGGGTAATCTTTGAGTATTTCATGATCATCCAGAAAGTTGGCTTGTTCGAATACGGTCAATAACTTTTCGATTCTGGTCTGTAATCGTGGCTTTATTCGGGGTAACTGAACAACGAAACAATCGTGGGATAGCTTTTCAATAAATGGACTTTTTTGATCCAGGACTTTATGATCGATCAAATCGATGTATTGGCGTTCAACCTTAACTAATGAAGTTTCAATTTCAGGTAATTTAAATCCAAGTAGATAAATTGTCCTGATTGGCAGAGCTTCTTGTACTTTGCCGTCTAGAGTTTCAATTTCGTCAGTTTTCCGGTATTGATCTCCGAGATAATTGCGAAACCTCATTAAATCAACGGCTTTTTTTGCCTTCTGAATCTCGATTAAAACTTTTTTAAAACTATTATCCGGAGCTTTGATTGTTGCAATAAAATCCAGGCGGTAGACGGAAAGACCACATAATCCGTAAATTTTTTCACGGATTTCTTCCAATTTCTTAGGGTCATCAGTGGCTTTTATTTCCTTGTAGAAAGTGAATTCCTGTGGTTTTACCTGAATATCCGTTATTGTTTCGCCAGTCAAGGTTTCAATGAAAAACCGTGCGATTTTTTTATCCTCCATTAACCGCTTAAACACTACATCATAGATAGGATTTGCAATAATCATAATTTTGCGCCTAAACCAACAGTTTTTTGATTGCTTCGAGACTTAAGCCCGTAGCTTGGGAAATGTTTTCCGGAGGTAGTTTCATTAAAAGGAGATTTCTGGCTGTTTGTAGTAGTGCTTTTTGTTTATTCTCCTCACCTTTTTTGATGCCGATCTCCTCACCTTTTTTGATGCCGATCTCTTCGCCTTCTTTGAGACCTTCCAATTTGCCCACTCCGTAGGTTGATTGTACCATGCTTGCCTGATAATGCAGATCATCGTTATAGCTTTCGTAAGCTCTTCGCTCTTCATCAGACAGCTTTAAAATATCAAGCTCCTCCCAGGCCTTTTTTAGTCCCTTTGCGCTGAATTCACTTTTAATTTTTTCGTTCTTCAGGAAATATATCCATTCATCGAGTGTATTTCGCGCCACATCATCGAAATTGTTAACTTTAATCAAATAATATTCCGGAAAGATTTGCTTGGGAAACTCTTTCTTAAAAATTTCCTTTTGTCGTTCATTTAATTTAAGCTCGTCATGCTTGTGAATACCTTTAAAAGTTGTATTTCCGTAATATATGTAATCTTCGCCATGACCGAAATCAAAATACAGAATGTTCACTGAATATACTTTTATGACATCAGAATATGGATGCCCAACTTCAAGGTTTTCCGTAATTACTTTCGAGGTGGAAAACAATATTCGTTGCAAAAAGTCGTGCTCGCTTTCATATTGTATTTCAACTATTACAAGCTGATCTTTGTTGTTTTTTACTTTTACGTCGATACGATTTTGTTTCTGGAATTTGGTATCTTTGTTGCTTTCGCTTTCAAGCACGGCCACAATTTTTAAGTCTTCATTCAACAGCTCCGAAAGAAAACCTTCGAGAATTTCAAAATTAGCTTTGCTGCGCAAAAGCCTTTTAATAGCCCAGTCGAAACTGACAAGTCGGCGTTCTGACATAAGAAACCCCACAAATTAACAATCCATGCTCGCTTAACATTGATTATAAACGAAACATAGAGCAAAAGCAAAAGCCCTGGGAAGGTTGGAAAAAAATCACCAAATTTTACAAAATCAGTTCATGAAACTTGCATCACCAGCTAGTTAAATTTTACGAGAAAACTCGCCGATGGATCTGTTGAATAACTAATAAAAAGCAATGATAATGCCAACTTTTGATGCGTAGAAGCGGCTTGAAATGCTGATCTCATGTTTTGTACTTTCGGAAATTTCGGAATTGTGCAACAAGCTCCGAGATTGCTGTATTTCGGTCATTACTCGTGCCGAATTTTGGCGGGAGTCGAAGAAAAGGATCTTCTCAACGTAAAACAGCTTCTCGACCAGTTTTTTCTTTTTGGAATTTACAAATCAACGGCGGATTTGGCAGCGAAACTTCGGAAGGCTCAAGGCTGGAAATTACCTGATGCTTTTCAAGCGGCAATTTCTCAAGAAAATGGACTAAAATTGGTTACAAGAAACACCAAGGATTTTTTCCCTCAAAAACACACGTTTGTTTCGATTCCTGATTCCATTTGATAAGTTTCTTAACGAATCGGAAGCCCTCGATCCTTACTTATTGCATCATTCCGGAAATCGATTGTAAAAATTGAATCTCAAAGAGATATTCAGGGGAGTCTTGCAGCAGGGAAGATGTGAAAAATTATCAAAAATCGACTAAAAAGGGGTGTGAAAAACATCACAATTGTTTGTTAGTAAGGTTATCAATTGTCGTACTATGACCAATCCTTCTATTTTTTCACACCTTCAGGGCAAACGTGCACTTTTTTCTCTGTTAATCAATCTTTCACGAGATTTCCTGCTGAAGCTTCTTTTCCGGGAATTTCGAAAAAAACTCCCATTTTTTGAAGAAAATATTGGCAGAAAAAAAGGATTTATGAATCCGCATTGAGGAGATTAACTGCATCAGATCAACAAAAAGTAAGCGTTTGCCCTGAGTCTTGCAGAAGAGTCACGCAATGGTTTATTTTTTTGTGATATAATCTTAATTTATTTTCTTACCATGCCGATTAAATGAAAGGAATCTTATTCATGCTGTTTGCTTTGTTGTCGAAATCAATTGGAAGTCTTTTTTTTAGAAATTTTTTTATCTGTATCATGAACTTGTTTTTGTCGGTTTGGGTTATCAGTTGTGGCATAGGGAAATGAATTTGGATGATCATCATTTAATATGATGATTCGCCAAAAAATGGAGGCCTCGCTTGATCGGCGTTTCCGATCTCGAAATTGGAGCTGGTGTTCGCCGGGAACTATCAGGACGGAGAGTAGACCTTTCTAAACTGAAAAGTCAGGTAAACCAAGGTGATGTAACGCTTTCCGGTGAGTTGGTTTTTGTTGGGTTAAAGAAGACCAACGAAGAAATCTCTATTGAGATTAAGTTTCTTGAAAATCGCTTGCGATTGATTCGGGGCGTGAAATCGCTCCAATTTTCTTTTGATAATTGGGTTAAAAATGATAGTGGAAAATGGGAATCCACCGGATCTCCTGAAAAAACTGCCGATGGTGAACTCCCTTCTGAGGGAATGCAATGCCCTTCCTGCCATGTAGTTTTTAATTTTTGTCCATGTTGTGGAAAACCACTCGTGAAGGGTGAACCAGTAGCTCCTCATTCTCTCGCAAAACCTTCACTGAAGGTATTATCTGGTTCTCTTCTTCCAAAAACAACAACAACTCCCGTTCTCCAAAAACCGTTGGAATCGAAAACGGGAAAATCGGATTTATTGAGGCCTTTGGTCGCTTTAAAGAAACCACCTCAAGTCGGTGAATCGAAACTGGATTCCGGTTCTACTCAAATGGTGTTTCCGCCCTCTACGAAATTGGAACCTTTGCCGGGTTTATCAAGGCCCCTGCCAGGAGCGAATAATCCTTCAAGAACAGGCCCTGCAATTCTTCCTAAACCCTTACCACCTGTCGCCAAAGCAACTTCGCCCATCGTACCACAAAAACCTTCTCTTACCCCAAGACCTGAGGCGCCAAAAATCCAAATTCCGGCTCAAAGCCGAACTCAACCTCAGGTGCAAACTTCGGCTCCAACCCAACCACCAAAATTGGAACGTCCTTTGCCTTCCCTTCCCAAAAGAGATTTGTCTCCCAAAGAAAAAACTTTTGGATCGTTGCCCGCGAAGAAAGAATCTGATTCTGGTCAACCCCCGGCAGATGTGCAAGATGAAAGCCTTGATCTTGAAAATCTTATAGTTCCTGGTAAAGTTCCGGGCGGGAAGAAACCTGAAAAAGTTAGTTTAAAACAACCTGAAGTAATCGAAATATCGGAAACTCAAGAAATTTCAGAGCCACCTGAAGAAAAACCAGAAGGGCGTCTGGAGGAAAAATTTGAGGAAAGAGAAAAAGAACCTCTGGAAATCACATCCGAAGAAGTTCCCGAAAAAGTTTCGAAAGAGGCTCCGGAAGCACCTGTGGAAGAATCTCAAACTGAGCTTTCGGAAGAAAAAACCGAAGACTCAGCAGAAGAAATTCCCACTGAAATCCGGAAAGACGATTCTGCTGAACTTCAAGAAGAGCTTCCAGAAGAGTCTCAAGAAGAGCTTCCAGAAATGAAACCCGATCGGCTTCGTATGGAGGAAAGTCGCCCTCAGCCCCAGGAACCCTCTCTTGAAGCGCCACCTGAAGAAGATATTTCGGATTTATTGCCACCTCTCAAACACTCAGTATTACCAGCTAAGGAAGAGAGCATTATTGAAGATATCGAAGCGCTTCTTCCACCCAAAAAGCCGGTTGTTCCTGCCAAAAAGGCACCTGAAACTGCAAAAGGAACTGGAAAGAGTGGAGGTCTTCTTGATCTTAATGCGAAACCTCAACTTTTTTCGGACGATTCCTTGGAACTCGATGAATCATTGTTCCCTCCGTTGAAACCGGATGCTCAAAAAACGGAAGCGCACAAACCAGAGCCTCCAAAAGCTAAAATTCCTTCTTTACCTACTCCAATTTACGACGAACCGCCTGATCTTCCCCCGTTAAAGCCTGCTTCGTCTTCTGAAGGAGTCGCAAAAGGGAAAGATTCGGGAAAACCTGCGGCCAGGGCTCCTTTGAAGCCAATTCCTTCACCACCCATTGTTGACGACGATACTCCCTTGCCCCCAATGAAGCCTCAGGTGCAATCACCCTCACCGGTGAAAGAAAAACCTGCGAAAACTCCTGCTGGGACATCTGATCCGTTCGCGGCATTGTTCAGCCCATCTGGCTCTGATAAAAAAAGTGCATCTCAACATCTTTCTCAGCCAGCATCTTCGCCACCTGCTCAGCCTTCAGCTCCCCCGCCATCTCAGAAAAAAGCTGAACCAGCGAGCAAGGAATCCCTTGATGATCTTGCTTCCCTTGATTTGGGAATGCTGGATCTCTTCCAAATTCCTTCTAATGCTCAACCTCCAAAGACTGGAGCTTCTCAAACCCCCAAACAATCAGCTAAACCAGCTGCTAAACCAGCTAAAAAAGAAGAAATGCTAAATCTTGAAGATCTATTAAAGTTCGGAGAAGAGCTTCCTGAAAAGGATGGCGAGCCAAAGGCAAAAAATCCAAAAAAAGATGATCCTTTAAGTCTTGACGACTTTGACCTTTCTAAGTTTAAATTATAGCAAAATTTAAACTTGGAGAAAAAAATGAGTTTTGTTCACCCCATTGTTATGGTTGTTTTTTTCTATCTGCTTTTTATGCAGAAAAACGCTGGTTTGAAGATTGTTTCACTCAAACCTCATGCTCCTGATTTCAAGGATGAACGTAAAAAACTGCTCGATTCTCATCGTAGCATGGCTTATCTTATCCTTGGAATCGGATTTGTAGGAATGATCGGTGGGGCGCTTGTAACCACTTATTGGCTGGGCTATCAAGTTCCTTTCCAACTTACTTATGGCCATCCCTTTTTCGGCTTACTGATTCTGGCGGCTCTGATAATCGGTGTAATTCTTGGATTCACTATCAAAGATGTTAAGAAGCCAAAGATCAAAGAACGATTCCTCAACTTTCATTATAATATTATTTATGTGGTGGGCGCGTTTGCCATTCTTTCCCTGCTCACAGGCTTGATCGTTCTTGTAAACGGACCGTCGCCGGTTTCCTGAATTTAAATTTAATTCTGCCTCTCAAAGAGAGAATCAATTGGAAAGCTAAGATTCCTCACTGCGGGCGAATCACATGGAGAGGCTCTTCTTGGAATTCTTGATGGAATGCCGAGAGGGCTACCTTTGTCATTGGATGATTTCAGGATCCTGATGGAGAAAAGCTGGCTTGGCTACGGAAGGTTTCCTTGAAAAAAAATAGAATCCGATGAGATAGAGATTATTTCAGGAATTAGGTTTGGAAAGACAATCGGTTCCCCTATTGGAATGATTTTGAGAAATGCTGACGATCCGAACCATTCTAATTCGATGGCTTTATGCGGGCACCCCGATGAATATCATCCGATGACCAAGCCATTGCTAGGTCATGCGGATTTGGCTGGCGAATGCAAATTAAATTGCACTGATCTCAGGAAAATCCGTGAGAGAGCTTCAACGAGGGAAACTGCGATGAAATGGCCTTTCGTTCCCCCCGCAAACTCCTGGAAGAGCTGGAAATAGTTTCTGTTGCTTTAGTTAGAAGAATTGGTCCGGTTTCTGCGGATTTCCCTGAAACCTATTCTTGTCCGGAAGTCAAGAATTATCTTTCCAATCCGAAAAATTCAAATTTGCAACTCCCGATTTGCAAGTGTGTGATAAATGGCGCAAATTAATTGATTCTGCAAAAGAAAAAGTTGACCTCTTTATTACTCGAAATTCATCCCCAAATCCAAATTCTCAAAGTTCCCCTTATTCTGACTTAATTTCAGCAGTGAGACAAAAAAAACACCCTATCATCCGGGTGTTTTTCTTGATATGGAGGTTGTTTTACTTTTTAGGATTGCAATTGGTGCAGATTACTCCGCCTTCAGGATCTAGAAGATACTGGGCTGACGGATTCACTGGGCAAACGGGTTTGTCTTTTAAGTGGGATTTTCCCTTGGAGTCTGGTTTCAAGAGAGCGTCAAGATCTAGGGTCGTCATTTTTTGATTAGGATTTGCCTTATTAAAACGGTAAATTGCCGCAACGATTTTTTGCCTGTTGAATTCGCAAGTTCCTGGTTTGGGGCCGCGAAGAGAGAAGAAAATAATTAATCCGATGACAATGGCAATGGCAATGGGAATAACGATACAGGAGGGCTTAAGAGCACCTTCAGTGGCATCATACTCCTGGGCGCCTTTTGAAAGCTTCCCTTTTTTGGGAAGAATCTCACCACACCTTTTGCAAAGGAGGCAACCCGGTTCATTTACGGCTTTACAGGCCGGGCAAACAAGTTGGGGTATCCCGGGCATATATGATTCCTTTATTTAATTTTCTATTATTTTATTCCCAATTTTCGTCCAGAATCAACCAAAAATTAAACTTTTTTTTTAAAATCTCAATATAATAGTTGAAAATGGCATTTAAACACATTTTTCTTCATTAAATTATTTCGTAGTAATCTTGTTAAATATGCAAAACCTTTCTAACTAATTTTTTTTTGCTTTTTGAATCAAAAAATTTGCTACATCAATTATTTAGATTTTTTCCAAATTCTTCCAGAATTTGAATGATGTCAGTTTCTGAAACATCGTCTCTGTAAGCTGTAAGGAACATTATCACCGATGGGAAGAGAGCAACAACTTTGGTAGAAGCAATAGGTTTAGCATCTGCAGAAGCTGCAGGGGAATCCTGGACTCCCTGCTTAAAAGAAAATGCCCTGACAAACGGTGGAAGGGACTTAATTTTCTTTTCGTTGATATTGTCTAAATTTGACATAAGGTTGAAAGTATCGCTTGCAGCTTTTTCATCAGGCATTTCAAGAACTACAACACTGACCTTGCTTTCCTCTTTTTTCTCATCAAGCGCGTAGATGGCTTCCCAGCCTTGTTTGTCTAAAAAAACCAACGGTCTTTCCGATTGTTCAACTTTCTGGAGCAATAATCCACTTTTTAATAAAGCTGGGAAAAAACTTTTAATATTTTTCGAGGAAAGGGATTTCGCCTGGATGGGAGTGGGCTCAGTTTTGGTTTTTGAAGCAAGGGAGATTGGTGCAGAAGCCGAAATAACAGCAGGAGCAGTATTGGAAGCCGTAGAGGTAGCAGCCGAATGGCCGGTGGCGGAGGCAGTAGGGGAGGCGGGGGCAGAAGCTGGGGCGGTGGCACTGACTTTTGGTTGTGGAACATTCTCCGGGTTGATATTTGCCTCGAGTTCCAGAGTGGAGTTTGCGCTAGGTTTAAAAATAGAGATGACGGGAATTTCTTCTGCTCCGTCACTGATTTTTGTAAAATGAAGAATTGAGAGTTTGGTTATTCCGGAAATATCTTTTACCAAATTTACTGTGGGATTAACAAATGTATCTGACCAAATTTCGTTGTATTCACCAAATTTTTTTTCGAGTAGGACAACATCTCCGTAACCTCCCGAGCCGTATGAGAGGGTTGTTACGAGGATTTGAGGTTCCCCATTTTTCTTGAGATCCATTGTCTTTAGGTTTGAAATTACTTCTCCTCTGGAAACAAAAATTGCTTTTTCTGGTTTTCCATCTGAGGGAATCAAAAAAAGAGTATCTTGGGTAAGGATTGAATTAGGCATTGGGCTTCTTTTTAGAATTACCTTGTTTCCGTTCGGAAGCTCAAGGGATATTGAGGAAATGATTGACTCAACTTGTCCAAACGCTGCAAAATTCATGGAAAGCGGAAAAACAATTAGGTAAAGAATAGCAAAAAATAACTGACTTTTTTTCATTCAAATTCTCCGAAAAAATGGAATTCTTTTTTGAGAATACCAAAATGCAAATTTTTTGAATAAATCTTGTAAGTGAAAATCGGGAAGAGTTGGCATAATTGAATTTCTCTTCCCGAGTTCAAGCAACTAAACCCTTTGTTTTGCTGTAGAAGCTATTTGCAGCTGAATCTGCAGATCCACTCATGTGACTTCCCCACCAGGATTTTTCTGCTGAAGTTAGATCCATTCCCAGACACATTTTCAATTTTACTCCGTAACCCACATTTTCAGTCACTTTACAGTTTGATACATAGTCGTCCCAATTCTCGGATGCCAACTCATGCGAATAGGGGCCGCGATTGTAACCGCAGGCTGCTTTGATTAATTTTTCTGCCCCCCCTGTTCCTCTGGTGGCTGGCCCGTTAAAACATTCCTTAAGGTATTTTGCTCCAGCGATTACATTTTCTCTTCCATCGTTTGGGTCTAGTCCAACACCTTTGGCTGTTGCCGGCATTAGTTGCATAAACCCTTTGGCCCCACAAGAGCTTGTTGTTATTGACCCATTGGCTTTTTTATGTACTCCATTAGACTCAATTTCGATTATTGCTTTGATATAATCTTCTCTAGTAATGGGTTGTCCGAATTTGTTGTTCATTTCAGGAAAACTCCAACCCTGGGCTGCCTGAACTGCTTCGGCAAGCCATGCTTTGAATTCGGGAGTTCGGGTGGTTATTCCTCCAACTTCGGTTGGGGCAGTCGGATCAGGTGGTGGTCCTCCTGCTTGACCAACAGAAGCTGAAACTCCGGTGTCGGTACTTTGAGAACCTGCTTTTGCAGCTATTATTGGGTTATCTGGCACTATAAGTTGCCAGCCGGGATAGACCAAATCAGGATTTGTTTTAAGGGAAGGATAACGATTTATGTTCAGTTGGACGATTTCGGTCCATCGGGAAGGATCTCCTAAAGTTTTTCCCGCGATTTTCCAGACTGTGTCGCCTTCTTCAGCGGTATAAATCACGGTTCCGGATTTTTGGCCTTCAGGGGCTGAAGTTGGGGAAGGGTTTGGATTTTTTCCGGGGTCGTGATCTTGAAGGGTTTTTCCTGGATTTTCTTGCCCGGATGCTGAGAAGTTTTGAAATGTTAAAAAAATGAAGGGTAACAAAACCCAAAATATTATTATTCCTTTATTTATTTTGACTGTCATATTTCAAGAACCCCTTTTCAGAAATTATATACTAAATATATTACGTATGAAATAGAAAAAGTTTCAAATGGAAATAACAAAAACTTGGTTTTTTATTTTGAAACTGGTAAATGTAAAGAGTTAAATGCCAGGAGGTAAAAATGTTGTCAAAAAAATATAGGAATTTAATTTTTACTTTTTTCATTATTTTTTCCTTGGGAATTTGCACCAATTCCCTTCCTTCTAAAATTTTTGCCGGAGAACCCCATGCAGAGCTGGCCAAATTTTCCCCTGAAGAGGCCCTTGAGCGATTGTTGGAGGGTCATAAAAGATTTTTGGCCTGTGAACCTGCAATCAAGGATTTTAAAAAAGCCATTGCTAATACAGCCCAAATTCAGCACCCAAATGCAGTAATTGTAACCTGTAGTGATTCAAGAGTTCCTCCGGAAATTCTTTTTGATTCTAACATTGGCGAAATTTTTGTTATTAGAGTTGCCGGAAATATTATGGATCCCTATACGATTGGAAGCGTTGAATATGCTGTTCAACATCTTGGAACCCGATTAATTGTCATATTGGGTCACGCGAAATGTGGAGCAGTGAATTCTGCTTTATGCAAATTACGCGAAGGAAATATCACTTATCTGATGAACAAGATAGAACCAGGGATCAAGGAAATCATCAAAGATTCGACAATGTCCGAAGGAGAAAAATTAACTTCTGCTATCAAGAAAAACATTAAATATCAAATTTCTCAAATGTTGGGGTACAGTCAGGTAATTCAGGAAAAATTTAAAAGTGGGGAACTGAAAATTGCCGGAATGTACTACGATGTTGGAACTGGTAATTTGAGTATGGAACCTCTTCAGTAAAAAAAGTTGGTAGTGGAATGATTTTTTTACAGCAATTAATTAGAAATTGTGAAAGTGGTATTTTTTTTTTACAAAATGAATTATTAGCTCTGAGGAAATATTTGACAACGTTAATCTTCAAGTTGGAGCGTTAATTGCTTAAGGAATAATTGATGGAAAAAAAAGAAAAAATTTTGATTGGCATTTTGGGTTTATCATATCTGGAAATAATTATTGCAGTCTTAATTATGACTGGAACGATGATCCCCATTGCCTCCATGCTAGGGTATGGTTACCGCCATTCCTCAAAAGATTACCGAAATCTAGCAGCCATTCAACTTTTGGAAAGCACTCTTTCCCAGGTTTTGACTGCTGATTACGATCGCATACCGACTGGCCTCCTTGTAGCACCGATAAATACTGGTGCGTCTGATCTTCCGTTAGGCGCTGTCGCTTCGGGTGGTTATACTTTTAATTTATCTATTAACGTGGCTGAAATTCCGGTTTCTTTCTACTACCGCCCCATTAATGTCAGTAACCCGACTTTTCTAAAAAATGACAGTTCTACATGGATTTTCGATCCGCCTACCAGATTGAATCTTGATAATTCCAACCCTGATCACAAATACAAAGTAAAAAGAGTTATCGGCGAAATCGCCTGGATTGAACCAGATGGTCCTTCCAGAAAGCTGCAAATGGAAACTTTTCTTGCCAGATTGAAGGATGATTTATGAAAAAGAGAGGTCAGGCAATTGTTGTCGTTCTCGGATTTTCAGTTGGTCTTTTACTCTTTGCATTAGCTTATCTGAATAATATTTCCAATTTCCAGCCAGTAAATCCAAAATTCATGCTTCGTGCCCAAGTGGAACTCCTTGCCGAGGGAATTTCAAACATTGCCGTTTTGAAATACAAAGAGCTTCCTTCTGATTTTTATTACGCTTATGAAAAGGGAATATTTGCACCTGTTTCTTCGCGAAATACAGATGCTTTGAATACCTTTTTTGAAATTGACTCGTCCATCGCCTCCAGTTTTTTAAGAGGGACGATTCCAGATCCTAATTTTCCTGATCAAGTTACTCGTAATGCATCTTTTACCACATATTACCAAATGCTGAGTAAGAAAAATTATGATTCTGACACAATTTTGATTACAACGATTGTTGAAAAAGATGGATTGAGGCATGAAATCAAAAAGACACTCTATGCGGCACGTCGCAGGACCAACTAAAGGAAGAAAAATGAATACTACGCTTTATATTTCATTTTTGAGAAGTCCAGTTTCCAAGCGAGGAACTTATAAACCCACAATCGGGTTTACCTTAATGGAGATAATTTTTGGGGCAGCTGTATTATCCTTGCTTATGCTTGGAGTTTTGGCTATTTATCGATCGGGTTCTGAAAGCTTTATCATTGGTACCTGGAAAGTGACCGCTCAAAAAAAGGCTCAAATGTTTCTTGCCCAACTCAGAGATGACCTGGAAAAAGCAAACAATCCCCTGGAACTCGGTACGAGCACAGTGGTTTTCCCCACAGCTTCAACGGCAATTTATCTTAACAATGATGCTTTTTCGACTAATGAAACTGCCTCATTCACGCTGAAATACCTTGATAGCAACACCTGGATTCCTCTGGCTTTTCTTACTATTTCCAAACCGTTTTGTCAGGCCACTGTAATAAACAACAATGTTCGCACTCCCGGAAAATGGATGGGAGTTTCAATTTGGGCAACAGCAAATAAGATTCGGTATATTCGTACTGGTGATGTAAACACTTTTTCCTCTGTCCCTGGTATTAAGCCGTCCACTGTTTTGAATTTTCTTCCCAACTCAGGGACTATTGCCGCAGGTGGAGATTGGGAACCCAGCACAGAGGGAATTTTTGACCAGGAACTAATCCAGGATGTCAGAAAAATCGGGTTTATGAAAAAACTTAGAAACACCGATGGGACTCCGAAAGTGGTCATCCAAACCAGAATTCATTTGCAGAGGTATAAAAATGGAGCCCCTGCGGAAACAATTTTTACGGAGGATATGGATGCTAAGATTCAGGAATGGACAAAGGTGGAAACGTTTTAAATTTCTCCCTGGTTTTGCTGTTTTACTGTTTTTCTTAATTTTTAGCCCGGGAATTTCTTTCCCTTCGGAAAATTCGCCACAGGCTGGTTATGTTGATTCCAGGCTTCTTATTTCAAATCATCCATTGATAAAAAACTATGATATGCATACGAGACGTTTTTTAAATTCCTCATCGCAATGGGTTTCTGATAGAGATGTCGCAGTGCGAGATTACAAAAACAAAATTTCTGAACTTGAAAAGCAGTTGCAAATTGAGGAAGAAAAATTTAAGAAGACATCAACCAAATCCAAAATTACTACAAAAGCTTCTTTGGATGAATTCTGGCAAAAAAAAGGTGAAATTCAGGCGAAAATAAATTATCTGAAAAAAGCTATTGTGACGGCTTCCACCGGGGAAAACTACTTAAGTGGCGCTGCAACCAGCGACGAAAGTTTTGTCAAATTGGTAAAACTGATCTCTGACGATGTGAAGAATGCTGCAAGAACCGTTTCACAATTGTCTGGAGGAATCCCAATTTTTGATTTAAGCTGTTTTTCACAATCAGGTGGCTCCAGAATCACCGATCGGGCTGTACTTTTTACGAACTACCATTACTCCTTATGGTCAGGAAAGGGAGATATCGATTTTTTAAAAAACTGGTTAAAAAATTTCAGATATTATCTGGAAGCGGAATTTCCTGAAAAATTCAGTTCTCCTTTTATTTCAGGAGTTTCAGATTTGCGGAATGAAGCAATAAAAAAAATGACTTTTCAAAATCCCTAAAGAACAGGAGTAATACAGAAAATGAAAAATTTTTCAATGGGTTTTAATACTCTAAGAGCGAAGCGGGGAAACATTTTGGTGGATCAGGTCTTTCAAAGATTTGTTTCTGTAAAAATTTTGCGATGCATGCTTGTTGTTGTTTTGGTATTTTCGAGTGCTTTTTGTAGTTTCGGTGGAAATTTTGCTGTTGCCGATTACTCGATCCTTGCTGGATTTCACCCCAAAATGGCACGATTTGATTTTTCAATAGGACGTTTTTTCCTCCCAAATGTAAACCTCGGAGATTCAAAACAGGTTACGGGACTTCAAAAGCTTGTCAAGCAGAAGAGTAGTGAAAACGCCCCTAAGATCGAAACTTTGAGAAGAGAAAAAAACCGTATAATCAGAGAAATTTCTAATTTTGAAGTTTCCTCCAAGACTACAGTAAATTCAATGCTGAAAGAAGGAAAAAACCCTTCCCAGATTCAGGAAAGCCTCGCCAAGAAGAAGTCGGAACTAAATGGACAATTGGCCGGGATTGACGAGCAAATCTTGAATATTGGGGAAGCAGCTTTGGATGTCATTTATTTTTCCAGGGAAAAAAGCCGGACAATGTTGGGTGAAATTTTTTCAGAAGTTGACAAGGTTCTGCAAGAAATCTCTGCTGAAAAAGGTGGAGTTGTAATTATCGACAAGTCCTTTATCTTGACAGCCAATTCAATGGAAAAAGCCCCTCCTCCCGTCGAAGGACTAGACCCGGATTGCGTTAATCTGTACAAGGCACTCATGGATTCAGAATATTCGGTGGCTCCTGACTTATTAAATGGGCCTCCAGGGCATAAGGAGCGATTATTAAAGGGAATTGAAAGCCGGTTTAGGGGAACTTTCGAAAAATCTCTTGTGAACATTCCGGTTGTTCGTAGTTTGGTAAGCAATTATCATGGCAGGCTTCTGTTAGCTGGCGGAGAAAATTTGACTCCACTTGCACTGTCACGGATCTTAAAGAATAACAATGTGAATGAAGAATTTACGAAAAAAATCGTGGAGCTTGTTTCTCAACTTTGAAATCTTTCCTATGAGCTGTTTCAATTGATTTTCGTGAGCTTTTCGGAATTGGTATCATCCGCTTTTTGGGTTGTAAAGGAGGGTTGATTATGGTTAAGCGAACCTGGCGATTGTGCTGGCTTCTGGTGACGTTCTTTTCGGTCTTGAGCTGTATTTCTTTTGCTCTTGATCCCAAATACGAACGAAACGGTGAAGTGTATGTTCTCGTCGGTGATGGGGCGAAAAGAGGTGTTTATCGCATAAACAATCCCTCAGGAGAAGGCGGGGTCATTGTTGATGCTAGTAATCCCATTTTTAACCCGGGTTCGTCCTATGGAATTTCGGTTAACCTGGACCGACACGTTTTTACTTTTACCGAGACCGTAGATTCAGGATTTAGCCTTCTCTCAGGGAATATCAGTGTTAAAATGAAAACGCCTGGAGCTACTGTTCTGTCCGGTCACCATTACGACCACCGCGATCACTGGGGTGAATTCGGTTGGCCGATGTACACAACCTCCGGAAGTTACGGAACCTCATGGGCTGGGCCGACAAACCCAGCTTTTCCGGTCATTTTTGTAACTCCTGACGCCGCTGGGTATGGTCTGGTTCCGAACGGACAATGGTATCAATCTGCTGACAATGATAGATCCGGTCGCCCCGGAAAGACCTATTGTGATAATGTTGAAGGGAAAGCCCATAACTACAACCTCCTGGAATGGTTTTCCGGAATTGCCGGAAACACTCCCCAAAACAATGGACAGCGGGCAAAATCCTACGAAAAACATGTCAACAGATACATGTTAGGTTCCTGTATCGACCCCTGCGGAACGGACCAAACCGAAATGACGATTAACTCAGATCCGCAATATGTTTCTCTGTCAATTTCCTCGCTTGGCCGAGTTTATTGTTATACGCGAACACAATCCTCAACCACTGATGGAAAGATAACTCGAGATAATAGTCCCTATTCCGGTCCCGTCATTCCAGCTTCTGTAATGAACGATGTCTCTACTCAATGGGTGGGTTGTTCATTAATGAACTCTTCCGCAGATTATGTTTACTCTTTAGGAGCTTCAACGATCATAGGTTGGTTGCGAGCTCAGGGTGCAACTGTTCCGCCAGGGTTCAATGTGACTGCCGTTACTGTTTCTGACCAATGGAATCTTAAGGGCGGAATTGTGTATTCCTACAATTCGGCAAATGGAATGGTGTATCAGTTCACTCGGGAAGAAAAAACCGATGGGACAGAAGGTTCCACCTCTTACTTCCGTGGAATTAACCTGGGGTCTGATATCAATGACATTAAAGCGGATGGTTTCGGAAATCTGTTTTACGGAAAAACAGCAAAATTTCCGGCTGATGCTACAGGTTTTAGTCCGGCAAATGCTTTTAATGTTCAGTGGACTTCAGTTTCGACTGATATTAACAGGGCAACAGGTCGGGTAAGATTCAATCAGAGCATAACAAAAAGCGTTTACAGACTAGGATTAGGTGCAACTTCTGAATCCCTCGTCGGTGGCGTAAATCTTGGATACGATACATGGGAACAATATTTCTGGGTTCCCATTACTCTTTCAGATGGTAAAAATTATACCAACATTACTTCTTCGAATTATTCCGCCTATTCATCCAGTGTTGATTGGCACTGGCTTGATTCACTACCAAAGAAGGATCCAAACCCTTCTGTAGCGTTGCCGACCAGAACCCAGGTTGGTGTAGTCAACGTTGCTGCTCCTCCTAAAGTTTACGGTCTTGCTGGCTCAAAAGGGAACCTTGACATTATCGGACCTCTGGTCAACAACGCCTGGGTAACTGATCAAACTCCCCAAGGCCTTTATCAATATACGGTTGAAAATAACCCACTGTGGGAACGTGATGACTGGAACAAAAGATATTACGACCCTTCAAACCCAACCAATATTATTGATACTAATGGAAATGGCTTCTTAGGAGGCTTTGTTTCCACGGTGGCAAAATCCGGAGCAGATCCCAATCGTGAAAGATCCGATTTCGTTTTGTACCAATGGCAAATTTATCAACTCCAGGATGCCTACGGAAATGTTCAAACTCCTGCAAAACTCGTGAAGAACTCCGGTTCAACTCTTGGTACTCCGGAATTTACAACAACTCCAAATATTACAAATTACTTCAAAGCTGGTGTTTATCAGATTTTGTGCCAGGCAAAATTCAGGTGGTACAACTATAATGCTCTGCCTTTCGGTTCAACTATTGCAGACAAGCCATCTTGTCTTACCCCGGGAACTGGCCTATATCTTGCCGCACTTCCCGCTCCAACCCCTGGGGCGGTAACCCCCTCAAACCCGGACTTTACCGGAATGGTTCCAATCCCTTCGGATGCAGTTTGTCAAATTCTGAAAGTTAATCTTCAGACCAATCCAAATCCGGGAGCCAATCTTACCGATATCGTCCAAAAAATGGCTACTGATACCGCAGGACCTTTCCACGACCCGCTTGTAGCAGGTGTTAAAAAATATCACGTTCTTGATGAAAAAGTACAATATGTGTGGAAGTTGAAAGACGAAACGAAGTTGTTCACTTTACCAACGATTACTGACAGCAATAAAGTTTCAGGGCCAACCTGGCTCGGGCCGGCAAACTATACCTGGTCACTTAATCTTAACCTGCCCGGAAACCACCCATATCCTGCCAACCTTCCAAGCTGGAGCACCGCTGATGTAAATAGCACCAGTGTCCAATTTTCACTCGGAATCCCTACTGAACCAGTTTTTGGAACCATCCAATGTACTGCTTATCGCGATTGCGAATATATTGTCAATACTTACGATTCAGACGGAAATCCACAGGGAGCTGCGCCTGTAGATCTCAGAATTGTGTATACCGGGTCGGTTGACGTTTTGGTGCATGATAAAACTCCTCCCCAGGTTGTTTCTGTAAATGGCGGAAATTTGCCAAACTTCAATCAAGCAGCACTTTTGAGAGGGTTGACAGGAGAAAAAATAACCGATTCTTCTCTTAGTAACCCCTCTACGATTGAAATGGTGGTGCGCGATAATAATCCTTTTGGCAATTTAATCACTCCATGCGATGTTCCTGGAGTGTCTGCGCACTCTCCTAATCTGACAATGGCTACATTGCGCTATGAACGAAAAAGTAACAAAGAATTGATGCCGGTTGCATCTTTGGCAGCGCTCATTCATGGAACTACAACCGCTCCTTTTATCAAAGGGCAAATTGCTGCAGGGAATTCTTATGGTTCCTACACTCCAAGACAAATGCGACAGATGCTAATGTATTCCTGCCCCGGATTAAGCGACCTACCGGATGATTCCAATGATTCCTGGTGTTCAATTAAGCGTACTAGGCTTTCGGTCCCCCCCGGTTCACTCTACAGTGATGTAAAATATACATTTGGTGTTGCTTCAATGGCCGATTTTTCCGATAATCCTCTATCGAGTAACGATGTAAATAGCTGTGATCGTATTCCGATTAATTTTGCAAACAGCTCAAATGGCTATGACTCCGCCGGAACCCTTCTTGGAAATCATGAAGGCTACGGAATGATCTTTGATGTTCGTGATGCCAGCGGAATTCCTATTTCAGCTCCGGTTTATGTCGGTAGAATTGACGTTAGAGACAATAAAAAACCCTCCTTATGGCTGGAAATTTACGATGGGAAGTCGGAAAAGAGTGAGTACATTCCGTTTGATGTAAATAATCCTTCCAGTTTGGCCAGCATTCCTGGAGGAGGAAACCTTGCCCTGCAAGCACCTGATTATAACTTGCTAAAGGACACTCAAGATTGGGTTCCTGCAGCAAATGGACTTTTCCCTTCCACCTGCTTTACTGCAATTTCAGGGAATTTCGCCGGGATGCCGATTCCTCCGCTAACTGATTTTTCCGCTCTCGATGCTGGGGCCGGCAAGCATCCATTTGAACTGGAAGATGGCGTGGAAGTATTCTTTACTCTTCATTATTCTGACAACATCGGTGTTGCAACGAACACCACTGACTCCACTCAACAAAACAGGCCTGCAACTCCACCCAAATTCAGGATCACTGGTCCTGATTCCGGAAGTATGCATTACAAAACCGGAGCGACTGATATTAACGTGCCACCCACTAACGTGAACACTTATCGCATGATCTTCAGAGACGCCGGAGTGTATACTATTTCAGCACAAGTTGAAGATACTGCTCGCGGATTCAGTAATCCTTTGGCTGCTGACGCCGCTTCGAGTCATAATATCCGAACCTTGAAATTTGGACTGGTCGTTGTTCCGACTACTTTGGATGTGAGGGTAATAGACAAGAGTTTACAAAGGAAATAGTCGGAATATAACCCTTCACTATCGGAATAAATCCCTTCACTAAAACATAGCGCTCGGCCCCGTTTTATGGGGCCGAGCGTTGTGTTTGTAGAGAGTAGCCCGGTAATACCCTGCTTATCCCAATATCACTTTTTTAAATTCCTCTAACCCAGATTTTTCAATCAGCGCTCCGAGCCTTTGATGCGCTCGACCATTGGTTTTGTAGAAATTGATTACTTTTTCTGCAATCTCAAACACTTGTTCAGTGGGAACATTCTTGGTAAGTTCCTTGGAAAGCCTGGGAAGCGCTCCACCGTTTCCTCCAACCAGAACTTGCCATCCCTTGGGTAATCCAACGAAACCAAGGTCTTTGATGCATGTTTCCGCACATTGATTGGGACATCCCGATACTCCAATTTTGAATTTGGAGGGAAGCTTCAATCCATGGTATTTGGAATCCAGTTTAAGACCGAGGGACAAACTATCCTGAATTCCACGTTTGCAGAAGGTTGTTCCGGGGCAGGATTTTATGCTTCTGACACAAAGTCCAACTGCTGCACCCTTTTCCATTCCTAATTCTGCCCAGATTTTGTCTACATCTTCCTCGTTGATTCCTACAATTGCTATTCTGGAAGCGCTGGTAATCTTCAAAGCAGCAGCCTGGTATTTTTCTGCCACAGCGGCAATTCTCTTTAAGTTATCCGGAGAAATTACACCACAGGGAATATGCGGAGCCACCGCATAAGTTTTTTTATCCCTCTGAATAATTACTCCTTTATCACCGTCGTTCAACATTTTTTTAGCTCCTTTATTCGATTACTGATGAAACCGAGATTTCCCGACAGCTTCTAACAGGACCGTTCAGACTGTCGGAAAACCCCTAAAATTGAATGATTTTATGTACCAACTTGTTTTTTGGCTCCGTTTTCGCGCGTCAAACCAACACGACTTTGTACCAAATTCAGCATACGGAGCTTTTCCGACAGTCTCGTTGAGCAGAATCTGGCTTATATGGACATGAGCTCAAATTAGGCGGAATCTGCTCACGAGGCGTTAGATTCGGGCTCCCGCTGTGGACTATTTTTCTGAATTGACCATTTGCAAAGTGATTCCACAATTTGATTTCTGATCGGGAACCAGAACAAGTCTGCTATGCGAATTGGCCTTCTCAGGAAGCTCATAGCCCATCATATACTTTGCGAGGCTTTCAATGACCACGCTTTCAGTGAATGCTTGTGACCGCCAATGTCCGAGGTCCCAGAATGAAGCGGCAAAGAAAAGCCCGGTTTCCCACTTCCTGGCTTGTATCTTGTCGCCAAAAATTTCTTTTGTGGTTTGGTATTCCAACTTTTGGCATTTTGCTTCATTTAAAAGGAAATTAACCGCACCATCAACAGCTTTGGAATATCTTGGCAGGCAGTTGCATTCTTCAGCAATACCTTGGCCGATGTTCAGAAGTGTGACCAGGCCCAGGGCGGTAGATAGATGGTAAGATTCGTCTTCTCCTCCTGGGAAGACACCATTAAGTTTCGGCTGAGTTTTAGACACTGAATCCTGTTCATCTAATACTTGAATGAGTAGTTTCTTCATTGATTCTCTGAGTTCTGTTGCTCCGCCATCCCGGAAAGCACGACTGACGGTATAAGGGAAAATCATGTTTTGTGGATAATATAAACCAGCTTGCGGCCAGGTGTGTTTCTCTATTCCGTTGCCCAATAGATCAATGGCTTCTTTATACCCGGGTAAAATCTTCATATTGTTCAAAGCCAGAGAGAATGCCACATTGGCATTCACAACCAGATCTACGTTGTTTACACCCAAAGGGATGATTCCAATCTCCGGATTTTCAAAAGTGGGTCTGTTTTCATCTCGCATCCAGGTAAGGAAAGCACCTGAGTTTTGACCTTTCCAAGTGTCTCTCCCATCTTCTCTGGTTCGATTTAAATCCCGGTACCCCTGGATTAGCTTCAATGCTTCATAGTCAACATTAAATCCGCTTCTCGGAAATCTTTCAGACATTAATTTTTGGAAAGCTACGGCAGTCGAGGTATCGTCTGCGTCATCGGGAATATTGAAAAACGCATCAGCACCTGTTGGATTTTTGGGACTAAGGCATGCATAAATCCAATCTTTGGGAGGAATTTTCATCCCTTTGCAAAGTTTTTTGAAAAAACCATCAAACTTTGGATTAACAAAAGCTTCCGCAAGTTTTTTTATCAGGAAAACCGGAATATTCATCGGGCCTGTGCGTTGGAAATGAGACATCGCACCTTCCATTGAGGGCCAAAAATTGAAGGCATCCCCTCTTTTGCACTCCTCTATATTTTTATAACAAAGCGAAAGCATCCTTTGGATAAAACCTGAGCCAATCGAATCTTTTGTTTCCTGAAACAAAAACAGAGGAAAACCTACAAACGCGGTAATAAACATGTTGGTATCTTGTACGCTTATCAAAGTTCTTCCATCACTTCCGGTCTTTTTGGGAAGGAAATTCACCTGGCTTGCCCACTCTCCAGTCCTGTTTTTCATGTGTATTCCGATAACCGGAAGCTCAAGAATTTCTCTGTGGAAGATGTTAAGATAAATTTTTGAACGACAGCCATCACCTTCTTCTGAGCTATCAGTAAAAAGATCGTTTTTTCCAGACCGCGGTCTAATTTGAGTATCCTCGAGATAGGCCATTGCCCCGATCAACGTTTCGGACAATATAGGATTGGAAAGCCTTGCTACTACTTTAAGTGCTTCTTTTGCATTCAAAAAGAGCGGAAAAAACAAAAACATTAAAAACAAAGGGAAAAACCTTAAAGATTGACAATTTTTCGAAAAAATTCTTTGTAAAGTCATTATTTCTCCTCTTTCGATATGGAATGAAATATTCCAAAGAATACATTAATCGGTCATTAAGTATATCAGTAAATGAGCATTTTGGCACTTTTGCGTCTAATATTTTTTTTTATTCGGGATTGGTGTATTGAGATTTTGGTCAATAGTGCGGCTGGAGAGGCAGCAACAAAGAGTAAATTCATATTGACATTGGCAAGTAATCAAACAATTCAAAAAAAAATCGCGAAAAAATATTTTTTCCAAATTTTCTGCACTTGTGTTGGTGCAGGTTTATAAGTCAAGTATTTTTACTCTTTTTCGCTGCTGGAGAGCGAAGCTATTTCCAAAAATTCTTATTTTTTTTCATTGGAGAAAACGGGTGTCAATGGCAGGTGATTGAACTATTCACCGGAAATTGCTGATTTTGACATTATTCAGTTTGACTTCTTTAAAAAATATAGTAAAATTAAAGAAAACAATAAAGCATAATAGAGTGATGCGAAAAGAAAAGAGTGTTTTTTGTGGGAGGTAATCTTCTGTTAGAAGCTAATCCTGGTATTATGTTTTTCTTTGACAGAGAGGGAATTTTTCGGGCGGTTTTTACAAAAAATCCTGAAGAATTGATTGTTCCTGCGAATGAGATTATCGGGAAAAAAGTGGAGGATCTTTTTCCTCCGGAGATCGCCAGAATCCATAAAGAAAGCTTGAATAAAGTTTTTGAGGGTGGATTTTCGCAAATTTACGAATATTCAATCCGGTTAAATGATAAGGATTGTTTTTTTGAAGCTCGAGTTGTTAGTTTAGATGAATCGCAACAATTGGCAATGGTTCAAAATGTAACCCCACAAAAGAGATCCCAAAAATTGGTCGAAATTCCTGAAAGAAAAAGAGTATCTTCCCTTGATTGTCAACGTTTGGTGCTTTTGGTTGAGGATGAAGAATTCATTAGACTTACTACGCAAAGAATGTTGGAGTATCTGGGTTATCAGGTTTTGCCTGCGTCTGATGGTGATCATGCAGTGGAATTGCTTCGAAACAAACTTCCTGAGGTTTCTTGTATAATACTTGATTTGACCATGCCAAAAATGGATGGAGAAGAGACTTTTAGGGAAATTCGAAAACTTGATTCTGACATTCCTATTATCCTCTCAAGTGGCCATTGTGAACGAGAGGCCACCCAAAAGTTTTTTGGAAAAAATCTGTCCGGTTTTCTTCAAAAACCGTTTCATCTTGAAACCCTTGATAAAACCCTAAAACAGGCGATAGCTTCTTCTTTGAGCCGCTCATCAAAGGAAAAGTATATTGATTCCAAAATTTGAAACTTTGATCAGCTTTGCTCGAAGTTATTCTATCTGCTCCCTTTGACTTCTTATTCGAAAATCACTGTATTTAGTTATGGAGTTAGTATAGAATAAATTTTATTTGTGATCCAATCAGAAAAGACAGGTTTGTTTTTCCGATATTTTTTGCTTTTCGTGGTTTTTGGAATTTTCCCGGTTTCTGTTATTTTCACTACTGCAACTCTCGTTGAGGAGCTTGAAAAGAACAAAACTGAAAGGGAAATACAAAAAAAGCACGATGAGTTTCTTTTTCGTCTTAAATCGTTTGATGATGATAATTACCAAGTTAAAAAAGCCCTTGAAAGAGCTATTGAGAAAATAAATTCCTCTAAGAACGACGAATCTGCTCGTTCAATTTTAAATTGTCTTTCTCGGGAATTCCCGAACTATTTCGATCTATATTTCTTTGATTCCGATAATTTCCTGATTGAAGCTTTATCTGCAAAGCGAAAACCTCGACGAATAATGGAAAAGACATTTGAAATTTTCCGGGAAAGACTTGATTCGGAAAGTCTTACAACACTCCAAACGGGAATTCTCAGGACTGTTTTCAATTCCGATAACGGAATTGAAGCTACGCAGTTTGAAGGGGAGATAAAGGTTCTTTCTGATCGAAAATGGGAATCCGGAATATATTGGAAAGCTGATCGAAGCCCTGAAAAAAGACGTATTAAGGGTATAATAGCCCTTCTTCACCTCGGTCATTTTCGGAAAAATCGGGCTGTTCTCACCGTTATAGACTGTTTCAATAAAAAATTCGGGGCTTCGGGAGATTTCAAATTTTCGCTCTTTCTTCCAACTGAGAATAATAAGCTGAATCCGCCTTTTGCTATTGATCAGAGGGAAGCTCAAATGAGTATTTTGTCGGCTTTAGCCGGATTTGAAAGTAATTTCAGAACAAATTTGGGAATTGGCACTCTTCTTGTTCGTGAAAGTTCCGGATACTTAATCGCTTTTTCTCGGATTAAAAGCCAGTTTTCATCTTTTTCCAAAGTATTTCTTAAACTTTTTTTGATTGCATGGCTTTTGTTCGTGTTGCGTTACATTTCCACTATCAACACTGGATTTTCCCTCCGAATCCCCGTCAAATTGAATCTTCTTTTTCTTTTCGCGGTGGGAATTCCAACCTTGGTACTTTTGATTGGAGGATATTATTCTTTGAAGGATCGTGAAAATATACTCCTTGCCAATTTGGAACAAGATGTTGCCAGAAAATTGAACCAGCTCGATCAGCGGTCGGTAGAACAGCTTGGATTCCTTCAGAGTTATATTGACCGAATGATTAATGAATCAAAAACAATTCACAATCTTGAAAATAGGCTGAAAAAACTGCAAAAGCTTCAAAGTGAAGAAATACTTGAGCCTATTCTTGTCCTTGCCGGAGATGAAAACTTCGCTTGGGAATATTATTCCCAGAAGGAAGCTTCTGCTGTCGGAAAAAGACAGAGAAAAGTTTTGAGATTACTTATTTTGGAATTAAAGCGAAGATTGTTTCCCCTCGCCAACAATTCAGAAAAAGGCAGCGCCGAAGCTGTTTTGGCTGAGAATGTTTTTGCCAGTATGATGGGTGGAAGGTCAAGTTTTAATTTCATGGATGCCACTTTAAATATCGGGAAATTTGTTAGTGTTGGTTTTGGAAAGGCGATGACCTATTTTTGCATAGACCTTTTAACAGACCCCAAAGGAAATTTAGAGCATCTGATTTACTTGGGTACGAACCCCAAAAAAATTCAGAATAGATACTTGAAGAATAACATTAACAAATTCCGGGCGAATTTAGAACTTCCTTTGAGGGTAGGGGTACTGTCTAATAAACTAACCATTATCGATGAAATTTTTCACCCTTCTGAAAGGGAAGTTATTAAAAAAACTGCTTTAGAAGCTGCTTCTGCAAATCGGGCAATTACCAAAATCCATTTTTTCCCCGATGGTGAAACGCTAATTGTTGCATTTCCAGGGCAAAAATTGTCCGATTATACTCTCGTTGCTGTATTACCTCTAAAATTCCTCAGGGACAGAATAAAAACTCAGTGGTTGGATCTTCTCATAGTAGGTTCGATGGTATTCCTGACCATTTTTGTGATAGGAAGACTTTTGACTAGACAGTTCCTGACGCCAATTGCTGAAATCCAGTTCGGAATAAATGAAATCTCCCATCGTAATTTTGATTTCGAGCTCCCAATTCATGCCCAAGACGAGTTGGGAGAAGTTTCAGCACTGATGAACCAGGTTTTGGGAGGAATGAAAGATCTTCAGATTGCAAAGGTTGTGCAAGATAGTCTTTTCCCCCAGAAAAATCTTTCACAGAAAGATTATTCAATTTATGGAAAAAGCCGTGCAATGACAGACATTGGTGGCGATTATTTTGATTATTATCTTCTTGGAAAAAGCAAACTTTTGGGAATCGTTGGTGATGTGTCTGGGCATGGAGTTTCTGCCGCGCTGGTTATGGGAATGGCGAAAGGGGCTTTTTCACTCGAAGATGCCGGAAAAATAAGTCTTTCCGAACATCTTGGGAAGTTTAACCGACTGATGTTAGGAAGTCTTAATCGGAAAAAAATGATGACGATGTTCATTTTTTGCCTGGATTTGGATGAAAATAAACTTGAGTTTATAAATGCCGGCCACAATTATCCTTTCTTGTTTCGGGCTGCAACTGGTGAGACAAAAATGATAGGGAAGGGTGGTTTCCCACTAGGTGTTCGTTTGAAAAGCGAATATTTTCCCGAGAAAATCAATTTCGAAGTGGGTGATAAGCTGCTATTGTATACAGATGGATTTATTGAATCCTTAAAAACTGATAAAACACAGATTGGGTTTCCCGAAGCCTTGGAATGGTTTAATGACTTTGCACATCAACAGTGCAGCTCTGAAGAAATTGTGGAAAAACTTTTTCAGAAATTTGACCTGGCAATCGGATTTTCTACTCCAGGAGACGATGTCTCGTTGATTTGCCTTACCAGGGGAAAAGCAGAAATGGTTTAATCAGGCCAAAACTCGACCATAGAGAAGATGTGAAATATTTTAAAAATTTCAGGTGAAATATATCACAAATGTTGTCTAGTGAAACTTTAGGAGTTAGTACATTTTTGATCAAATCAATGTTCTTGCGGTGATGCACATATTTTTTGGGATTGGTATAATATATAAATTGGTAAAAGTACAATGTCGAAGAGTATCGCTAACAAAGAAGTGTGAAATTTTTCACCTCAAGGTTTAGCCAATTTTTCACTGCTTGTGGGCTGAGTTGAAGTCCTAACATTTTCCAAAATCCGTCGAATCTGGTTGGTGAGATAATTTACTGCCATTCGTATGGAATTCCTTGTCTTAAACACCAATATGCCGCTTCTTTCCAACCATTTTCAAATTCGGATTCTGAGATTCCAAATGACTCGTTTAGTGCAAATTTAAAGGGTTTTCCGTCTCCCGCAGCTTCAAGTAGCTTTATTCCTTTGGTCAAAGCTTCATTTAAGCTCGGAACCTTCTTAAACAGGAAGGAAACCATTAAATATGCCTGTGCACGGGCTGTAATGGATTTCATTGGCTCATGATTTGAAGGGGAAAGAGAAGTGTTGACTTCAGAAACTCCCTGAAGCTTCGTGGTTCCGCTTGAAATCAAATTTTGCGTAGTTTGAAGGATGTCCTTGAGGATTGCTTCCTGACCACCCACTATTTCAGCGATTCCTGTATGCATCCAGCGATATTCATTGACGGTGGAACCAAAATTCCTTACCTTTTGTCGGATAAATAGGTGCGAAAGTTCGGCGGAAAGCATATGATAGGGAAATGCCTGGTTGAATGCAGGTTTTTCACTGTCATCTATATCTGGTCTCTCCGCATTTAAAAAGGCTTTTAAAGTTTCAGGCTCAGTGAATAAAACTGAAAGTGTCAGTCGGTTAGTATCGAAATCATAAACTGCTACTTTGCTTCCCATTCCGGATGCTTCAACAAGCTTAACGTTGAAAGGATCGAGTTTAAATCCAAAAGTTTTCTCCAATTGCTGAACCACTCCGGTAAGAATTTGTTTCATTGTCTCCACTACTTCTGGTGTGACTCCCTGGCCGACTTCGATGGTGAATTTCTCGCCGGTAACAGTAGTTAGTGTTTCGGCTGAAGAGGTGGTTGAGGTGTCTGTGGATGAGCTCTGTGCATTGGAAACTTGGGTCACTGGGGCTTGAGTTTGTGTTTGAGTTTGCGCCTGTGCCTGTGTTTGGGTTTGAGTCTGGGTCTGGGTCTGTGCCGAAGTTTGCACCTGAGTCTGGGTATGTGTTTGTGCCTGTGCATTCGCTGAAACTGCTGCTGGCAACTGAGTTTGTGCTGTCTGAGGAGGTTTGATATAAGCGCTAACGGGATTAGGTTGTCGCTTTCCTGTGTTAGTTGATTGAGGTTGCGAATTACCCTGCTCAGGATTTTGAGGAATTCTTGCAGATGGTGATTTCCCCATTGCATTTTTCAGAGATATCAAAAGCTGTTGTCCGGCAGCATTTGATGGATAAAGCGCTGCACCCTTCTCTGCCCATTGAAGTGCTGTGGCTGTGTTTCCCGCTTTATGAAGAAATATTGCCGTAAGAAAGCACATCTGGCTGTTAAGTGGTTGCCGTTTTTTCCACTCCTCAATTGCAGCTTCAGCCGCCTTCATTTCGTTAAGTATCATTGCCAATTGAATATAAAGTGGATAAGCATCACGATCAATGAATGGCCGATAGTGCACTGTTTCGGAAAAAATTCCTTTTGCCTCATCGATTTTGTTGTTGGAAATTGCATAGAGAGCGGATACCAGATTAACCGAGGGAAGGTTATAACCCCGTCTGTAAGCTTGCCCGATAGCATTTCCAGCTTCAGCGATTTTTTTCATCCCCTGAAAAAGGCCGGCTTTCAAAAGTTCAACTTTGGGGTTGTCCGGGTCACGTTGTGAAGCTTGCTCCAATTCGTCAGAGGCGGCCTGGAAATCACCTTTATCCATAGCAATTCTGGCTTGGACGATAAACCCCTCTGCTGATTTGGGATAGCTTTTGTTCCACTCAGTTGCTGCCGTAAGCGCATCATCAATGCGATCCATGTCGTAAAGAGCCCACGGCCTGCTCGGAGCTGACGTTTCTGCGTTTGTGTCTGAAATGAGGGCTTGAAGCGTTAAAAACATCGGATTATGGCGATCCTGGGCCAGTCCTTTTTCAGTCAACTCCACTGCATCTTTCATTCGCCCGATAAAATAGGCACATAGAGCCGAAAGGCTCGATCCGTCTATTCCGGGATATTTTTTTTCATATTCTTCCGCAAGTGCTAAAGCTTTATATAACTGCCCTCTGGCTACTTCCTGAAAGACGCTGTCGAAATGGATTTTTGGGGTGGTAAGTCGATTCATCAACTGTGATACTTTTTTGGAAATTGTGTTGAAATGCTCGTTCAGACCACCGGGCTGTATTGGAATAGGGCGTGGTGCCGGTGGAAGGCGCGCAAGAAGCTTCTTGGCAGTGCCATCTTCGGCATTTATGCACAAAACTTTTCTTAACCATTCCCCAGCAAATAGATGTCGATTGGCTTTGACTTCTATTGCCGCGAGCAAATTCAACAGATTTGTGCTTCGATAACCATCAATGAAAATTCGTAGCGCCAACAGTCTAGCCCCTTCGCTATCTCCTCTCGAGAAAGCGTCGTAAGCATATTTATAAAGATCTCGTGGAGAATATCCGCTCGCGTTGTCAAAAATTTTCTCACAGGAAATTACTGTGGGACTTGCAGTTTGAGCAAAAATTGGCCCGGCGAAAAAAATGGAAATCGCGATTATCAATGTCGAAACAACTTCAGGCGACTTTAAAAATTTCATCAAATGAACCACCTTAAAATTCATATGAAAAAATAAATCACTCTTAGTAATCGTCACTCCCTCATGATATAATATAACAAATTTTTGAGTTGATGGCTAATATGCTGACAAAAGAAGAACTTTTCTCAATTTTTTCTGATGGTTCAAGCGATTTTATTTCCCCTCCAGGCCCGCATGCGCTTGGTGATAGTGTGTCAATCGCTTTAAGAATGCTCCCCCAACTGGAAATAATCGATGTGAAACTCCGGATCTTCCCTGATGGCGAAGAGCGTTTGTTACCAATGAAAAATGAACGGAGGGGAAAATTTGCCTACTGGTTTGCTGAAACAAAGCTGAATTGCAGCCCATTTCCTTACCGCTTCCGAATTCAAACCTTAGAACGTGTGTATTGGCTTAATGCCTCTGGATTGCATCCCTACATCCCTACGGATGACGAAGATTTCAAACTTGTCCCAGGGTTTTCAGGCCCTGGTTGGGTGCTTGAAAGCGTTTTCTATCAGATTTTTCCTGATAGATTCAGATGTGGTAGACCGGAAATCGCAAAAGCTCCAAGAAGCAGTTCTCCTGCTTTCAAACCACCCACAATCAAAGCTTGGGATGACCCCCTTGGAATACCAAACTTGGGTAACGAATTCTACGGAGGAGATTTATGGGGAGTGCGGGAAATGCTTCCGCACCTTGAAATGCTGGGAATAAACGCGATTTATATGACTCCGATCTTTGAAGCTTATTCCAATCATCGATATGATACAGTGGATTATCGACGGGTAGACCATTATCTCGGTGGAAACGAAGCTTTGAGCGCTTTGAATGTCGCTCTTGAAAATTTGGGAATGCGATATGTCCTCGATGGAGTATTCAATCATTCCGGCGTGAATCACTTTTGGTTCCAGGATGCTTGCAAGAACCCCGAGAGCAAATTTCAAGATTGGTACACATTTACTGATTATCCTGAAAAATATGTAAGTTGGCTAGATCATAAGAGCTTGCCAAAGCTTGATTATTCTTCGGAGGAACTTCGAGATGAAATTTTTCGTGGTTCCGATGCAATAGCTAAGACATGGCTTAGGGACCCATATTCGGCTTCAGGTTGGCGCTTGGATGCCCCCAACATGCTGGGTTGCAATGGCACCGATCGGGGAAACATTGACCTATGGCGGGAATTCCGAAAAGAAATAAAAACGGAAAATCCTGAAGCCTATATCTTTGGTGAATGTTTTTTTGAAGGGACAAAATGGCTTCAAGGCGATGCTTTCGACGCCGTTATGAATTACAAAGGATTTACTCTCCCTTTCAACCAATGGCTTAGCGGGAAGGATCTGCATTTAAATCCAGGTTCTTTGTCTGCCGAAGAAGCCGCAACCTGGATAAATTCTATTATCGCAAGAGTTCCCTTTGCTCTGAGAAATTTGCAATTTAATGCTCTTTCAACACATGATATTCCCAGATTCATTTCCAAAGTCGAAATGAATGAGCAATTGTACCGGTTGGGTCTGATTTTTCAAATGGCTTTTCCAGGGGTGCCTTCGATTTATTATGGTGAAGAACTAGCGCTCGCCGGTGGAAAGGATCCATATAACCGTTCACCAATGCCTTGGGGGAAAATTGCCGAAAATCGGGATTTACTGGAGTTTGTTGCTGCTCTTTGTGGCATGAGAAGATCTTTGAGTATACTTCAAACAGGTGCTTTCAGGATAATTGCAGCGGTTGATGACCTTTTGGCATTCACCAGGTTCGATAAAGACGAGGTTTTGATAATAGCTGGAAATCGTTCCTCCAAAACCCAAAGTTTGAACATTCCTGTTGAATGGCTTGGATTAAACGAGGGTCAGGGATTTCGCTCAGTGTTTTCAATTGGGTCCGTTCATTTCGTTGAAAATGGGCACATCAAATTATTCTTGAGTCCTTTTGAGGGAATCTGGCTTTCCGCAAAATTAGATGAAAATTAACGTTATGAAGCAAAATTTTGGATTTACGATGGTTGAATTGGTCGTCGCAGCTTTGGTCCTGTCAGTGTTCCTCACGGGAGGATATATGGTCTATCGCAGCGTTTTAGGAACAGTGAAACAGACAAGTTGGAGCCTTTCGGCTCAACAAAAAGCAAGAAATGGCCTTGATTTTGCCCGAAGAGAAATGGAAAGGGCTTCCTATTTTTCCCGATGTACCCCTTCCTCGATTAATACGATTGATTTAAATTATGAATTTAATCTATGGCCTGGAGCGTATAAAAATCCTGTCGATCAAATGGTCGCTTCCTGGGCTGTTTGTAGCCCATTGTCAGGTGGCAGCACCGGCTTTGTTATGAGATGTGGTTTACGATATTATGCTGGCCGTTTGATGTACTATAAAACCCGTGAACAAGGCCCCGATTTGTCTGAAAATGAAGTTTCAGGGAAAATCCTCATGGATAATGTCGCTTCTTTAACGGTATCTAAAAGTCAATTTGGAACTGGAACCGGAAGCCAGATTATTATGGAAGTTGAGTTAAGAGATCCTGAACATATCGAAACAAAGGTCCATGAAAGAATCGGCGCTGCTATTCCAGTCAAGTTGATAGCTCATTAATTTGCACTAAATTTAGTCTGATCTTTAAATCGTGAAAGCAAATTTCGAAACCGGAATTTAAGAATGGTCGATGAAAATTAGCTTATAACTAATGTCCCAACGAGAGAATGATCTAAAATCAGCACTAGAAAATAAAAAGAAAGTGTTTTCAAAAAGTGCGTAGCCAGTATTTCATTAGAGTAAAAATCTCTGTTGAAGACTATTTCAGAAGTTTAGTGCAATTTTTTGAAATATCGCCCATTTTTGCCCTTTGATTACCTTCAACACTGTACCAATTAAGAATACGCACATGGAACATTCGTTGAAAGACTTAGCGAAGCGACCAAAAATTTTTATCGGATCTGCTGAACAGTCTCCAAAAGCTCTTTTTGAATTGTTCGAACCTCCAATTACTATGATTTGTACAAGTTTTAGTAAATTTTCTTACCATTGTTAATAATTGGTAAAAATATGCTAAAATTTAACTAGATAATGAGATAATCTTTCCATTTTCTCAATAACCTGGAAAATGTTATCATTTAAATAAATGTTGATGGGAGTAGAATAGGTGGAAATGCGGGCGGCGTGGCAGAAAATGTTTTTTAATTGCGTTTTTTGCCCTAAAAAGGAAACATCAATCGGAAAAAGAGCTTCGTCTCTTATTGAAATTCTGGTTGCTTTTGCCATTTTAGCTTTTTTATTGCTTCCCATGTTCAATATACTTGCTGACTTTTCCAGTGGAACGCGTCAACAAAAAATGGAGGGAGTGGCTGTCAACCTCGCAAAAGAAGAAATGAACTGGTGGATGTATGTTGCAAGCCCTTCTTATTTTGATTCTCGCGATTTGACCAACTGGAATTCCCGACAAGGAGTAATTGAAATTGAGGGTAATCAATTCAGTCTTGATATGAAGGTCAGAAAAATTCCGCTTGAGAATATTTCATTTAAATACCCGGTTTTCGATTTTCACAATCCGTGTCAGGGAGGAGCCGAATCACACATTATTTCCATCGGATCAGGAGTTACAAGGCATTCAAAAATCCTCAGCCAGATAATTTCTCCTGTTTCAGCGAAAAAGTATCTTTTTTACGATTTCCTTTTGAGAGTAAGATGGCGTGCTCCAAATGATTTGTCTTTCACAAGCTCCGCCTTTCCTAAAGCGAAAGAGCGGTTTATCGTCTCAAGAAGGGCGATTTACCCATGAATTCAATTCTTGAAAGAAAAGGAATGGCAATCGCAATTGTACTGATGTTTGTTTTTTCCACCCTGATTTTTGCCGGGGCAATGTTTTTTTTCCGAAAAGAGGTTAAGCGTGAAAATCTTTTGATGTTCAACGATCTTCAATCAGATTTTGTTGCCCAAGCTGGAATCCAGCACGCCCGAATGAAAATCGAAATTTTTTCACAGGAACTATTTGAATCAGGCTCCGTTCAAATGGGATTTTGCCCATTTAAGGCTTTGATATCTGGAGAAACCCCGCCTGGAGTGACTAAGAAATCTATAGCCGGCATGGAAATTCTTCGTGAAGACTGCACCTGCAAAGATTTGCCGTTTTCCAATTTTGGGGAACCGGAAATCGACCAGATGATACTAAGACAATGGAAATATGAAGTTGCTTCGCTTTCGGCTCTTTCACTTTTTACGGAATTAAATGCACGCCAGCGAACTCAGGTTGTAAGCGTCGTCGCAAGCGGAACAACAGTTGACCCTAAAGGAAATTTGGGACCTAAAATCGAAAAATTGATCCGAACTATACAATTAACCAGAACGTATTAAAGGTAACACACCATTCTTGATAGTTGAATTGAGAAATATAACTTCCGACAAACATCCGAAGACATATCCGAAAGGCATATTTAGGGGAGGTGGGAAAATGAAGATCCGGAATTTTTCCAAAAATTTGGAACTTTTCATTCTTGTGTTGGTCCTGATTTTTTCTTTCACGCATGGAGAGGCCATTGCGTGTGATCTTCCAGCTGAACCGGCTGCCGGGGCTGTGCCTCCATCAACAGAAAATTTTTCCATTCACAACAGCTCATATCTCCAATATTATTTTTTGCCTTCTGGAAGCCCTTTGAGATTAAATATCCTCTGGGACCCTTACTGTCACGGGTACCACGGGGAGCACAATTATTCCAAATACATGGGTGTTTCGCAAAAGTATTCTCGCCTTCCTAACTACTATTTCCTAGATGGCTACGGTTTCTTTTCACCTTATTCAATGATTGATTTCTTCCATGCCACTGGAAATCGAAATGACCAGGCTGAAGCTGTGGGGCGTGCTTTAGGCCATCTTGCAGGATTTCCTTATGAATATTACCCGACGTCTGATGATCCCGAAACAGTCTATTGGACTGCTTTTGTAAGCGCTCCCGCAGAGAGGCAGGCTCCAATTACTGATTTGAGAATCGATATCTATGGCAATCAACACGCTGGGGCTTACTCAAATGAATCACTTCTGTATCCCTATTCAACACAATTTGAAGATACTTCCGGCACACCATACAACGGAGCAAATGCACTGGGTGGGCTTCCAACTTCCCATCCTCGGTTGAATGATATTCTCCCCAATCCCGAATCTCCTAAATCTCCCCAAGATATCATTTCAGGAGGGCGGAGAAGACAAGTTCACTTTATAGATGCTGCTCTTTATCTTAACGGAAGTTTTCAAATCGGTGTGAGCAATCCGGGGATAGAGTCTTATGAAGCATTTGTATACCCTGATTCCCACTACCCCACTGAACCACCAGCAAAAGTTAGAGCGAATTTGACAGTGGTAGACAGGGCAAATGGAGGCTACAACTTGGACATGCCTGTTCCCAATACGGGCGGAGACAGAATTTATGCCGGAGTTCACTGTCCTGGTTCTGGGTATGAAGCCAAGAATGGATTCTGGGCATGGCGTGAAGAAGTTCACGAATGGGTAGCATCTTCTAACCCGTCAATTCCGTGGGTGAACCCATTCAATTCTCGTTCCACTTTTCCAAATGTGTATATCAGTAATTGCAGTGTCAGAACGGATGTTATCATGACCAAAGGCTCTACCGCAGAAGGGCTACTCGGCTTTTATGCCTACGATTCCAAACCTCCTGTGAGTTCAAAATTCGAATTGACAGGTCCGATGCCGGTTGGAGGACAACCTGTGGTAAATGTTCCTTTTAAAGTGACATTTGTGGACAACCACCCTTACGGAGATAAACCATTCGAAGCTACCTTCTCAGGAGGTGGTGAAACCTATGTTGCAGGGAACAGACTTCCTTCCAATTATGAACAGAAAATGGATAATGTGAAGAATAATCTGGCAATTTATTATTATTATCCAACTATGAATTCTTTTAAATATTCTTTTGATAAAATTGAAGATCTTGCAGCACTTCCGCCACTCGAAAATTTAGTTTATAAAGATCAATCGCATCGGCAGCCTAATGCTGGTGGGGTAGGGGGCTTTGAAGTGACATACCTTAAACCGGACTGGTCCTGGAAAAAAGCTTCGATTGACCAGGCAAGTTTAAATATTCAAACCCAGATCATACAGGTAGAAGGAAAAGATGAGGGAATGCTTTGGACAGTGACTGGGAAAATGTCTTTTGATTCATCAGCTCAGGCGGCTCCCGCATATTTTGCGACCAATAAGGCTGATGGAACAGCCTTAGATGCTGATAAACAGATTTACAGCGTTTCTTTCCCAAGTTCCGGGTTAACCAACTTCCCGCATGAGGGAATAACCAGCTCATTTGGAAATATTTTCAAAATTTATGCTGTTTTCAGTGATTCAGCTGGAAATCTTTGTACAAATTACAATGAATTGTCAGCGAAACTTAACAGGAAAGATTCCAATCCGACCGAAGAAGTTCTTGGATATGATAACGGTTCGGCTTTTGTACCAGTAAAAACTGACGCGTCATATAATGCTAATCTTGTGGCGCAAGCTGATTCTTTAATTACTCCCAGCACCCGGGATGGCACCAGCAACAATTTCTTCCTCCAGAAATATTCCTATTTTCCAATCAAGGATGGCGTAAACGATACTTCACTGCCTGAAACTGAAAAAGACAAGAATCGGCCAAGAATACAAGTCATCGTTTGTGACACAAGAAATAATCGATACCATCTTCTTGGCTCAGAGATTCCCGATTCTCAGAGTTATCGATATGAATATTATAGTGAAAACGACTGGCAGAATTTGTACAAAATTTTCTTCAATGATCCAAATGGTGCAGCACAGTTAATGGAAAAATATGATCCCGGTAATCCTTTGAAAAAACCTGCATTTGTCAGCCAACCACAGTCCAGATTTATGTTTTATATCAGAGCCTGGGATAACCTGATGACCTTCAAGCAACCTCATCAGGGGATCAACAAAATAAACGTTGAAATAAAGGATTTTTCAGCTACTCAGACTGAACTGGATCAAGCGGTTTCTGCTTGGGCGAACCTCTCTCCATTCGATTACACTAAAACAATCAACAGCCCTGTGGTTTGGCAATTCCGGGAGGCTAATACAGAACCAAATGGCAGTGGTGGATATCGTGAAATTGCTGGAAAAGAGTGCAGCTTGACCGTTAAAGCTGAGGATTTTACCGGCAATTCGCAAACGATGTTTGTAAAATTCGTTATTTTATCCACGGGAAATATCGATATCCGAACTCTTGAAGAAAAACGTCAGGGGACAAGGTAAGGAAATTCTTCTCCTCGCAAAGTTCAAATTTTGGAAAAACTTGCGTCAAATGTGAATGTGAGCACGAAAACATATACTTTGCAATTCTAAAGCAATTAATGTAATCTGGGAAGAGTTCGATCATTACAAAACTCAACCTCTGTCTGCATTCATTGTAAAAATCCTATAAGCGAGGAATTTGAACAAATGAAAAAAAAAGAGAGTTTCTTGCCGTTTAGTTTTAATTTTGCAAATTCAATAATACAAAAATTAGTTGTTCCTCATCAAAAGCCTTTCTCACAGATGATTTTTGGGGGGAATTTTTCCGATTCTCATCCCGGAAAGTCAATCATGCCTACAGTGAAAAATTTAGCAAACAATATTTGGATGATTTTGCCGGAATTTTGGGTTTCTGGGCTTCTATTTTTTCGGAAGATAGCTTTCTTGCTTTTTTTTGTGCTGATTATTTCTTCTGTAAATGCTCAGCCAGTTGTTGCCGGGCCATCAGCTACTATGGACCCACTCTATGAGCAAGGAATGAAATTGTATGTAAAACGGGATTTTGCCGGAGCTGCTGCTTATCTTGATCAGTTTTGTATTCAGCACCCATCTCAAGGTGAAGCCAGGTATTACCTCTTCTATTGTTTGACTTCCCAAAAAAAGTTTGAGGAAGCCTTGAAACAAATCGAAATCCTGATCAGGCAATTTCCTGAAAATCAGCAATACAAAGCCCTAAAAGTTGAAGCTGAAAGAATACTTTCACTGACTAAAACAATTCCGGGGAAAAAGCCCGAAAAGATTATACCTTCTGATCCGATTGAGAGTGCAATTGCTCAATTTCTTAATGGAGATTGGAAGGAGCGAAGTGATGCTATGGCGGTTCTTGGAAAATCAGCCGCAAAAGCTGTTGACCCTTTATTTTCAGCGCTTTTTGGTTTTCCAGAAAAATCTGAAAACCGCAGAAAACTTGAGAATATTCTGGCTGGTCTAAATGGTGATGGAGTTTCCGATAATATTTTGTCCTACTCCAATGGAAAAGAAGCCTCCAAAAGAATTGTGGCGATAAATATTTTATGCCGAAGACATGACGAGAAACTCAATGAAATTCTTCTTAAACTCTCTGGCGATCCACAAATTGAAGTGGCTAAAGTCGCAAAAAAAGCTCTGGAAGAATTGAACAAGCCTGTTTCCTCAATCTCAGGAGATGACCTTCCCGTTGCTTCATCTCCCACGGAAATTAAATCAAGAGAATTGTACAAGCAAGTCGTTGCCAAGTTGAAAGACAAACATTTTGATGAAGCCTACCGACTGTTTTTTGAATGTGCAGAACTGGACCCGATTTTTCTTGACGGACGGGCCGATGAGTTGATTGGCAGAGGCCTTGAATTCTACGAAAAAAGTCCCAAACCTGATGAATTTCCTGCATTATTCTATCGACCTGCATATCTTTTCCTCGCCGGAAGATTTGACCAGGCCGAGAAAGGTTTAGAAATTGCACAGACTAAAACTACTGATAAAACAGTTCTTGAGCAAATTGGATCCTTAACTAAAATGATTTCCGATAGAAAAATGCAGATTCAAAAGCAGGAAAAAGAATTTGCTAAAGTACTATCAAAAGATCAACAAATTTCACCCCCGGGAAAATCTGCCTCTGATTCTGAAAAAATTCCTGAAAACCTGACTAAATTACCTATTGGTATGAATCCTTATTCAACACTCCTGATGAGGTTGCCTCCAGCCCCGCCCAATTTCGCTCCTCCCGATGCAACCCTGCATGTGAAGATGCTGGAAAACCTCAAATCAGGCGATGCTATGGAAATGCGAGTTGCTGCATCTGCATTAGGAAATGTTGGATATACAACTCCGGAAATAGTAAAATCTTTGATAGATACATTTCAGGGAAATGATAAAATTTTGCAAATGAGAGCTCTTGAATCACTGGGAAAACATCGTGAAAACGCTTCCGATGCGGTTCCTGAAATTTTGAAACTTGTCGAAGAAAAAAAGGGACTTGTTAGAATGGCAGCATTGAATTCCTTGGGCGAAATCCAGGCATTTCCGGAGCAAGTTCTTCCGGTTTTGATAAAGTACTCTTCCGATTCAGATGACACTGCCGCTGGGGCCTCATTTAAAGCAATTCTTGGTTTCGGAAAGAAATCTATTTCCTTCCTGGAAGCCCTTTTAAAAGATGGTACTGATAAACAAAAGGAGATTGCAAAAAAAGCTTTGGAGATTATTCGCGCAGATGCTCAGTAATTACCCCGTTAAGAGTAATTGGCATAAACAGATTTTTCCACTGCTTAAGAATACCTTGCACGATTTAACTGGAAGTGCTAGTAATTTTCTATTAAATGGATGTAAGGATGAATTAACGAAAGGATGAAAATATATGGAATTTCAAGTTTGTGATTATGGTTTATACAAGGTTGTAATGCTCCTAGAGGGAATGGGAAAAGCCGAATTGGGTGAATTGGATGCAATTATCAAAGGGCAGATCCAAGCCGGAGCCCAGTATTTGATACTTGATTTTAGCACCGTTCAAACTATTAACAGTGCTGCAATCGGTTCAATTATTCTGGGAAATTCGATTCTGAAAGCTCGTGGTGGAAGGTTGATAATGGTTGGTTGTAATGAACTGATCAAGGGAGTCTTCAAATTGATCGGTTATCTTGAAAAGTTCACAATTGCAAACACGCTTCCCGAAGGGATTGAAATGGCACAAAATGCCATTCTCAGAACATGATTTAATGGTTGGCTCATCCTATAACCCTAAATCAATTCTGCTTAGCTCTATCGTTCCATTTTAACTTCTCTGCCGCTACTCAAAGTTTGAGTTAATAGTAATTTGCTTCCTCTCAAGGTTATTTTCCTTGAATTATACTAAAATTAGCATCATGTACAGTTTTAAAGAAGTTAAGTGGGACTGTGAAGTTAGTTAATATTCAATTCGTGGGCTCCGGAAATTAATTTATTCTGATTAGAGGGAAGCCATTTCCGGTTTGCAAAAACAAATTCTTGTTTGAGAAAAAAATCGCAACTAGCGTGATTGGTGAATTCTCTTTTGATGAATGCCCCGAATTTATGCAATATTGTAAGAAGTTCTGGTATTAGTCGAATGTTTCGTTCACCCATACTTTTTATTCTGATACTGGCTTTCGGAATTATTTTCTTTTCAATAGGAAAATTTCAGAACCAGGATGACTTGATCCCACGCCAGATGACCTACGGAAATTTCGATATCGAAGGTCACGATAGTTTTGTCAATCACCTTTTTACCGGCATTCCTGACCTTGCAAGGGCAAGAGTCTACCTTTTCGATGAAATACACTGGCATCCCCTGATAGCACTTCTCGGAGTAATATTTCCTTTGACCTTGTTTTGGGGGTTGTACAAAAATAGAGAATGCGCGATTTTGGGAATAAACCGCGTTTTGGCACAATGGACAGTCTTTGTTCTAGCAAGAATCGGTTTATTGCGAGCATCGGGTATTTTCCCAATTAAGAGGTCTTGTTTTGGAATTTTCCCATTCCTAAATTGTCAAGCGTGTGAAATGACGAGTGGGGCGTGTCCGATCGGGCTTTTGCAGAACCTACTTTCCAAGGGAATTTTTCCTTTCCATTTACTTGGGGTATTGATTTTTTCAGGTTTGATATTTGGGAAGTCGATTTGTGGGTGGTTCTGTCCATTTGGATTTATAAGCGATTTGTTTGATAAGATTAGTTTGAAAAGATGGCGTTTGCCAAATTTTACAATTCTTAGATTTGTTACAATCTTGATAGTTGTTTTTGCACCAATTGCGTATTTCTGTATTGGAGTGAAGGAAAGAAATTTTTTCTGTGGAATTTTATGCGGTTCGGGAAAAATTTTGGGAATTTTTCCTTACTATTTAACATATGGAGCCCCTGCTTTTTTTTCCCTGGAAAGCTGGTTGGGAAGTAACTCTGTAATATTGTTTTTGCAAGTTGGCTTGACTTTATCCCTTCTCATTGCTATGCTTCTTGTTTCGGGACGGGTTTTTTGCCGGACGCTTTGCCCACTTGGTGCAATTTGGGGGGCTTTCAATTATGTCAGCCTCGCTGGGGTGAATCACGATTCTAAGAAATGTGGCTCCTGTGGGTTATGTGAAAAAGTTTGCCCGATGGGTGTATCGAAGAACTTTCAGGGTTTCTCTGACAGAACTTCCTGTCTGGCCTGCGGGCGATGCGTCGAAGTTTGCAACGGTGCGAGAAGTTTTCGAATGGGTCTTTCCGTAAGTAAAAAAGATGGGGGAGTAGATAAAATGAACTATCGCTCTGGATATGGAAGCTTTTTCAATCAACTTCGAAGGGATGTATATCTCTTGATCCTTTCGCTAGCAGCAAAAACTCCTCTTGGAATGGCTCGTTACGCTTTTGAGCAGACTGGCTTTTACCGAAAGCATTATGGGCAACCTCCCGAGGATTTTACCGCACTCCCGATTGTAAGAAAGAAAGACCTTGGGCAAATTGATCCATACGAAATTTTGTCTGCGGAAATGTCGAATTCTGTGACATTATATGGTGAAACGACCGGTTCAAGTGGGTTTCCCACTCCGGTTTTCTTTTCCGAAAGGGAATTTCACGCTGCAAGAATTTTTTCCTGCATAACTCCATTTGTTGGTGATTTGGAAGAAGTTCTTTCTGAAAATCGTGCTGTTATTAATGGGCTTACGTTTGGATTTACAATTGCTGGTACAAGCTTTGGAGACTTTCTACAGGCCAGGGGAGGAATGGTCGCCAACGTTGGAACTCGCTCGACTATCGCTACCCCTGAACGCATGGTAAGGGCTCTTTCTAGAATCAAGCCCTCGGTTTTGACTGGTACTCCAATTGATTTCCTGTCCTGGATGCGAATTCTGAAAGAAGATTATCCGCGCGAGTTCCCGATAGTTTTAGAGGAATTGAAAGTCCTTCTTTCCACTGCGGAACTTTGCAGCCAATCCCGCAGCAGAGCCATTCAAAAAGAATTTGGAGTTGTACATGTTGATATATATGCTTCGGTTGAAGGGTTTTTCGTTATTCCGTGCCCTTGCGGGGAGAAACACATCCTGCCAATTTACCATACCGAGCTTTTTGACGAAAAACTGAAATTCTTGGGTACCACTGGTGAAGGGCGATTTGCTTTCACAAATCTCGCCAAAAAAAGCACTCCTTTTGTCCGATATCTTCTTGATGATTTTGTCACTATCTATCCATCCAAATGTCAGTTCAAATTTTCCCGGTCAATCGAACCCCATGGAAGATGGGAATTAACGAGTGTAATCAATGGACGACGCTATGGAGTGCGGCATTTTGAGGAAGCTATTTTTCGACACGGTTTGTTTGGTGATTACAGAGTAGTAATACAGGATAGCAAGATTGAAGTGTTGGCTGAAGAATACGGAGAGCATGGCTCCATAGATTCCATGATTGCCGGAATTTCCGACGAATTTGGCCTGAAAGCAGAAGTAAGGCTAGTTCCCTTCGGAACGATCACGAAATATAGAGAAATCAGACAATCCAAACCGATTTTGAAGATAGAGGATCATAGAACGTCTTCCACCCAGGTTCTACCGGAATATCTATAAATAACGAGGAATGTTGAAATGGATCAGGCACCCAGGATTTGCCCAAAATGTGGACAAGCTAATTTTCCGATAGCAGAATTTTGCAGGCACTGTGGAGAACCGATGTTTGAGATGGGAACCCTTGCCCGCTCGACTTTCCTTCAAAGGACGGTTGGGCAACTGGTTGATGGGCTCTTTTGGATAATCGACGAGCTGATAAGGTGGTGGGAGATAGGGAAAATCACTTTTCGATTGAAGGCCCTGCGAAAAAATCGGGCACGCTTGATGAAAACAATTAATGAATCCGGTTCAGAAGAAAGCAGGACAACTCCTGAGAAAGAAGCTCTTTTAAAAATTTCCGAAGATATTTCCAGACTTTCCAATCGGGAAGATTTTTTGCGCAAAAGAAGCTGGCAGATGACCCCGGAAGTTCTTCTGGCGGCAATCCTGATTGTTTTTGTTTGTGGAATAATGTTCGTGAAGCCCCGAAACCAGGGATTGAAGATTGCACCCACTACAATTGTTTCAGTGGCGGGTGATATAAAAAATGTTGTTGAAATCCCAATTTTTGGAATGAACTCCGTGATTACTTCAGCAGGTTGGCTGGAGGACAGGTTTTTTGTCGGAGGTGACGGAGGAGTATTGGAAATAAATTTGCGAACCCGTCAGGTTGCTCGGGTTGCTCCATTACCACCAACTTTTTTCTGCCGAAGTATCGTCCCGGAAAACGAAGGAAAAATTCTTTTATCTGGATATGACGGAGTTTTTTCATTGGATTCAACCGGCTTGAAGCCAATTTATGATAAAGAAAGCTTCTCGGGCGCTTTGATCAATTGCCTGGCTCAAGTTAAAGGTGGCCATTTAATCGGAACTTTAGGTTCAGGGATTTTTTCCGCCCGTTTAGGAAAAATTTCAAACATCCTTTCGACCAATGGATTGGGGATACTTGGTTTCACTTGGTTTGAGGGAGAGTGTTGGGTTTTGCATGAAAAGGGTATTTTAAAAGGTTCGGGTTCGGAATTTTCTCAGGTATCGCTTCCTTCAATTGAAGGAAGAAGACTTTTTTCTATTTCCGCTTCAGATAAAGCGATATACATTGGTACTGACAATGGATTAATAGCTGGTTACCGGGAGGAAAAAAATTGGATTTGGTCCAATATTTCAGCCGAAGGGGTAGTTCCAAGAAAAATAAATGACATTCTCGTTGTAAATGGAGTGGTCCTTGTTTTGGCAGAGGAAGGGCTATTTCGACTTTCCGGGACAAGTTTAAAGAAAATTTCTAACCCTGCTGGTGGAAAAATAATGTCAATAGGCAAGCAATGCCTTGGAATAGCAGGAAAAGATAAAGCTGTTTTTTACTTCTTTGGTGTTTCAGAAGCTCTTGCAGAGGCTATTTCGCCTCTGCCGGTCATTGGGTCTTTTACTATTCCCGCAACTCCGACAAATCCTTTGATTCAAAAACAGCAAACTGCAGATATCCCCTCTGATCGAAAAACCCCTGATCAAATTCTGTCTCAATCTGTGACTCAATCTGCTGTTTCACCCTTGAACCCTACGGTTACTCAGTCTGATGCTCAGCTTCAACAGAAAAATATCTCTTCTTTCAACCTTCCCAACAATTCCTCAACTAATTCTCCAGTGAATTCCTCGATCAATACTCCAGTTAATTCACTAACTTCCTCACAGCCGTCTTCAACCGGCCTTCCTTCTGTTTTATTTAATACATTCATTTCTTCTCTTGGATGGGGAGCTGGTTCCCTTTGGGTAGGAACTGCAAACGACGGATTATGGCGCTTAAACGGTGACAACTGGATAAACTATTCACGAAAGAATAACACACTTGGTGATGACCAGATCGTTTCTATTTTCGTGGTTAAGGGTCGTCCTTACTTCTATTCCTGGCTAATGGGATTATGTACTTTCGAAAACGAAAACATCAAAACCATTCTTTCACCCAAAGATTCAACAGATTTACTTTCCCTCACGGGTGATTCCACTTCTCTCTTTTTTCTCTTCGAAGGCGGGATAATTAAACGCTTAAAAGATTCCGGAGAATTTGAAGAATTCGAGCGTGTTTCACCTGATTTTTCAAAGAATTCCCGCTTTCTTCATATCTTTGAAGGGAAAGCTTTTGTGGTTACCGACCAGGGAATTGTTATGAAAAATCCACAGGGAAATTGGGTAGTGGCTACTTTTGAAAATCAAGTTCCGAAGCAGAAAGCTGTTTTTTCACTTTCCAATGGAACCAGTCAGATTTATACTGCTTTGAACGATGGGCGAATTTATATTTTCGAAAAGAATAAAATTGCATTTGGCGGAAAAATGGATAACTCGCCGAAATATTCCTGTTTCTCGAAGTCTCCAATATTTGGTGATGGAAACAAACTATATACAATTGAAAATAGAGCATTGAAGACGCTTTCGATAGGAAGTCCCATCTCTTTCTCATCTTTCGCGCATATTCCGGAGAAGAAAAAGGTTTTTTTTGCAAATTCCCAAGGTTTAAAGGATGTCCAGGTAGATTTTTAGTTTGAGCACAGCCACGTTTAACGCGTACCATTAATTTGAAAAAATCGGCCCACCAAATTTACAAAAAAAAGAGATTGTATGAAAATAGCTGAATTTACATTTTTGGAACTTGCCTCTAATACCAATCCCATAAAATACGTGTATCACCCCAGGAACATTGATTTGATCAAAATGAAGTTGGATCGGTATATTTTCCAAGAAAACACGGAACTTTCATGAAAATAAGGAACCCTTACGCCCAACTCCTATTTGCACCGACCTGAAGCACGAAATAGGTCAGATGAACGAACTAATTGAAATTGGTATAAAGTCCAGAATTCAGGAATAAAGGTGAAACTTTGTGATTAAGAGAGACTTTGAAAATTGGAAACAATCTCTCTTCTGACGATTGCCCTAATCATGGGGTTTGTCGATAGCGCATTGGGGATGATGTATGGAACGGTCCTCAGTCCGCTTCTTATTTTATTGAATTATAGCAGTAAGGATGTGGTTCCTGCGGTTCTTATTTCACAGGCCATCGATTGTTTCATTTCTTCTTACAGACATCATCGTTTAAAAAACGCGGACTTCAGCTCTGGTACAACAGATCGCCACATTGCTGAAACTGTCATCTGGTTCGGTGTTTTCGCTTGCCTCGTTGGAGTGTACGTTTCCAATTTAATTTCTCCAATAGCGCTGAACACCTATATTGGACTATTGGTAACTGTTGTTGGAATAATGATCCTTCTGGGAAAATCCATGACTCTTACAAATTCGAAAATCTACGTCCTGGGTTTTGTCAGCGCCTTCAACAAAGCTTTGTCTGGCGGTGGGTTCGGCCCTCTTATCGCTGGTGGGCAGTTTCTTTTCGAAGGCCGCTGTCAAAAGGGTGCTATTGGCAGTGCAGATTTGGCTAAAGCTCCGATTTGTCTTTTCAGTTTTTTACTTTGGGCGTTTTCCAAAGGGCTTCCTCCTGTGGCTTTATTTTTGCCGCTATCTGTTGGTGCGGCTATTGGAGCATATATTGGGCCAAAATATCTGAGCATGACAAAATCCCGGGAAAAGCTAACAAAAATCGTAGGTTTTCTGGTTCTGTTAGAAGGAACAGCTGTTCTACACAAGGTTTTTGTGAAATAAAATAATTCCATTAATGGAGGAAACACCTCTGAAAAATTTGCTGGTATAACGTTTCCAAAATACAGTTGCAGATTCAGTCAGTACATAAATTTCGATTTGATACAGGGTGGTTGCCATGTTTTCAGATTCTGGACTTATTGCACATTAGCCACTTTTGGAAACTTTTTCGCAATGTTATTTTGGAAACTCACTACTATTTGGAGCCGGGGGGGGGCAAAACATGACATCATATAATCTCTCATATCTCAAAACCCTCGAATCAGAATCTATACACATCATGCGGGAGGTGGCAGCGGAATTCAAGAACCCTGTCATGCTATATTCAGTTGGTAAAGATTCCAGTGTAATGGTGCGATTGGCTCAAAAAGCTTTTTTCCCTGGGAAATTTCCATTTCCGCTGATGCATATTGACACCGGGTACAAATTTCCTGAGATGTACTCCTTTCGTGACGAATTTTGCCGCCAGATAGAAGCTAACCTGATTATCGAAAGGGACGAACATTCTATTGCCGAGGGGTGTAATCCGCTTAAAGTGGGTGTTGATAAATGTTGCAGTTTTTTGAAGACAGGCGCTTTATTGGAAGCCATTAAGAAACATCGTTTCGATGCTGCATTCGGTGGTGCCAGAAGAGAAGAAGAAAAGTCAAGAGCCAAAGAACGGGTATTTTCCCTTCGTGACGCATACGGACAATGGGATCCAAAGCGTCAGCGCCCCGAACTGTGGGATCTTTTCAACACTCGAATAAATGAAGACGAAACTATGCGCGTCTTCCCTTTAAGTAACTGGACAGAACAGGATATTTGGGAATACATCAAACTGGAAAAAATTCCCATCGTTCCAATTTATTTTGCATGCGAAAGAGAAGTTATTGTTCGCAACGGAATACTCATCCCTCTTTCTTCTTGCTCTTCCGGGGAAAATAAAGCAAGTGTAGCAGATGCCACTGAAAAAAGAGAAAAACTGATGTGCCGCTTCCGCTCCCTGGGTTGCATTCCCTGTACTGGAGCCATCGCCTCATCGGCAGCAACTCTCGACGAGATAATAAAAGAAGTGCGAGCTGCGAGAAAATCCGAACGGGAAAATCGCGTAATCGATCTGACAAGTGACAGTTCCATGGAGCAAAAAAAAAGAGAGGGGTATTTCTGATGTTATACGGTGAGAAATCCCTTCTGCGCTTTTCCACTACTGGCAGTGTTGATGATGGCAAATCCACCCTCATTGGAAGGCTCCTTTACGAAACAAAGTCTATTTATGAGGATCAGTATGCCGGGGTTGAACGAGCTTCCCTCCGCAAAGGGCTGAAAGATGTTGAATTGGCATATCTTCTCGACGGTCTGGCAGCAGAACGTGAACAAGGCATAACTATCGATGTGGCCTATCGCTATTTTGAAACTCCGAAGAGAAAATTTATCATAGCTGACACTCCTGGCCATGTGCAGTACACCAGAAATATGATCACAGGAGTGTCAAGAAGTGATTGCGCGATTATTCTCATCGATGCCCGCAACGGGGTCCAAATTCAATCAAAGCGGCACGGTTTAATACTCTCCCTTTTGCAAATTCCTCATCTGATGGTAGCTGTCAATAAAATGGATTTGGTTGATTATTCTGAAACATCCTTTGCGAACATTGTTGCCGAATTTGAGAATTTTTCCCAAAAATTAGACATTCAAGACATAACGTATATTCCTGTTTCAGCGCTCAAAGGAGATAATATCGTTGAGAAGAGCCGAAAAATGCCATGGTATGACGGAAGCTCACTTCTTCATTGCCTCGAAAGTGCCCATGTTACAGGCAATCGGAATCTGGTTGATTTTCGTTTTCCAGTTCAGTATGTCATCAGGCCGCATCAGGATTTTAGGGGATTTGCCGGCAAAGTAATCTCCGGGACGATCGCTCCTGGAGAAGAAATTGTCGTTCTTCCATCACGGGATAGGGCACGGATTGAAACCATAGCAACCTTTGATGGCGAATTATCTGAGGCATTTGCCCAGCAGTCCGTGGCTCTGGAACTGGACAGAGAAATCGACGTGAGCCGGGGGGACATGATCGTCCGAAAGAAGAATATTCCCCAGGCTGACACGCACCTGGATGCCACAATCTGTTGGATGGACGAAGAGGCTTCTTCCAAGGCAACTTCTTTCATCCTGAAGCATACGACAAGAAATGTGCGGGCTTATATAAGAAAAATAATCTATAAAATAGACGTTAACACACTTCACAGAGAGCAGGCAGATAGCTTTCTGCTGAACGAAATTGGAAGAGTTGAGATAGACACCGCCTCTCCCATCTTTTTCGACCCTTATCGTTTAAATCACGCGACTGGCAGTTTTATACTCATTGATCCATTAACGAACAAAACTGTTGCAGCAGGAATGATCAGGAATACTTCTCGAGAGATAAATAATGATACGGATGATTCCTCTTCCACAAATGGTTTAGTAACAGGATTTAATGAACCCGGAAAAGCTGTTGAGTCTTCTGACAGCAGAAAAGCTTCAAAAGTCCCTGTAACGCCTGTTTTAAAATCTTCCAATCTCATTTGGAGCGATTTGAATATTCCCCGTGAGGCCAGAGAAAAAAGAAACTCCCACCCAGCAGCAGTTCTTTGGTTTACAGGCTATTCCGGCGCTGGAAAATCGACAATAGCCAAGCTCCTGGAGAAAAAACTGTTTGATTCAGGGCACCAGACGATGCTTCTGGATGGTGACAACCTAAGGCATGGTTTGTGCAGAGACTTGGGCTTTTCCGAACAGGACAGAAATGAAAATATTCGCCGTGCAGGCGAAGTTGCACGACTGTTTTTTGAAGCTGGCCATGTTGTGCTGTGTTCATTCATCTCTCCCTTTGTCAAAGACCGTAAGCTTGTAAGATCACTCTTTCCCGAAACCAGCTTCTTTGAAATTCACGTGAAGTGTTCTTTGGAGACCTGCATAAAACGCGATCCCAATGGTCTCTACAAAAAAGCCCTGACTGGGCAAATTTCCGAATTTACAGGAGTAAGCTCACCTTACGAACCCCCTCCCAATCCGGAAATAGTTGTAAAAACTGATGTTCAAAGTCCGGAACAAATCATAGAAGCCCTCTGGAGCTTGCTTAGCTCATCTAAATCTATTCGAACCTAATTTGTTAATATTGCTCAAATCCATTGAGAAGGTGTGAAATAATTTAAAAATGGGAAGTGAAAACAATCACAAACGTTTTCTGATAGCATTCTCGTGGATTGTACTTTCGTGGGTCGGTAAATTATTCACAGCTTCTGGCATAGCCAGTGGTGGGGTATAGGGGGAGGAAGGCCCCAAGTAGATCACGAACCAACAGTAATGATGAGTGTTTCTGAACAAGATTACGTAAGGTGGTAGAATTTTTAATGCCATTAAGCATTGGCTAACACTCCATTCCTGGAAGAACGCGAAGGACATTGTCCCTAGAGTTCTTCCTCAAAAGCCACCGACCAGGTTGGTGGTAGTTTACTTGAATGAAGGAAAAATCTCATGCAGATCCCCCAGCAGATCCAACTTCTTCTGAAATTGATCAGGTCTGACTTAAACTCTGATTCTGAGAAAATATCAAAAATTAAATCTCACGATTGGGAAGCAATCGCAACCCTCTCGAGTACACTTGATATAAGCTCTTATCTTTTTCATAGCTTAAAAGCTAACAATCTCCTTGGGTTTCTCCCGGAAAACACAAGGGAAAGACTGTATTTCAGTTACCGTAGAACAACTATAGCCAATCTGATGCGCTATCTTGAGATTAAGCGTCTGGCCCAAGCTTTGGGAAAGGAAGGAATTTCAATAATACTTTTAAAGGGAAGTCACCTTGCAAAGTGGGTTTACAATAACATTGCCATCCGGGAGATGTTAGACCTGGACATTCTTGTTCCTGCCCAAAAAGCCACTAAAGCATTTGAAGTTGCAAGAAGCCTTGGTTATGAAATTATTCAAGAGGAGGGTGGCCATCTTCCGGTTTTGAAAAGCATTTCAACGAAAATGATTTTGGAAATTCACCATTCTTTGAATGGGATTTACGATATGAAATTTTTTAATGAGGATGAATTGTGGAATCATAGAATTCTACTGGATTCTGAATTCGAAAATGTCTATGGTTTGGAGCTTGAAAATTTGTTGATCCATCTTTGCATCCATTTGGCATATCATCATTTCATGTTTGGACATGGATTGAGGCCATTTTGCGATATTTTGCAGATTACCAATAATCCAAAAAATTCTTTTTCCTGGGCAAAATTCCAAAAGCGGGTCATCGAAATGGGTTGTGAGCCGGGGGTAGCGCTTTGCTTGAAATTGGGAAAAGATCTTTTAGGTGTAAAAATTCCTGAAGAAGTTGAACAGGCGCTTGGAATGCCAAACATCCCAGAGGTGATTTATACCAACTCACTCAAACATGTTTTAAAACTGGAAAAGAACTTATTAAGCTGTTTCCCAGCCTTGATTCTTCTATTTCTTGGACACGATTCATTTGAAGGTCGACTGAAAATTATTAAGAGAAGATTTTTCTCAAAAAAATACATTTCACCTTCTAATTCTCCTCAAAATTTGGGCAAAAAAAATTATTGGGAATTTCTAAGAAATCGATTGGAAACTTTTTTTACCACAATTTGGGACCTTTTGGGAAACGCTGGTGAAACGCGAAAATTTGCCAGGCATTTGATCTCTCTTGTTAGATTTCTTCATCGCGGATGGTCGAAAAAGAAAAAAACAACTTTGCAGGTAAATTAAAACCATTCCAAAGCAGAGAATGCTATATTTCTCCCCGAAAAAAATCTCAGACTCTTGTAAAAAAACTATGGTCTTTCAAAACTTTAATCTTTATTGCTGGATTTTGAAGCTGACAGTTGTTTTTTACATGAAATTTTGATACAATTTTTCCGAATAAAAATTTCTTTTTTTTGAATTTTCACCTAATTGGTTTGTTTTAATGCCATAGCATTTTCAAATAAAAATTGCGAAAGGGAAATTCATGTAGGTTCGCCAATTTTTAACTACTTTTGGGGGTGTGTTTTTGGTTTATTTTGTCGGGTGATGCATCTTCAATATTGAATCCTGGAAACAAGTTCTGAATTAGTAGAACATTTCTAGCATAATGTTTCCTAAATACCGTTGCATTATCAGCCAGCACATGATTTTTGATTAGGAACGGGACGGTTGTCATTTTTCTGATTTTGGATTTGTTGTACCTTAGCCACTTTTGATGGTTTTATTCCAATGTTATTTTGGAAATGCTCTAGTGAAGTGTTGTAGCTTTTTGTATATGTAGGGGTAAAAGGTTTTTGTAATGAAATAGCGGGAATGCTGAGTAATAAATGTATTAATTCAAAGAAAAAAAGAGAGCACAAAAATGGAAAATGCGGAAATTGAGGTTGATAAAGTTTTGACAGAAAAAGTTAGCTTACCATCTGGTGAACGTAATGTCTGGCATCGGCCAATAGTTACGCGACTTGAGATGACTAAAACAATGTTTGGTAGCGGGTCGGTTACCGATGGTGGAGTGGGATTCACTCCCATTTAAGTTTTGTTTGTAAGTAAGGGTTGGCCAAGAAACGAAAAATGGAAAATGCGCAAATTGAGGCTGAAAAAATGTGGCAGAAAAAATTTGCTTAGCATCCGATGAATGCGATACTTGGCATTCTCTGATGATTTCTCGACTGAAAATGACCAGAGCTATTTCCTGTGGTGGTTCCTTTTTCGATGGCCATTTCAGCACTCCAACATTTGCGTGAGCGGAATTTATGGGATTTTTAAACGGGACGGTAGTCCGGTCGAACCGTTGACATTTGAAACCATGCGGAGGGCTATGGCAGAATGGGGGCCAGATGGTGGTGATAGCTGGCTGGATGGTTGTCTTGGACTTGGACAGGCACGTATGTTTAGCACTCCAGAGGCTCATTATGAACGGTTTCCATGTGTTGATCCATCAAGTGGACTGCTCTTTGCTTCTGCTGCTCGATTGGACAACAGGGATGAACTACTAGTCGAATGCGGGTTATCTCAAAGTGATGCCTTGACGATTGGTGATGGCGAATTACTTCGACAGACTTATCTTCGCTGGGGCGAAGATTGTGTAAAGTGGATATATGGCGATTGGTCGTTTGCCGCATACCATCCGAGTGAACGCAAACTATTTCTTGCCCGGGACCACTTCGGAAATACCTCAATCTATTACTACACCGACTTTCGTACTTTTGTTTTTGCTTCATCACGGAAGGCCATTCTGGCCCTAAATCTTGCTCCCAAAGAGATGGATGAACTTTTTTTGGCGCAGGTGCTGATGGCATGGCCTGCTTATCATGGTGAACAAACAGTTCATAAGTCAATTAAACGATTACCTCCTGCCCATTGTCTGACTGTAACTCCGGAAAGGCTCGATAACTGCTGCTTCTGGCGAATGGAGGAGACTTCGGAGTTGCGTCTTCCTCGCCATAGTGATTATGTTGAAGCTTTTAAAGGAGTTTTTGAAAAAGCAGTTAAAGCACGCTTTCGGACCTCAGAAAAAAGTAAAGAGCGGCAGATTGCCGTGACATTAAGTGGTGGTTTGGATTCTGGCCTGGTTGCTGCAGTTGCGGCTCGTTTATTGCACTCTGAAGGGAAAAGGTTAAAAGCCTTTACATCTGCTCCCTTGTTTGATGGCAATGTCTATGTGGGGCCCCAGAGATTCGCTGATGAATTGCCTTTCGCAAGGGCTACCGCATTGCAAGCTGGAAATATTGATCTGTACCCTTTTAATTCGGAAAGCATAAGCCCCATTCAATCTATTCGTAAGAAACTTGAAATTGAGAATGAGCCATCCCATGGTGCCGGCAATTCGTTTTGGATACAAGCTCTGATGGAGAATGTGCGTGACAGCGGGTGTTCTATTCTTCTCACAGGACAAAATGGTAATGCAGGCATTTCCTGGACAGGAGATGTTTTCTCTCAGTCCCTGGCTTATCAACTTCGCTATTTTGGCGGAAAACGTTGGTTGAAAGAGGCTGTAAAACGTTGCGCACCATCTGCTTTTCTACGTGTGTATCGTAAGATGTTTATGGCGAAGAATGAAAGTTGGCAATTTTCTGCTATTCATCCCGATTTCGCGAGGCGCCTGAATCTTCTGGAACAGATGCTAGAGTCTTCGAATTCAAGCTTTGCGAAGAAGGGTACATCTTTGGAACAGCGATTTTCCATTCTTATGCCAGGTTGTTCCAATGGTGGTGCTATGTGGGCCGAAAGCGCCATGGCTTATGGCCTGGAAGTGCGTGATCCGACTGCGGATGTTCGTGTATTGGCCTTTACGCTGTCTGTTCCTGATCACGTTTTTATTGATCCGAGGACAGGTTTGCACCGTTGGCTAATTCGCGAAGCCATGAAAGGTTATGTTCCGGATGAAGTTCGATTAAATAGAAAACGTGGGCGGCAGGCGGCAGATCTTATCCCGCGTCTGCGTAGGTTTGCGTCTGATGTGGAAGCCGCGCTGGATGAATTGTCGCAGGGACCTTCTGCTGCTTATGTGGATGTAAATTATATGGGTCAAGTATGGCAGATGGTACAAACTCAGGATACACCGGATGCTTTCCATAAATCTCTCACAGTCCTGATGCGGGGAATCCTGGCTGGGTTATTCGTCAATGGAATTGCAAAATCATGAACATTTTTTATTAGGTCGTTAAAAAATGGCGATAATTACTTTGTTTGCTGGATTACCGAAATTTTTGACCGATGTTCATATTGAAACTGCTATCTTGCCAGGAAAACTTGATAATATGGTTTCCAGCGGTGTACTTTGGCAAGCTGCCCCTGGTCGTTTTTTGCTGAATGTGCCAGATGTTGGTAGATATTTGGTTGAGAATGGGCAGTGTATATTGATAGATGCAACATCGAAGGCTAATGAAGCAGATGTTCTCAGGTTTTTACACATGATGCCATTTGCAGCACTTTTCTACCAGCGAAATATGCCGGTCTTTCATGCAGCTGCGGTGGCTATGCCAAAACGAGATGGATGTATTTTGCTGGCCGGCGATTCTATTTCAGGAAAATCCTCTCTTTTAGCAACTTTGTTGCAACGTGGCTGGTGGTTGTTAGCAGATGACCTAGTTGTTGCGGATTTAAATAAAAGAGGTCAATTGATTGTTTTTCCCACTTTTCCGGAGGTTATTCTCTGGCAGGATGTACGGGAGAAACTTCAAATAGTTTCAACAAACCACAGGTTTCCACAAATAATTTCTTACAGTGCACAGTTTCTGACAGAGTCTCTCCCATTGCGTGCAGTCTATTGGCTTTCTGTTTTTAATAAAAACGAGGTTGAACTCTCCGAGATAGGTGGTAAGGATCGTTTTCAAGCTATGGGTTTGCTTTCATATAATACTCGTATCGCAGATGCCTTACTTGACCGTTTTGCTTACTTCCCGAAAGTGTCGGTTTTTGCCAGGACAATTTCTGTTTATCGTCTTCGCCGTCCGCGTGGTCGATGGAGTATGCTGGAATCAGCCGATTTGGTGGAACGAAACAAAATATGAGCAGTAGTTATACTTATTCAGCTTATGGCCTGACTTTGCGCTTACCCTTTCCATGTCCTCCGTTGACACCCATTGACTTTTCGGAAACGCCTGATGTAACGGTGACTTACGGTTCTGTACCTAAAAAACTGGATCGGTTCGAAGCAACAAATGACAATTTCAAGTTGGGTTGCCGCTGGCAAACCTCTCCGGGGCGCTTCCTTTTACTGGGTGGCTTGTCTTCGGGGCGTTTTCTTGTTGAAGATGGTAAAGAGGTCACAGTTGAACTCAACTCACAAGCCTCCGTTGAGCTTGTTGTCTACCATTTTTTACACCCTGTACTTGCGGCGATATTGCGCCAGCGTGGTTTGCTTATACTTCACGGCAGTACTTGCGTTACACCGCAGGGAGCAGTGGTCATTGTTGGTTTGTCAGGAATGGGTAAATCCACAACTATTGCGGCTTTGCTTGATCGTGGGTGCCCCATGCTTGCTGATGATGTTACTGCTTTGCATTTAAGGAGTAATGATAGCTGTGTTGAGGTTTTGCCAGGTGTGCCACAATTAAGTCTTCTTAGAGATGCAGCCCAAGGTTTGGGTTTGAATGTCGAGGTTCTACAAAGCAGCTCCTTGCGACGTGGCAAGGCTGTTATGTTTTTTTCAAATAATCTGAAGGTCAAACCCGTGCCGTTGCGGACAATTTATTTACTGAAATATTTTTCTGGTGACACGTTGCAAATTGTATCCCTTACTGGGGCAGTGAAGTTTGCCGCCTTGCAGGATAGTATTTATGGCCCGTTACTGCCTCAGGAACATCCAAATGTTTTCTCGCTCATTTCTATAATTACGAAACAGGTGAAGCTTTTTTGCATAAAGCGTCCCGAAGGAAAGTGGACTGTGAAAGAGATTGTTGAGGTAATACTGGATGGGTAAGATTATTTGGTTAGCTTCTTATCCTAAATCAGGTAACACTTGGTTGCGTATCTTCCTTGCCAACTATTTGCGTGATGGTTTGGAACCCGTTGACATAAATAAGCTCGAAAGTCCACCTATTGCCAGTTCGCGAATATGGTTTGATGAATTGACTGGTGTGCAGGCAACGGCTTTGGATAATGCTTCGATCAAGCGCCTTCGCCCTGGGGTGTATCGCTGTTTGGCGCGTGATGCTCAGGAGACATTGTTTGTTAAGGTGCATGATGCGTGGGGTTTTGCAAGCCACAATGAATCATTGTTCCCCGCAGATGTGACTGCTGGAGTGGTTTATATTATTCGGAACCCTTTGGATTTGGCTATTTCCTGCGCTCATCACTGGGGAATCAGCTTGATTAAGGCTGTGGAAAATCTATGCAATCCGGACTTCGCTATTGGCGGAACAACGGGGGGAGTAAGTGAACAATTATCTCAGAACCTTGGTTCCTGGAGTGGCCATATTAGAAGCTGGTTGGATGAATCAAATTTGCCGGTTTATTTGGTGCGCTTCGAAGACTTACACATTGATACGGAGGGTGTATTTAGCAAGATAGTTAATTTTTGCAACTTGCCATTTGAGAGAGCGCGGTTGGGCAAAGCGGTAGCTTTTTCTGGTTTTGCTGAATTGCAACGGCAGGAACGGGAAAAAGGTTTTTGCGAATGTTTAACTTCGTCCAGGCCGTTCTTCCGACGAGGAACGGTGGGAACCTGGCGCGAGGAATTACCGTCCGAACTTGTTCAAAAGATCGAAACGATACATGGACAGTTTATGCGAAGATTTGGATATCTGGATGAGGGTAATCAATCAACTTAGAAAGGTGTGAAAGATGACATTTGAAATGGCAACCCGAATTCAACGAGTAGCAGATTTACGGACTACTCCAGTGGATAACGAGATTGTGATTATGAACATGGCCAAAAATAATTATGTGGCTTTGGATGACATCGGACGACGCATTTGGGAGCTATTGGAAAACCCTTGCCGAATCGATGAAATGTGTCACCAACTGAGTCGGGAGTTTGAGGTTACACCGGAGCAGGCTGCTGCTGATGTTTTCCCATTTCTGGAAGAATTGAAAAGTGAAGGTCTGATACGCATTTGCTTGTAGTGAACATGCGATTTTCCCCGGGATATCCAATGGAGCGGTGTTTGGAAAAAGAAAGGTTTTTTTGATTATGGAGCACATTCGTAGTAACAAAATTCCCTTTAATATTGATGGTTCCTATAGAGTGCTAGTTTTTCAAACCTGGGGAATCGGTGATCTAATAATGGCAACTCCGATTATTTCAGCTCTAAAGACTTTTCCTCAGGTGGAAAAACTATTTGTGGCTGTTGGCGGTGAAACGCAAAAGAGGCTCTTAATTTCTGAAATCCCTGAAAAGGATATATTGATCTTTCCTTGTTCAACAAGTGTTGTCGAAACCTATTGGAAGAGATTAATATTTTTTCGATCCCTAAAAAGAAGAAAAATTGATGTAGCTTTTGTAGGAACACTCCATAATAGAAAATCAGGTTTTGCATTAAAATATTTTTCCAATATTAAGTTTGTTGTTGGTGATTCTTTTCCACCAAAACCAATGGGATATACTCATTGGCAGGAATTTAAACGTTTTTTCCATAGGGTAGAAGGAAGCGAGCAACTTGTAAAATTGTTTTTTCCAAATTTTGCTAAAGGGAAAATGATTTTGGGGGTCGACAAAAATGTTCGCGCTTCATCTTTGGAATATATTTCTTCTTTTTCGAAAGATTTAACTAATTTTGGGGTTCATCCAGGTAGCGGAAAATTGCAAAAAAACAAACGAGTTCCACCATCTAAGTTGATTCAAATTTTAAAGGCAATGCTGGACAATTTCCCGATAAGATTATTTTTGTTTTTTGGCCCAGAAGATATGGGCATTTTTTCAATTTTCAAGGATGAATTTCAACACAATTTGAGGGTTATTTTTGTTCAAGAAAAAGATATTGCAAAAGTAGCAGGAATTATCTCCCAATTAAAAGGTTTTATTGCCTCGGATTCTGGTTTAGGACATCTTGCAGCTGCTCTCCAGATACCTGTTATTACAATTGCTGGTCCAACAGATTTCTTAGCAACAAGACCTTGGGGAAAAAACAGTCAAATTATTCTTTCTGAAGAAAAAATAATTTGCAGACCTTGTTATTATAAGGATTCAGTTCCCCAGAGTGCTGTTTGCCTGGAATCAATTAAAACTTCGCAAATTTTAGATATGGTTTCTTCGTTGATAAAATGTTGATCAGTTTTTTTCGAAAAGTTGAGGAGAAATTCAATGCTGATCCCTCACCAAATTCAACTTCTATTAAGCCTGAGCCGTTTTGATTCAACTCCTTATTCCAGTTCTGATTCAGGAGAAGTATCAAAAATTAAACCCGAAGAATGGGAGGAATTAGCGAACCTTTCAAGAACATTGGGCATTGGTTCTTACTTTTTTCATTGTCTTAAAACTAAGCATCTCTTGAAATTTCTTCCGGAAAACACTGCAAAAAGCCTTCACCACATTTACCTATTAACAGCAGCAGGCAATTCGAACCGCTATTCTGAAATTCAGCTCCTGGCAAAGGCCTTGAACCAAGAAGGCATTCCGATAATACTTTTGAAGGGAATTCATCTTGCAAAATGGCTTTATAAAAACATCGCTATTCGGGAAATGTGCGATATTGATATTCTGGTTCCTGAAAAAAAAGCTATTCGAGCCTTTGAGATTGCAAGAAGCATTGGTTATGAAATTGTCTGTGAAGAAACGGCCCATCTTCCGACATTGAAAAACAGATCAACAAATGTTGTTTTGGAAATTCATCATTCTTTGAATGGAGTTTACGAAAGGACATTTTTCGATGAAAATGAACTATGGAAACACAGTGTTTTACTGGATTCTGAAAGTGAAAATGTCTATGGTCTGGAACTCGAAGATTTGTTGATTCATCTCTGTATTCATTTGGTTTATCGTCATTTTTTGCATGTACATGGCTTGAAAGCTTTTTGTGACATTGTACAAATTACCAATAACCGGGAAAATTCTTTTTCCTGGGAAAAATTCCTTCAGCGGGTGAGGGAAATGGGCTGTGAGCGGGGGGTCGGACTTTGCTTGAAATTGGGGAAAAATCTGATGGGTGTAAAAGTTCCTGAACATGTTGAACAAACCCTTGGAATGGCCATGATCCCTGAGGCAATTTATTCCAGCTCTTTACAACAGGTTTTTATCCCTGAAAAAAACTTACTTCGCAATTTCCCCAGGCTAGTTCTGGTTTTTCTTGGATTTGACTCACTTCGAAGTCGACTGAAATTTCTTAAGAAACGATTCTTCCCAAAAAAATTCATTGTTTCCACTGATTCTTTAAACAATCCAGAAGAAAAAAAATATTTTGAATTTCTGACAAATCGTATAAAAATCTTTTACTTCACGCTTTTAGATTGTTTTCGTAACGCAAGTGAAATGCGAAAATTTGCTTCTGATTTTATTTCCTTCATCAGATACCTATATAAGGATTGTCCGAAGAAAGCCAAAGTCCAATCTCCACCAACAAGCCTTGAAATAAAGGAGTAACTTCATTTTGACTAATTCCTTCTCATCGATTTCAGAAATTGTAGATTTCTGGGCTGAAAAGTCCGGAGAAAAAACTGCACTTGTTTTTGTGCTTCCTAATGGGAATACACAAGAAGTTTCTTTCGCTCAACTTCGTGAAGATTCAATTAACCAGGCATCCTTGCTTAAATCTGAAGGCTTAAATCCTCAGGATTTTGTTATTCTGGCTTTTGACCACGGGTATTCTCTTTTAAAATCTTTTTTGGGAAGTATATATGCAGGAATTATTCCCTCCATTTTTCCCTATGTTTCCGATTTTTACGACTCAGGGATTTATTCCACTCGCCTACCTGCAGTGGTTGAAAGTTTGCACCCTAAGGCAATTCTCACAGAAAAAAAATTCGTTGAAAAGCTTGCCAATATTCTTGGCCTCAAAGATTGCAAAGTCTTTTCTACTGTAAACAAGTCTGTCTTAAATAATTATTCCACACCTTTATCAATATCCCCTCTACGAACCGCATTTATCCAATTTACCAGTGGAACAACCTATTCACCAAAAGGGATTGAAATCAGCCACGAAGCTGCAATTTTAAATGTTGGTTATATTGCGGAAATTGTAGGTTTTAAAGAAGATTGGGCGAACGTTGGCTGGCTTCCGCTTTACCATGATTATGGATTGTTCAGTCAGATTCTACTTCCACTCATTATGGGTGGACTTTCAGTGTTGATTTCTCCCAGAACTTGGCTCCGCCATCCAAGCCTCCTTTTTAAATTAATAGAAAAATATGGTGCTGAAACAACTTTCATGCCAAACTTTGGTTTTCATTATATGGTCAGGTCACTGTCTTCCAAAGAACTCGAGGGATGTAATCTGAATTCTCTTCGTATGATTGGAAATGCAGGTGAAAAAGCTGATTTTGATTCCATTATTCATTTTATTGAGGGATTCCAATATTTAGGTCTACGAAAAGAAACCATCAAAGTGTTTTACGGAATGGCTGAAAATTCGGCAATTATTTCCGCAACTCCTTCTGACCAACAAATTATCATGAAATCAGGAATTCAAAATGGAAAAATTATTTCAAAACCGGTTGTAAGTTGTGGGAAACCGGCAAGTCCTATTGAAATTGAAATCAGAGGTGACAATTGCGAGATTTTGCAGGAAATGTACATTGGAAAAATATTTATCAAATCGCCTTCGCTTTTTTCAGGTTATCGAAATAGATCAGACCTGACAAATGCCGTGATGAAAAATGGCTGGCTGGAGACGGGGGATCTTGGATTTCTCTCTGAAGGCCAACTTTTCGTCTGTGGGAGAGATAAGGATCTAATAATAATTGCCGGAGAAAAAATTTTCCCGGAAATTGTTGAGGAAATTTGTTTTAAGGTTGTACCAAAGGAAAAAATTAAAAGAATTGCCGCTTTTGGAATCCCTGATCAAAAGATTGGTACCGAAAAATGTATATTGACAATAGAGCCATCCCATTCATTTAACAGTCAGGAAGAACGCTCGTTTTCCACCGGAATTGTTTCGGAAATTCAAAGAGAGTTTGGTTTTACGCCAGGTGATGTCTGTTTTGTCAAAAAAGGATTGATCTGTGTTACAACCAGTGGAAAAATCATGCGTTCTGCAACCAGAGAAAACTATCTATTACAAGACTTTTGGCCTAATTTATCGACAATTAACCCAGAGATTGCCTTATCATTGGATAAAAGTACATCGGAGACTCTCCAGGAGTTGCAATTATTTTTCAATCCATATTTGGCAATACCCATTTCGAAAGATGAAAATATTTTTTTGGCTGTTACGGATTCTCTTTTGCTTCTTCGCTTGATAAATAAACTGGAAGGAGCGTGCAATATTACGATCCCTTTCGATAAATGGTTGAAAAATCCCACATTGGAATATCTCGCCAAGCTAATAAAAAATCCAGAACAAGTAAAGTTTGACCAGTGTGTTTGTGGATATCAAGTAAAACAAGCTAATAAGCCTTTTTTGAAAAAATTAGTTCTCAGTTTATTTCAATTTCCCAAAACTGTTTTCAGAGCTTTTGCTGATGGGCCGATTTTTAGAAACAACCCACTTTCATATAAATTAGGAGTACGTATTCAGCGCTTAGTTTTTTCAATATTTCCTTTATGGAAAATTTATTTTGGAAGAAGATTATTTTTTCTGCATCAATTGATTGAAATGACCGAAAAAACAAAACATCGAAAAAAACGTTTCTTAACGGCGCTAATGATCAATACGTGGGTAAAGTGGAGAATTCATGCACTTCACAATCCAAAAACTTTCCGTAAGTACGTAAAAATTGTGATTAGTGAAAAACTTGAAAACATTATTCGAAGTAACAAACCTTTGGTTTTTGCTTTGCAGCAAAGTAACGGAAGATATATAATCAGCAAAACCCCCCAGTTTGCAATTAGAAAACCGCTTCCAGTGGTATGTGGTGCTGGATATGATGAGCTAAGCAAACGAGTTTCCCGGTTCAAATTTCTTTACGATGGACTAAATCATCTTAAATCGGGTGGAGCCGTTCTTCTTGTGGCTGACGCCATTCCAGGCAATCAAAAGGGCATCGCAGTGACAGTCCCAAGCGGGACGAAAATTTTCAAGCCTGGCTCGGCAGAATTAGCCGTTCGATCAAATGGTCTACTAATCCCAGTATTAACCAACATGGATGATTGGGGAAGATTTACAATTGAATTTTTAGATCCCATTGAAAGCAAATCAGCTTCTGAAGATCTACAGATAGCTGAAATGACAGAAAGACTAGGGAAAAAATTCGCTTCAAGATTTGAAAGCGATTTTCAGAATAGAATGTTTTATATTCTCGAGACTTATTTTGAAAATACAAACTCTAATTCAGCTGAAAAATTATGGAAGAAATTCTCAGGAGGTTAAATCTTTCTTTTCATTATTTTCCGAAATTACAAAACTCCAAAAAAACGCATTATCTCAATAACTTGGGATAGTATCTGAATTGTAGTGTTAATACCAAAAAGCATTGAATTAATTTTTTTTTTGGTCGATAATGATGAATATGGTTTTATTCTCAGGTAAAATTATTCAATTTGTTAAGTAGATACCTAAATTCATTCCGAGAGTTGTGTGCTTTTGAAAGTAGGCGAATTGCTTTTAACCCAGGTTGCTCAAGAATTGGTAATCTTTGATGGAAAAATTATTATCGAAAAATCTTTATTATCCTATTGTTTCACTTTTGAAGGCAACTTGGTATCAGTTTTGCGGTAGTTAAATAGAAGTCCTATATAAAATAGCCGCAATAGGAAACGGTGCCGGGAAAAATTTTTTATTACACCTGTTGGACGAGAAAACAAGTATTTTAACGATACCTCATTTTTTGGAATAGAGCATGGATGAAGAATACTTACCAGTATTTGCAGAAGAGATTTTTATCGTAAATCTTTATGGGACTGACGAAGAAATTGATGAATTCAATATTCTTATTCAAAGTCCTGACGTCGAAAAAAATGTAATTTCGATGGCTTTGATAATTGAGGAAATCAAGCGTCGCAGTTTCCTTAAGATGAATTGGTATTGTTGTAGAAAGTGTGGTTATTTTGTTACATGCAAAATAAATTGGTATAGAGGAATTCGCAATTTTGATAAAAGAAATTGTTGTACATATTGCCAGGATTTCTGGGAATGCCACAAAAAATTTGTGGAAACTGTGAAACCAACCCCCGAAGAACCCGAATAAGATCGGAAATAAGATGACTTCTCAGTAGTCGAATAGCTGTGGTAAAAAAACTAGACTGAAATTTTTATTAATGAATATGCCCTTTGTGATTTTCTTTATTTTTTGTTTTTTAGTTTTTTTTGGCCTTGGAAATGATGTTTGCTACGCAGATCTGACGTTCCAGGGGCCTTCCGGATACGTGCAAGTTCCCTCCGCTCAGACTATAAAAAAGGGCGAGATTGAGTTGGGTTTTCATTCCCGAACTTTCACTTCTCAAAATTCATCGTCTGATAACTATTATACCAACATGGCGGTCGGTTTTTCGCCACTCAGGGATTTTGAAGTGGGCGTTCAGAAAGCAATTGATTCGCGGCGGGGAAATAATGTTCTTGATCCCGACCCGACGGTAAATCTAAAGTTCCGTTTGCCTCCCATGGGAAAAGACTTCTCCGAAACAGCACTAGGGCTAGTGCTCGATTGCAACCCCAACAATTATCACACAATGTATTTTACTGTTGGGGGAGTTGGAATTGGTTGGAATTTCGGAGGGAACCAGGGTTCTGGAGTTGCAAATTTTGGAAGTTATGATCGTGGAAGTAAAAAACCAAAAGATCTCTTTTTGATGGTCGGAGCTGATCTTTATCCCTCTAAACCCGGTGAACGAGGCTACAGAAGCCATTATTTGTTCGATTACAACGGAGATGTTTTTTCTGTAGCCTGGAGATATAAAAGCCACCGTGGGTTTTGGGTCGATTTAGGAGTCCAGGGGAAAGGCTCTTATTCCGACTTCTATGACTACCAGCCCGTTTTTGCAGGTTTTGGAGCAATTTTCTAATTAAGAGTGGGTTTGTCCTTTTTCTAATTGTTTGATTTCATTGTACAAGGCTAAAAGAAACGATCCGACATCGGTTACGATCCCGATAGTTTGATGCGAGCCTCTGTCTGCCAATTTGGTGACCACTGCAGGGTTAATATCCACGCAGATTGTTTTTACGTAACCGGGAAGCATATTTCCAACCCCGATTCCGTGAAGCATTGTCGAAAGCATCAACATCATCCCGCAGCCCTGGATTAGTTTGGAATAAGCATTCTGGGCTTGGATCATATCAGTGTGAACTTCGGGTAAGGGGCCATCATCGCGGATGCTTCCTGCAAGTGCAAATGGGATATTTCTTTTTGTTATCTCATACATTATCCCGCCAGTGATTGTTCCTGCCTCGATTGCAGCTTTAATCGAGCCGTGCCGGAAAACCGTGTTAATGGCACGCATGTGGTTTTTGTGCCCTTCGTGAACGGGCTCGCCCAGGTTTATATCTATCCCTAGCGATGTTTGATACAAATTTTGCTCAATATCGTGGACCGCAAGAGCATTTCCAGATAGGAGAAAATCGATGTAGCCATCTTTTATCAGTTTGGCCAGATATTCCCCGCCACCTGTGTGTACAACTACCGGACCTGCGGTTACTCCGATTTTTTCGCCTCTTTTTCTCTTTTCAAGAAGGTTTTTTGCTATTTTCGAAACAGCGATTTTGACTCTTCTTTCAGAACTGACTTCGCTGTTCATGAACCCGAATTCTTCGCGATCGCGTTCTTTGAACTCAGGTTGAATCCGTATCCCTGGATACCCGCAAATCAGCATGTCCCCTTTTTTAACTTCACGCAATTTGCGGCACTCAACCTTCCAGCCTTCACTCAACTTGGAACAGGCAATTAGTGCATCCATGCGCTGATTTTCTACTTTGTACCATTTCCCGCCCAATTTAACTTCGGTTAGATGGTTTGTTGTCGAATAAAAATCCTCGGGGACTGTCATATCCTTTTCAGAAGATTTCAGTATGGCATCTTGCTCTTCGGCTGTTTTTTGGCATCCAAATTCCAGCAGGCCCTCCTGAATTCGCTTCAATTGGCTTTCGGTTCGGGCGTATAACTTGAAACGTGAAAATGACATTTCAAGGTGGGTTTGTCCGATCGTGAATTCATTGATTTCATATGAACCCCCGTTTCTGATAATCAGATTCATTATAGCTGACATGATTCCTGAATCGATCAAATGGCCTTTAACGGTCTGTTCGAGGGCAAATGGAAATTCCGAAAAATCAGTTTTCATTTTATTTTCCTTAAGGAAGTTGAATTTTCGTTTGTATTGATAACATATTTAGTTTGCCAAAAAAAGACCTTTCCAAATAAAAATCCCGTTCGCTATTCAGGGAACGGGATTCGGCTAATTTATTTTATTGGTTGTCTTGGAAATATGCTTCAGGGGAAACCCCCGCTTCTCTAAGTGTGTTTAAGGTTCTTTCAGAGTTACTGTTACTTGAGCTTTCGGTGGAATTCATTATACAAGCTGAGATTCCAAGTGAGGTATCTGTTGAAGTGCTTGGAGGCGCCGGAGGAACTGGAGTTGTTGAGGATGCTGGGGGTTCCGGTGGAGCCGGTGGAACCGGGGTTGTTGACGATGCCGGAGGAGTGGGTGGTGTTGGTGTTGGTGTTGGTGTTGGTGTTGGTGTTGGTGTTGGTGTTGGTGTTGGTGTTGGTGTTGGTGTTGGTGTTGGTGTTGGTGTTGGGGGTATTGGCGGTGCCGGTGGCACTGGTACAACTCCACTTATGATCTCGTGCACCAAACTGGTGGCCAGCTTTGGATTCTCAAGAGTTCCCTGGGCGGGGGAATCTGCGGTTGGGATCCAGACGAAGTCGGGGTGATCCCAGAGGCTGCTGAAATTCCAGACTCCACCGATGATTTCTTTGCTCCAATTGGTGGTGAGAACATAGGAATATGTTTTGGTAAACCATTGAGTTCCAATGTAATCGGGTTTAACTCCATCATTCGAGAAATAGACTGTTGTAGTTACGAAAACTGCGAATGGGATAAAAATATTTCTTCTCCATTCAGTTTCGTAGCCGTAGATGGGGTAATTCCAGACTGGCGCGTTGTAGGATATGTCTGCAACTATCGGTCTTTTCTTCATTTTGATATTTTCAATGAGCAATCTGTGGAAAATATCAGGCCTGATATCATTTGAAAGCGGAAAATTGTCATCTTTGCGTTTTCCATAAAATTCATTGTAGCAGGTCATGTAAAGCTCAGTTAGCATTGCTTTCTGGTCGCCAATTCCGAAGGAAATTCCGTTGAGTTCAACGGGTTTTTTCGGTTCTTTCTCCAGAATACAAGCTGCTGACCAACCATTGCAGTGCCCGGCCCAACTGGGTGCGTTGCGGGAATAGTGCTCATTAGCTGGATTGGCTTCCCAAGCGGCGGCACCAGGGTTTTTGCCGGTTTTCTTTTCAACATATTGGTCATATTTCTTAAGTGCGTTTACCATTCCAAGAGCGGATCGGGGCCACCAATAACCTGACCAGGGAGCCGGTTTGATAAAAGCTTTGTCATATCCGCTGTTTCCCATTTTTACGGGTTGAAGAGCAAATATATTTGTTGGAAGGGTAAGAATAAACGCCGCAAGAGCGATAAAAGTTCCGAGTCTGATTCTGTTTTTATTGATCATTTTAATGTTCCTCCCTATTTAACCAACGTATAAACTACGGAGTAACTTTTCATTTCAGTGGCCCAGGGAGAGCCTTCCTTCCAGGTTTGGGTGATTTGACCTTTTCCACCGCCATCTTGAAGGACTACCTTAAAGCCATCAGTGGTTGGAGCCCAATTTTGAGTAACATCTTCCACAAATGTTATTTCATCCACTTTGGAAGCTTTTTCGCCTGCAACTACTGCACTTCCAACTCCTTCAACTGCGGCATTCAAAGGAAACATAGGAAAATCGTAAGGAATCATGGAATCATCGCTGAAAAGAGGGGAAATTCGGGCACCTTCGAAATTCTTTGTTTTTGATTTTGCTTCTCCACGAAGCGGAAAAATGTCTACCACTCTGATTGGCCTTAGGTCTTTCTGAGAAAGGCACAAAATCGATTGGACCTTCAAATCCGGCCTGGATTCAGGTGTAATATGGAGAACCCAACATGGCTCGTTATTAAACGCTTTTTGAGCTTTCACTTCGAAACGCCAGCGAATCGGTGGCAACCAAGTTGTTCCTTGATCTTTAAGATTGATATATTTTGCCTCGATAACCCAGGAATCTCCAAGCTTCCATTTGGGCATAAAACCGTCATCTGCAAAAAGAGTACAAGAAAACAAAATTGCAAATAATGAGAATAAAATCAGAAATTTTTTGCTACCCATTGAAATAATCATCCTCCTATCTCAAGATAATATTTTAAATTATATAGACTTAAGAGAATTAGCGCAAGAGTCATTCCAGAATTACCGCAACAATGAGTAAATTCACATTGACATTGGCAATTAACCATACTATGAAAAAAAAATTCCCGAAAAATTATTTTTTCCAAATTTTCTGCACTTGTGTTGGTTCAGGTTAATAAGTCAAGTATTTTTTCTCTTTTTCGCTGCAATATTACAGCAACAAAGAGAAAAAAATTAGTTAAGGGTGAGTATCTGATTTCATCACTTTCTGAAGTTTGCCAAATACTGATCCTCAAAATACTATTCGCGCTATTTTGGCCTGAAAATTTTAAAAAAATTGCTTAAACAGCATGTTGCGATTTAAAGTTAACTCTTTGTTGTTGCCAAAATTACTAAATTGTTCGCGGAGTGACTCCGTAAAACAGCTTTCCCAGCCAGTCGAAAAAGGGACCGAAAATTGTCTTCAATATTACTCGCTCCAAACCTGAAAAGGTTTCAAAAATTGCAAAAAATCAGCATGGAATTGTCGAAAATTCATCAATGCAAATCCAAATTGACTTTACAGTCCCACTAACCTCTTTAAAACTTCACATGATGCTAATTACAACACGATTCAAAGAAAACCATTTTGAGAGAAAGCAAATCACTATTAAATCAAGCTTTGAACAACTTATTCGCTTTCTGTCTAAATCGGTCGATATTTGCTCAAAGCGAAGATGAAGTAGCTTACCGAGCCTGAAACAATTACATAAACAAGCCCTTCAGTGCCGAAAGTGTCCATTGCTACGCCGATTAGACTTACTCCAACAAACCCTCCGATACCATCCATCAGGACGTAGGCAACATTTGCTGAAACCTGATCTTCCTGACGAAATCTTTCTCCAATCATTGTCAAACAAATTGAATAAATTCCGCCCATCAGACCTCCCCATAGAAACATGAGTCCATAGGCCAATTTAAGATGGAAGATTGCCATGGGAAGATAAACTGCACATAGCAGATTCAATAAAACGCATACCATTATTACCACTCTTCGATCAATGAAATCTGACAGGAAGCATAGCAACCACCCAATTGTCATGGAACCAAATTCAAAAAAAGATATCAAAAAAGAAGCTTCCTTTAATGGTATTCCATTTTGGGTGCCGAAAATGGTTAGGAATGCAGGTAATCCAAACCATGTAATTCCACCGACAAGTGCTGAGGCATACATGGCTTGTCCATTGACTAATACAAAGCTGATTCGGGATTTTTCCTTTGCTACGATTTTTGGAATCAGAAAATAGGTTAGAAAAGTTGGAAAAACTGTTATAAGGCACAAAAACGAGTTGAATTTGAATGGATAAGTTCCCCCTGTTCCGCTGTATTGCAGGATCAGTGGGCCGAGTGCAACTCCCCCTGAAAGTGCTGCTGAATATCCTCCCATGACCAAACCTTTGAATTTGGAAATCTTGATTGAGTTAAGCCAAATCTGCAAAGACACCAAAAAAATGTTTGTTGCCATCCCAAAAAGGAAAATTCCAATCATCCATGTCCACCATGTAGTGCAGTTAGAAAGAAAAAGAAGAATTCCTGCCCGAAAAAAAGGCAAGAAAAGTAAAACTTTTGGAAGTCCAAGGAAGGAAATAATTGCAGAAACAGATTGTCCTATGGTGATAATGGCGAAAACTTCCATTGAAAGACAAACGCCGATCATGGTATTACTCAAATTCAAATTTTGAAGGGCAAGCGGATATAAAACCGAATTCATCCCTATCGCAACCTGTGCAAGCACTGTATCTAAGATAGCTACTATGATTGCGGCAAAAATCTTTAAGCTATCAAGCATCCGAAGAGTTTTCCACTTTTTCAATATACTTGGAAAATGGCAATAGTAGTTCAGTTGTACAGATTCCTTCACTGAATTTGACCTGCCATTTTGCTTTCTTTTTCAGGAAGAGCTTTAAAACTTGCGGTTCTCTTATGTCAGGAAGCTCAATTTTATTGGAGTTCTCGTAATTTTCAGGTTTCCATTGTTCCAATAGTTCATGAAGCGTTCGTGGAATCGGTTCATTCCCGGAAAAAACCAGAACGTGTTTCAGGACGATTTCCTGTAACATTTCCTGCTCTACTGAAATTTCCAATTTGATTTCTCTATTTTGTACTTCCTGGAAAATTCTTCCAAATAATACTTTAAAAATCAGAGAATACGTGTCAGGATTTCCACTCAAAAGCTCTGGAACGTTTGATGAGACCGAAAGCTTGATTTCAAGACCTTTGTTTAAAAATTTACTCATGGCATTTTTTAACGTTGCCTCAATTAGTTTTCGGAAATCAAAATTTACTTTCAATTCTTTGGAATCGTCGCAATCTATGTTTGCCAGGTATTGTAATCCTTTTCCCAATTTAGTTATTTCCTCTAATATTTCCGGCGAATCTTCCTGTGACTTTTTTATTGATACGAAGACAATTTCCGATAATTTTTCAAGTATCATGTTTTCGCGGTTTTGAGCGCGGGTTGCATATTCAATGGATCTTTTGAAATCAGCCAACATCTGTAAGCGGCTTTGGTTAAGGTGCATTGCAAATTTCCTGTTGAACCACATGGAAACCCCAAAAAGAACTGCAAATACAACAGAGATAATTGCCAGCCTTTTGGTCGATGACAGCACATTTTTTAATCTTTCCTTGAATCCGGTTAATTCCAGGTCAAGCCCCAGAATACCTACAAATTCACCCTTTTTGTCAAAAAATGGAGCGTAAGCGCTTAGGAAAGTTCCCCATCTGTCGGAAGTGGGGATATCTTCTACAACTGTGATATGCTCCCTTAACGCCTTTTTCATCGTTTCAGGGGCTTCAGAGTATTCCTCGGAAAAGAGAACTGCAGGTTCGTCCGGTTTGCCATCTCCGTTGTTATCATCTTGTGGACTGGGGTCAAGAACAAAGTATACTTTGTCTCCTACCATTACATTTGTATAAATGTACTTGATGTTCTTCATGGCTTTCCGTATTTCTTCAAGTTGGTTGGACATTTTAATAAAGTTTGGATCATTCTTCTGTTCTGTTGATTTAAAAGACCTATGGACATCGCCATCAACTGAAAGAGCAGCTACAGAAGCCAATCGTCCTAATCCATCTTTGATTTCTTGTAATACTGCATCATATCCACGCCAATACATGAACCAGACACTGAACGAAAGTATTACAAGCATTACAATTCCTGAAAGAAGTCCCTCAGTTATTGGGTAAAATTTGTATTCCTTTACCTGAAACTGAGGTGTCGAAAAAATATACTTGTTCTGCTCTTCCTTCATTAGTTTCGGTCCATTTTTGGTATTTTGCATCCCATATAAACACTTTTTAAAGGAAATTAAAAGAAAAAATATCCCCAGCGAAGTTAAAAGTAATAAATTGATCTTGACAAAAAAAAGGGCATATTGCATTCTGTTTAACTTGATTTTGGAAATAAAGTGAAGGAACAAATCTTTTGAAGTCAGAAAAGAAAGTTTTGTTGGCGATATTTCTCGTTGCCTTGTTTGGCTCAGCTCTCTTTTGGACTTTTTCCCGGAAGAATTTGGATCTTAAATTTAATGGTCCCACTCAGATTGCATTTTCTCCCGATTTCGACACTACTTATATCTTCGATTCCAAGAATAAAAGAATTTTAGCTGTCGACAATGATTTTAAGTTAAAAAAGGTGATTACCCATCCCAACATTGGAATTGGCTGGGGACTGACCGTTAAGAAAAATGGCAATATTGTTTTGGTTAATTTACGGTCTGAAATGTTGGAAACTTCTTCCCAGGAAAGAAGAAAAAATCGAATTTCTGAGCTTCTGATTTTCTCAGATACTGGTGAACTCTTAAAAAATATTGCCTGGTATGGTGAAAATGCACCGATTTTTTATCCGCAGGGGGTTTTTTGCCCTCAGGATGGCGGATATGTAATTTCTGATACAAATCAGAATATGATTTTCAAGCTTGACGAAGATGGAAAGCCAATTTTCTCATTTGGGGAATTTGGAAAATCACCTGGGAAATTTTACAACCCTTCTGATGTGTATGTAACTGACGATGGAAGCTACATCGTTTGTGATTGCTACAATTCCCGGATTCAGAAATTTTCATCAAAAGGCATTTTTCAGGCTGTTTTGATTGAGAAGGGTGCTAATGCAGGATGCCTGATGTTTCCCCAAAACTTCTGTTTCGATGAAAATGAAAATTTCTATTGCACTGAAAGCGGCAACATGAGAATTTCCACTTTTGATAGAACATTCAAATTTAAAAAGACATTTGTTCCAAAATCATCGGAAACAAATAAAGCAGAAGGACAAAAAGAGATATTTGAATTTTATGGCATAGAATTCAATAAAAAAACCGGAAAATTGTATGTTGTTGACTCCGGGAATTCATGCATCCAGTTGTTCGATAGAGAGGGCAATTGGCTGGAATCGGTTACAGAAATGAAAGTGAAATGAGGATGTGACCAATATTCCCTCCCCCAAAATTTTGAGGTGAAACAAAATGAATTTTCGGAAAAAGATGAATATTGAAAATTATATCCACTTGAAGTGGAAACTTTCTCTTGGTTTTGGATTTTTGGTATTAATATGTACCATTACAACGAGTATCACCATTTTTTGGGGGGAAAGGAATCGATTTGAGAACGAACAAAAGAATAATTTGCATTCACTTTGTGAATTGATCGCCTCAAATATCGATGCCGAAAGACTTGAAAAAATTTCCTCTGAAGAAGATCAGTACTGGATCGACTTAAAAAAGACTCTTTCCGTCGCCTACCGAAAATTTAATCTGGGTTGGCTTGGGATATATAAAAAGGAAAACGGAAAGTTTAAAGAAATAGTTGACGGCTCGGATTTTGGGGAAAGTTTTTGTTTTGGATACCCGATCTTCACGATATCGGCAGAAATAGAAATAGCTTTGAAAGGGGAATTTGTTCTGGCCGATGTTTACGAAGACCTTTATGGAACCTGGCGAAGTGCGTTTTGTCCTATCAAGAGACGTGATGGAACTGTCGCGGCGATTATAGATATTAGTCAGGACTGTGCTCAATTAGAAAAGATGAGGGAAAAAATCCTCCAGAAGGCTCTATTGATAATGATTACCGGAGTTTTATTCGGAATGGCTTTTGCCAATCTTTTTTCCAAATTTCTTACAGTGGGGCTTGAAAAGCTCATGGTTGGCCTGAAAGCCGTTGGGGCTGGCGATTTCAACTATCGTTTTCCGATCGTTTCGCGTGATGAAATTGGTTTGCTTGCAACAAAACTTAACCAAATGGTGCGCGAACTACAGGAAAAAGTTCGGCTCTCCCGTTTCGTTTCGGAGAATGTCAGTAATATTGTAAAGAGTGATTCCAAAGACCTCATTCTTACAGGGGAAGAGAGGTTTGTAAGCGTTTTATTTTCGGATATCCGCTCATTCACCACCCTTTCCGAAAAAAATTCCCCTTCAGAAATGGTTGCCATGTTGAATAGTTTTCTGGATGTAATGACTGAGATTATCTCCCGAAACGGTGGAGTCATAGATAAATTTATTGGTGATGCCATAATGGCGGTCTTTTATGGAGTTGATGATTCCTTAAAAGCAGCATCCCCGGTGTTGGCTGCCCTTGAAATGATGGAAGAATTACGGGTTTATAACCAGGGAAGGAAAGCAAAAGGGCTTTTTACTATTGATATAGGGATTGGAATTGCTTTCGGGCCGGTAATTGCTGGAGTTATCGGTTCCCGCCATGGAAGAGTTGAATACACCGTCATTGGAGACACCGTAAATCTGGCCTCTCGCCTTGAAGGAATGTCCAAACAGGGAAAACACAAGAAGATTATTATTTCTGAAAGCCTCTTTAAAAAAATTGGAGATTCTTTTGAAGTTGAAGAAATGTCTGTTACACACGTAAAAGGGAAAGAGCAAACGATTGCAATGTATGAAATTATGGGAATCAAGGATGTCGAAGGATATATTTCAGAGTTGAACTCAGCTGATGAGGAAACTCGACTGGCTGCGATCAATTTCCTTCGGTTTTCTGAGAGAAAAGAGCTCTTAACAGTTTTTGGAGAACTTTTCATGGATCCTTCCCCGAAAATTAGAATTGGAATTGGAAAAGCTATAAGGAATCTCGTTAAGTTTGGTGATGAGGCTGTAAATTGTTTCAAAGAAGCCCTGGGAAGAGAATCAGATGGGAAAGTCCTTGCAACGCTGATTATGGACTATGGAAGAATTGCAAATGATAATGATTTACTTGAATTGGTTAAATTTCTTGATCATCCAGAGGACAGAGTGCGTGCTAATTCCGTAGAAATACTCGGAAAGTGCCAGGATTTCAATCTGCTTCAAAAAGTTCTCAGTCCGAAACTATTGGATAAAAACTCCAGAGCTAGATCTAATGCAGCGTTCTTACTTTACCAATCCGGAAAAATCGATGGTTTAAGGACATTGATCGAAATGTGTGAAGACAAGGCCAATCCCGCAATGCGAGTCTCCGGAGCCTGGGGGTTTGGTGAGATAGCCGAACTTGAAAGAAAGAAAATGAATGATTTACATGAATCAGATGGGGTTATTGAGGATAACGATTATGAAAGCGAAAAAGAATTGATTCTTGGACGAGCTAGAATAGTTCTGGAATCGATGCTTGAGGATCGGCACGAAGAAGTGGTCAGAGGGGCTGCAATTTCCCTGGGAAGAATTAAAAACAGAGCTTCATTGATTCCTCTTACTAAGGTCATTGGAAGATTCTCCACAGACGATCCTTTACATCAGACGATTTTGAGGGCAATCACTGAGATTACTCATGGCTGAAAAAAAAATTATGGGGGAAAATTTTTGAAGATAAAAATTTTGAGAATTTTTTTTATTGGGCTTTTCTTCGTTTTTTTATGTATTTCTAATGTTAGAGCTATTCCTAGCATGCTTTGCAGCGTTCCGACAACCGATATTCTTGCCAGCCATTCAGCACAAATAATGTTGCTGGCTCACTATGAATTTATTTATCCGGATAAAGCTCTACAACCTGCTGATGGTCACCTTTCATCGAAAATGTCAGGAATAGAATACGGTTTGAGTAATCATGTCGAATTTGGATTTGATTATGTCTATGACAAAAAATTCGAAAGGGATGGGTTTTATCCCACCAGTTTTAATCTAAAATGGCGGATTTTGAACGAAGAAAAAGGTTCAAAGTTTTCAATGGCGATAGGGAGTTTCTTTATTGGCTCCAAGAGTTTTGAAGATTTGAATTTTACTGCTTTTAAAGCGTCTCCCTACATCGTTTTTACGAAGAAGTTCACCCCTGTCAGACTTCATTTAGGATACGCGGAGAATTGCAGCGGTTATCATTACATTACTTATGTGGAAAATGGTAAGCCATTGTTGAAGAGCAATTCAGGGATTCTTTGCGGAATTGACGGAACCTTGATCAAAGCAAAAAACCCTGTAACCGCTTATGTGGACTATATTGGCGGGTCTGAACCATTTTGGGGTGTTGGTGTTTCTCAACCTATTAGTCCCAAGTGGTCCTGGTCATATTGTTATTTTAAGCCTGGCCAGCAAAAGTTGGGAGAAGCGGAATCACCCTCTTCCCATTGGGTAGCTCTTTATTACACCCTTTTTTTTAAATGAGAAAATTTTCTAAGAAAGCAGATTAATTTGAAGGGATTGGAATTTATGGAGAATGAGACCAATTTGCCGCTGACTGATCAAGAATTGAGAAAACTTCTCGACAATGCTTTTGAGGGTTCCGCAAAATCCTGGCAGGATTTTTGCCAAGTATTTTTCAATCCGGTTCGTTATTTTTTAAAAATTGCGATAAAAGATTCAGGAGCTTCAGATTCAAAAACTTTCGAGCTCTTCCAGGAAATTCTTTCACTTAAGGATATTCACCCAGAAGAAACCATACGTGCATATGTTTTTAAGAAGGCTTTTTCTTCAGCTTTTCAGACGGAAGGACGAAATGAAAAGGCTGCAACAACCAGTCAGGCAATATTAGGGAAGCCAATTTGGCATATTCAAGTTGTCCAGAAAGTTCAAAAACAGGAAATTTATAATCTTTTTGAACGAACTCTCTTTCATGCCTCCTTTCTTCAAAGATGTGTGTTGAGTCTTTATTATTTCGGTCGACTTTCAATTGCTGAGATGGCCCAGGTAGTTAGCTTATCTGAGCAGGAAACCGAGAAAATTTTTGTTCGGGCAATGGAAAGAGTTGAAAATTCTATTGCGACAGGGATTAAACTCCCCTTTGCAAACGAAGGATCCCGGGATGAAATCGCGACAAAAAAAATGCAGGCAGCGACCGATGAAGAAAACCCAGATTGTCTGGAAGAATTCAGAAAAACATTATTGTCACTCCCTTTTCCTAAGGCTGATGATGAGGGATTCGGTCTTGAATGCTTTTTCAAGCTGGGGTCAACTCCAGAAATTAAATCTTTGCAGGATGAGGTCGTAGCAAAGAGGATTCCGCATTTCAATTCATGTGAAGTTTGCGTAGCAAGACTTCTTGCAGAAAAACTTTTGCGATGCGGAATTGAGGCACATCTAAAGAGTCATGGTTCCGATACCATGGAGACCCAGGTTTTTTTTCTGGTAAGGGAAAAGCTTCATCTCAAAGCAAAATCGGGGAACAAACAACCGTTTAATTGGGAATATCCGCTTTGGATTTTACTTTCCATTGCTATAGGCTGGATAATTTTTGATTCTGTCCATGAAAAAAAAGGAGTAACCCCTCTAAGCAATGTTTCTGAAGTTGCTTCAGAAACACAAATTGCATCTAAGACAGCTAACACTTCTGTGGCAAACCCGGCTTCAGGTTCAGAAAAAGTGTTGGGAATTGGTTCTGAAGCGATTAGTTCATCCGAGGCAAATCTGGGTTCAGGTTCAGAAAAAGTGTTGGGAATTGGTTCCGAAGCGGTTAGTTCATCCGTGGCAAATCTGGGTTCAAGTTCAGAAAAAGTGTTAGGAATTGGCTCTGAAGCGGTTAGTTCATCCGTGGCAAACCCGGCTTCAGGTTCAGAAAAAGTGTTAGGAATTGGTTCCGAAGCGATTAGCCAACCTGTGGTAAAGTTAGCTTCAGGTTCCGGAAAGATGATTGGGATTTCTTCTGAATCTATTGAATCATCAGGACAGATAGCCTCTGGTTTGACTGAAAAAGCAAATGTCGCTTCTGCTGAAAAGAAAGAAGAACCGAAAATTGCAAATACGGAAAGTGTTACGGAATCTGTCGGAATAATTAGTTCCAGGGTACTTTATACAGACGGAACCTCCGGGACAAATATTTTGTTGGGGAAATCGGCAACTTCTTCTCTCCAATTCCCTGAAGGTTTGATTGCCACTGTTTCCAACTCAACCGAGGTGGCATCTGCAGAAAGTAATCCTATTGGTGTTCAAAAAACTTCTGTAGAGGTTTCGAAACAAACTCAGGGTGCTGGCGTTGCTACAGATGCAAGCAAAATGGCTAACGTTGAATCCGGGACCAGCGCACAAAATTCAGCATCGCCATCTTCAAGTGCCCCCAAGGTAGTTTCATCCCCAACAGTAGAATTGGCTACTGCCCCGGTAGAAACAGCTTCAACAGAAGTAAAAATTGCTTCTGAAGCTATGGAGTTAATTACTGAAAATAATCCAGTAGTTCCTGAACAGAAGAAACGAATCGTTGAAAAAATAAAAGTTGAGTCTGAAACTGAAACTGAAACCAAGGAGTCTGTTGCAACTCAGACTGAAAGTGTCGTTGCTGAAACAGTTGCGACTGGGTCCAAGACTTCTGTTGCAGTGCAATCACAAATGAAAACCGCAAAACAATTTGAAATTGCTTCAAAGAAGGCTTATATCGAAACTTCAGTTTCTCCAAAATCTTCTGGTGGTAAATCCAAGAATAAAAACTCAAACGCAGGCAAAATGGAAAATAAAAAACCTTTGGTTGCAGTGCAAAAGCCAATTGAGACAGCCGTTTCTTCTCAACCTTCGATTTTGGCACCCGAAATTGAAACCTCAACTTCTGTAACAATCGAGAAAAAGAATGCTGAGAAGGCAACTAACTCATTGTTGGCCTCCGAAACTTTTCCAATCGAATCCAAGCCAGCTCAAGAGATTTCGCAAAAAACGGATTCAGGAATCGAGACGGTGAGTAAGACCGGAGTTGAAACAGAAACAAAGACAGGCGCTGAGAAAAATACCTCACTACCAGAGACAGTTTTTGTGCGGGGCAATAAGACAACTGTAAAAACTGCTCCCGAAGAGGTTGCCTCTAATACACATTCTTCTGTAGAGCCAGCTTCTGCAGAGTCGCCTTTTGCAGAGCCAACTTCGGTAGAGCCAACTTCTGAGCCATCTTCTGTAAAGCCATCTTCTGCAGAGTCGCCTTCGGTAAAGCCAGCTTTCGTAAAGCCACCTGTTGTAAAGCCGTCTTCTACAAAGCCATCCCCGAAATCGATATCCGATAAAGCTAAAATCAACCAACATATTTCCCAATCCCCGAAAAATCTTATTGGACAACCCCAAACTCAGCTTCTTCCCAAAATTAGCCAAGTTCCTTCAAGTCCCAAAAACCTAATGGCTCATTTAGAGCAGTCATCTCAATTCGTTCAGCCATCTCAATTACCTCCAGCAGCCCCAATTCTAACTGAAAGAAGTTCAGTGCCGAATTCTTCTCTGAAACCACCTCGCGAATCAAGGTTTATTCCTTCGGATTGGAATGGCAAGACAGAATTCATTAGAGCGATATTATTTGAACATCCGAATGAATTAAAGGAAGGCCCCATCGACCTCAATCAGTGGGTATTGAATGGATGGCTAACTGTCAGAGAAAGAATAAAACTAACCCCCTCAATGGATGGATTTTGGGCCGTGGTCAAGGATGGCAACGAATGGAATGTTTATGTTGCTGAAAACACAAAACTTGATAGATAAAATCGTTTCTGCTTAATGGTTACCATTCGCTCCCGGCATTTTTTTGTTCAGTTTGCTCGACCATTATTAAAAAAAGCTAGTTAGGAAATTTGACCTTCAATATTCGGTTTAAACTCCAAAACGAAATCAAAAAGGAGACTTGAAAATGAAAGTAACAGCTTATTCAGTTTTTTTTCTGCCAGTTGTAACTTTTTTATTTTTGTTCAATTGTTCCTTATTCGCGGAACCAGTATCGCGACAATCAATACCAATTGCTTCTGTTGAGGTGGGGATTTTTAAAGTTCCCATTGTTATTCCAAACACTCTTGAAAAAAGGCGGAATGAGTTGGAGACATACCTTGAAAAAGCTCAACGTCGTCTTTACGACTTTGCAAAAAAATATGGATATCAGGATTTTTTGAAAACCAGCATTATTAAGCGCGTGGAAATTTTCGATATGAAAGAGGAATTCGACAAAAGAATGATTCAACTTGATGGGATGCCTGCCGGTACGAAAATTCCCAAAACCTTCATGGGAGTGGGGGAAAAGGGAGTTCTTTATTGCGTTATCCCTGAAATTTACCGTGATAATTTCCCACAAGGAATTGAGCCCGATTCCTATGAAAAATTCCTTTGCCATGAAATGGCCCATGTGTTGCACGTCCGAATTCTCCAGGGGAAGGATGAAGCAATGGGTCCGGTTTGGTTTTACGAAGGTTTTGCGATTTTTGCAGCCGATCAGTTGAAAAATTCAGCTCCAATCAATGATGAAGAACTATGGACAATCGTGGGGAACCCTGAACGTGGGAGTTATTTGAAATATGCATTTCTCATCAGGCGTTTTGTAGCCCTTGCTCCAATTTCTACACTGGTTTCAAGAGCTTCAAAGCCTGCTTTCATAGGGTTCCTTCATCTGTTGATTGATCAAGAGGCGAGGAAATCATAATAATCATTGAATAATGCATGGTTTCTGGGTCTGGTCAGAAAAATGCCTCTGATTCTAATGCGATACGATGAATTGAAGCAAGATTTACAACATCTCTGATAGCGGTTGAATCTTTTCTTTCAGCGCTTCCAGCATCACCTTCAAGGACTTTTCCTGTGTTGATTCCAATTCCTGTTTAATGGTAGACAATCCTTCTTTTTCCGAAGGTTTATAGCTGGTTAATTTTTGAACAGCAAAAAGTGAAATTCAAATAAAAAACGTTTTCAAAATTGATTTTTGATCATTAATTTGTCAACACAAAAAAATATTGTGTAATTTTTTTGCATTTTCTATTGACAATTGTGCAAAAATAATATATAAATTTTGTATTGCAAAATAATTCTGGTTGAAAATTAACTATCAGGAAAGTAGAAATTTGGTTAAATTCGACAAAAAAGTCGTCTGACCAAATCAGCTCCAGAGCAGCGTTTCTCTCGTAATATACAGAGTAGCTTCTCTATTGGAAAAAAACAAAAGTAAAAGATGTTTAGGAGGAAGGACATGTTTTCAAGGGGTTCAATGGGAATGGGCGCAAAAAAGGGTTTGTTTGTTGACCTGATCAGCAAGGTAAGAAAAGCAGCAATTCTGATGGCTGTGTTTGCTTTGTCTATCGGAATTTCCTACGGGTCAGAGAAATTCAATTCCAATCCGATTACAGTTTTTGAAGGCCGGGATGCAGCTTTCTGGGAAAGAGTCGAGCGTCTCAGAGATAATCATGAAGGATTCGTTCAGGAAAACTTCCACCCAAATGGAACGCAGACAAATGAAAAAATAAAAATGTGGTTCGGGGGAAATTCAACTCCCCATTCCGGTGAATTTTTACTGCATTGTGCAAAAAACTATAATGGGAAAAATTTGAACACCCCCATTCTGTTGATTCCCGGTTCATGTGATAACGCGAATCGTGGCTGGATCCATCCAAAAAAGTTGGATTTTGATGGAAATCTGTCCGAACTTCCTGACAATGAGAAAGGTTTTGCAGTTTGGTTGTCAGAAATGGGTTATTCAGTTTTTGCAGTAACCTTTGCACATCCCCAGGGTGACAATTTCATGCAAAGCGAACATATCGCCAATGCAATCACCAGAATTAGAATCCTTCTGAATCGACAAAATGATCCGAACTTCAAAGTAAATCTAATAGCCCATTCCAAGGGAAACATGCCCGCACGATTATATTTATCCGATTCGAAATCCCTTTTCCCCAATAAAAAATATTTAACTAATTTCCGACACGATGTGGCCAGTTACATTGCTATTGCCTCTGGATTCCGTGGAATTGACTCCCCTTTCAGATATTACGGTTATAACCTCGCGGTTTGTGGAAAATTGGTGGAGCCAAGAAAATTGAATGCCCCTTCTGCTGCTGACAAAATGCTCATGTATGGTTTATGGAACGATTATTCCGATGTTTCAATTAATCCGGATGAGGGAAAAAATTATTTCCCCGGACAATGCCAACTTCTGTATGATTTGGCCGGCGAAGGAATCCTCCCGTTGGGCGTGGATAGCTATACATCGGATATGAATTATACAATGAATTGCCTGTATTTTGGCGGAACTTCTCTGTTCCTGCACTCCAGAGGAATTAAAACCGCTATCGATCTTGGTGAACGAATGATTTATAAACTTGAGGAAAAAGGAATCGATCCTTCGGTTAATTTGGGAGTAATTGCCGGCAACAGCCCGTTTATTACAAAGATTGAAGGGGAAACTATCCCCATGCCATGGGAATTCTTCTCTCCGGATGGCGATGGACTTGTTCCGATAGTTTCATCCACTTTCACTGATAACGCTCTTAAACGTGGTGCCAAGCTAATTGGGAAAAAAATATTTTCACTTAATCATCTTGAGTTGACTCAAGAAAAAAAGGTCTTGAAGGCAATCGACGAATGGCTATTCAATAGAACTGACATTCCAGAACAAGCTTATATTGACGCTAGGGCAGAAATCTCCTCAAACTGAGAGGTCAGTATTCAAGACAACCTTAGTGCAAAGCGCAAAAAGCGGGCCGCACGATTCGGCCCGCTTTTTGCTGTGGGCATTTCGAATTTTCTCCACCATTTGCAGAGTACTGTTAAGCTAAAGATAGTATTGGAAAAATTTGAAGCTGTATGAATTTTGTTCAATTTTCTTAAGAGGATATGAAAATCTTATCAATGTGAGAATTCTTGAGCATCTGCTGGCTAATTTGGATTTTTTTGGCAACATTGACAGATTTCTTTTTATTCAATATAAGTATTGTATGGGTGTGTAGTATTATTTAAAAAGTTTTGTTAATCATGGAAGCGAATGGAGTATTGGAGGATAAAATGCATTCAGAATCCTGGGAAATTAAAACTTCCGGCCTGGATAAAAGATCAGTTGGCTTAAAATTCCTGGCAAGAACTGCGATTTTTGTTTCGTTCGTGTTTGTCTTCATTGGGGTCGGCTTTTGTTCTGACAAATTTAACCCCGAACCTATTGCCGTCTATGAAGGGAAAGATGCTCCGTTTTGGCAAAGAGTTGAGCATCTTCGGGATATGCACCCTGGTTTTGTTCAAGAGAACTTTTTCAAATTCGGCACTCAAACCAACGAAAAAATCAAGTCATGGTTTGGGGGAAACGCAACACCACATTCCGGGGAATTTCTATTACATTGTGCAAAGGATTTTAATGCAAAGACTTTTCCAATACCGGTTCTTCTGCTCCCAGGATCATGTGACAATGCAAACCGCGGCTGGATCCACCCCAAAAAATTAGATTTTGACGGTTCGCTTTCCGATCTTTCCAACGAGGAAAAAGGATTTGCTGTTTGGTTGGCCGAAATGGGATACTCCGTATTTGCGATTACGTTTGCCCATCCTCAAGGTGATAATTTTATGCAAAGTGAGCATGTCGCAAACGCTATTACCAGAATTAGAATACTATTGAATCGCCAAAATGATCCAAATTTCAAGATTAATATTATTGCGCATTCCAAAGCAAATCTTGCTGCCAGATTGTATCTTTCTGATTCGGCTTCACTTTTCCCAAAGAAAAAATTCTTGACGAATTTTAGACATGACGTTGCTAATTATATTGCGGTCGCTTCTCCATTCCGAGGTCTTGATACCCCTTTCCGATATTATGGATATAATCTATCCCTCGCCGGACAATTACTTCCCAACCCTCAGTTAAATGCTCCGGTTGCATCTGAAAAGATGCTTATGTACGGTTTATGGGCTGATTATTCTGAAATCTCAGTCTTTCCTGATGTTGGAAAAAACTATTTTCCCGGCCAATGTCAACTTTTGTACAATCTGGCTGGCGATGGCATTCTTCCCCTTGGCCTGGATAGCTGCACAACAGACATGAATTACTCGATGAACTGCCTGTATTTTGGTGGAACGTCACTGTTGTTGCAATCCCGAGGAATCAAGAAAGCTATTGAGCTTGGTGAGCGATTTATATACAAGCTTGAAGAAAAAGGAATCGATCCTTCGGTTAATTTGGGAGTAATTGCTGGAAACAACCCGTTTATTACAAAAATTGAAGGACAGATTGTTCCCATGCCATGGGAGTTCTTCACCCCCGAGGGAGATGGCCTTCTTCCGATAGTTTCATCTACTTTTACCGACAACGTTCTTAAACGTGGTGCTAAGCTGCTTGGAAAAAAAATATTTCGACTTAACCACCTTGAGTTAACTCAAGAAAAAACGGTTCTGGATTTAATTGACAGTTGGTTCATGCAGAACAACGGTACTTCTCACCGAACAGTTAGAGCACCCGCAATAAGTCCCATAACGAGCCAATAGGTTTTATCCAAAAAAAACATTCTTTCGATAAATGAGTAGCCAGGCTGAAAGGTCTGGCTACTTTTATCTAACACGACATGCCAATCATTAAATCATCAAAAAAGCAACTTGATCCCAAAATGGTATCATGATATACTTAAATCAGAAACTGATTTTTGGGGTTAATCATGCGAATTATTTCTGTAAAAACGCTTAAGGATTTTGCAGCTAATCATCCGAATATTAAGCAACCCTTGAAAATCTGGCTTGATTTTGTTGAAAAAGCTGATTGGGATTCCCCGGCAAAGATCAAATCACACTTTAATACAGCAGACTTTCTTCCTAATGACCGAGTCATTTTTAACATAGGCGGGAACAATTATCGAATTGTCTGTGCAATTAAATACCCTTATCGAGTTATGTATGTTCGCTTTATTGGCACACATAAAGAGTATGGCCAAATTGATGCAAAAACTATTTGAGCAAATCCAAAGGAGCGTGCAATATGTTAGCCATAAAATTGATCCATGATGAAAACGGGTATTCAGAAGCTTTAAAATCCATTGAAAACCTTTGGGCTAAAGCAATTCCTGGAACTTCAGAAGGAGATAGGTTTGAATTGCTTTCTTTAATCATTGAGGATTATGAAAAAAAGAATTTTTTGATAGGAGCCGATTATGACCCAATAGATGTTATTAAGTTCTGGATGGAACAAAACGGGCTCACACGAAAAGATCTGGAAGCATTCATCGGCCACCGAGGTCGTGTTGCTGAAATTCTTAATCGAAAAAGGTCTTTATCCATAGAAATGATTCGCAATTTGACAAAAGCCGGCATTCCAGCTCAAATGCTGATTGGTGAGATTCAAATAAAAAAACAAAAGAAACCCAATTATTTTAAAAAAGCAGCTAAACTTCATCACACCAACGTTTAACTTATTTTTTGCCATCATCATTCAGCCAATGACAAAAATGTTGGGTTTCTCTTAATGGCATCTATTTCCCACACATCACGGCCTTCAAAAAATTTCATTAAGTATGGTTGCAAGTGGGGATTGAAGAGCTTTGAATTCATTAAAATTGACTTTTTGAGGATTTTACTAACTTCAAGATCCACATTAGAAAATCATTGTGATTATTTGCACTGCTAAAATTTTAATTTTTCACCCTTCCCTGGTTTTTGTCTGAATAGTTAAAAAAAAGAGCTGTGAATTTTTCACAGCCCTTTTATTGGTTGAGGAAAGTTTGGGAATTTTGGGGTTTTGGTATTATTAAATCAAAGTCCGTTCTACTTGCTGTTAATTTCTTCTTTTGGGGTAGCCACTTTGTCCAACAGATCGCGATAGAAGGTTTCGACCCGGCTGGTGATAATTCTGTGGTTTCTCTGGAATTCATCATAAGTTTTGTTTAACATTTCCAGATTCTTCTTGGTGGTATCGTTGATTGTTTCTTTTTGAAGATCGCTGATTTTTACGATATTTTCATTGAGAGTCATATAAAATTTCATGGAATTTTCTAAGCCCTCGCGAGTGATCCTGATCATTTCATCTCGGTCGAATAATTTGTTGATGCTGGTCATTTTATTTCTCCTATTTTAATTTTTTTTTGCACATTATTGCTTTCAGTTTTAAACACCACAGGTGCTTTTTTGCCGAAACGCTGTATTAATACCCGTTCATGAAGGTCAGAGCCCTTATGAATTAAATTTGATTGAGATTTACAATACTTCTTATTTTTTGGTTGGAACTTTTTCTAACAAATCACGGTAGAAAGTTTCAACTTTGGTAGTAACAGTTTTATGATTTTTCTGGAATTCATCAAAAGTCTTGTTCAACATTTCGAGATTCTTCTTGGTGGTTTCGTTTAAGGCTTCTTTTTGCAAATCGCCCATTTTTACGATATTCTCGTTGAGGGTCATGTAGAATTTCATTGAATTTTCCAAACCTTCACGTGCGATCCTGATCATTTCGTCCCGGTCGAATAATTTGTTGATGTCGGCCATTTTTTTGTTCTCCTTTTATTTTTTTGTGTTGTGTTTTTTTGTTTTCGCTTGATTGTGAATTTATTTTAACAGAGGAAAACAAAAATGTCAACAATATTTTTTTGCATTGCAAAATAATTTTCTCTTTGGGGAAATTTTTGGCTATAGTAGCCAGTTTATCATGGTGAATTTACATCGTTCTTTTGAAAAAAAAGTGTGATTTTTAGTTTTTTTTTTAAATTTTTTTTTGCAGTAAGAGAAAGCAGATTTTCACAGGCTTAGAATTCCTGGTATCGATAGTTTGCATTTTCTCGGAAAATAGCTTCAAAAGGTATTTTCCTGATTTTGGAATACTTTTCGGATGGATTTTATCCTGAGACCAACTTTCATTAAAATAAATCAGAAGATGCCTTCCAAAGTAACTTGGTGATTCATTAATCGAAAAAATAGTATCAAATTTAAATCCCCGAGGTTGGGAATTCTGAGGTTGTTGAAAATGAGCTTTTGGGCTCCCAAGGAAGTAGGGGGGTAACCTAATGAGAATGATGTTCCGTTGAAGATTCCGGTGAAGGTTTTTCGCTTTTTAAAGTTTTATGGGGAATAGGAAACGGTTTCATTGCTAATAAAACTATCGGTGTAACCAATAGTTCGCATATAAGATCCAGGCCGACTCCAATGGAAATGAATATCCCAAAATATTTAGTTGGCGCAAAATCAGAAAGGGTTAGGACAAAAAATCCCGCAAATAAAGGAACCATGGTTAAAAACGTTGCTCGTCCCTTGTGAACCATGGTGCGGACAATGGCTTCCATTTCCTCAATATTATGGGAAAGCTCGTATCTATATTGACAAAGAATGTGAATGGTATCATCGACTGACAAGCCGATTGCAATACTTGCGATCATTCCCGTTGCGGTGCTGAAAGGAGTTCCTGCAAGACCCATACATCCATATGTGAACAAAACAGGAACGATGTTAGGAATTATCGCTGCTACTCCCACTTTCAATGATCTGAAAAATACTGCCATAAGTAGAGTGATGATTGTAAAGGACATTGTAAAACTTGTAATTTCATTATATGCGATATTCTGAGTAACTTCAGCCCACATTGCGGCTCTTCCCGTTAAAGTTGCTTTGACAGGTAGATCAGAAAAGTGCTTTTTCATCAGGGTCTTGATGATTTCGAAGGATTCCACTAATTCTCTTGAAGATCTATCTTTTAATCGCAGAGAAATATGGGTTGTCATGGCGCTTGAGGCTATGAATTCTCCCAACATTCCTCCCGCCACAAAAGGAGTAAAGGAAGCCATTTTAATGGTATAAGTGTTTTTTCTAACTGTATTGGAAGCTGTTTTGGGATTGCTATCTTCGACATCCTCCGGATCGGTTGCCACTCCGGAAGAATAAAATGATAGATAGTCGTAGATTTCTTCCTCGGTTTTTGGAACATGGTTGGGTTCATCGCTGAACATTCGGTCGAAATCCTGAATCAGATCAACATAAGAAAGGGAGCGGTCAAGATATGGTGTACTTGCGACTTCTTCCTGAAAATGTCTCACCCGTTGTACCATTTCGACCTCGGTCCAACGTGGGCCTGTGCTTTCCAAAAGAACTTCAATCGGAACTATCCCGCACAGGTTTTGCTCCACATAATGATTAATATCCTGAATTTCATGGTGGGGTGGAAGGAAACGAATGAGGCTTGTTTCAATGGGAAGAATATAAATTCCATAAAATGATACTCCCAGAAGAATAACTATCGCTATCGAAACTTTAAAGGGATTGGTAATTAAAAATCGGGTCAGTTTTTCCAAATCATATTCGAGCCATTTTACCTGCCGAACCTGTTTTCCTGTGTTCTTAAAAACCACCAGGCCCGCAGGGATGATAAAGAAAGTCAGGATTGTTGCGAGGACATCTCCCATGGTCGAATATGTTCCGAATTGGGCGATCGATGGAATGGACTGATAAATCAGTGAACCAAACCCGATTGCCACTGCAAGGGCCGAGATAATGAAAGGTTCGTGGACGTGAATTATAGCTTTTGCAAGGATTTCCGGGTCGAATGTTTCCACATGCCTGGATGATTCAAAATATTCGGTCATTACGTGGATGATATAGGTTAAAGCAATCGACATAATCATTGGGGCTAGCATGGAGGTCACAAAGTTTATTGAATTCCCGGAGGCCATCATGGTTCCCTTTGTCCAAATCAAGTCCGCGATCATGGTATAAAGCGGTAGGAAGACGGTGCTAATGGACCCGTAGGTGTACATCAGATAAATTGCCATCAGAAGAATGGTTAAGGGGGAAAACATTTTCTGATCCCGTCTTGTCATATCGATTATTAAACGAGTAATTTCAGGGATGCCCGTGATTCTTGTTCCTGGCGGCATATTTTTATTGATAATTTCTTTCACTTCAGAAAGGGTGGATCCAACAAGGTCTCCGGTTTCCGACTTTAATCGAATTACCATTCCCCCGATTTTCCAGTCTGCGGAAACTATCAAGCGATTAAAAGACTCGGTTTTTTTCAGATTCTCTATATATTTATTAAGTTGTTTATTGTCTTCGAGGAAGCTATCGAAGTCTTGTAATGTTTGTATTCCAATATTCGACCGGAGTGGTGAAACAGGAGACAGGACCGTTTGAACGTTAGGATGTTTTAAAAGTTCGAGTTCGGTTTTAAACAGTTTTCTAACAAGTTCATTATCAATGTTTGGGGTTGGAAATGCTGCCAGAAGTATGCGATCGTTTCCGAATACTTCCAGGAAACGATAATATGCTTCCAATTCTTCTCCAGGGAGGACATTATCTTCCAGACGGTTGTCGATTCGATCAATTCGTGCATATTTTGCAAAGAAAATAGTTATTAGGAACGAGACGATGAGAATGCCCCACGCCAGCTTTCGATTTTTTAAAAGTTCAGTCAGCCCTATCACCGGGGTTCCTTTTTTCGTAATTTTATTAGTATTGAAGGTGGTTGGAAAGAAAAGATTATAACATGAGGTTCCGGTAAAATTAGTAAAGTTTTGTTTGCGAAAGTTTTCACAAGTAATGTTTTGCTGAATTCATTTTGAACCTGAGTTTAGATTTTATACAATATTGGATGAAGTTAAAATGATAAGTCATGTAATAAGGCAGCGAAAAAGAGTGAAAATACTTGACTTTTTAACCTGCACCAACACAAGTGCAGAAAATTTTGGAAAAATATTTTTTCGCGATTTCTTTTTGAAATGTATTGTCAATTGCCAATGTCAATGTGAATTTACTCTTTGTTGCTGGTAATAAGGAATTTCGGTCGCTTTTTTTTGCTGTAACGTGGTAAAATGACGGTCAGAAACATCTTTATTCGTTTCTTCTGCGTCTAACGCATATCTATTGATGAAAGGCTGGAAAGCACGTGGAAACCCCTAAAAGTGCCATTGAGAGTATAAAAGATTCTCTAAAGCTGATTCCAATTCTTAAATTGAAGTATAAAGTTAAAGCTAATTATGATGGGGATGACCCAACTTTGTTTGTAGGGGTTGCGGAATCCAACATGATAGAAGTGCTTCGACCGGTTGTTGAGGAATATTTTGGACCTCCATATAAACCAGCTGGAGAAACTGCTTTCTTGAAGAACATATTTGATCATTTTGTAAAAAGTGTTGGAGGAGTTAGAAAAGAACAAACTCTTTTCCGAAAAGAAATTTCCCCGACGCTTATCCTCTTTTGTGCTTTTTGGCCTTGGGGTTCAGATCCTGTCCGAACTTCAATTCGCATAGGATTAATATTTGAATCGCAAGAGGAAGAAGACGGTATTTCCAAAGAATTGGCACCTTTTTTCAGATGATCTCAAACCATTACATAGGATTGAACAGAAACAAAGAGCAAATTCTTATTGACATGGGCATAAAAATATTAAAATTCCTCAGAGCTTCAAAAAAATATTTTTTCTCAATATTTTAATATTTCTTTTGATGTTGATTAGCAAATGGCCAGTTTTTGTTCTTTTATTGCTAAGAAGGTGTGAAAAAATACCCTGATTTGACAAAATAGCTCCCTGAAAGATGCATCAACAGCGAGTCGGATTTTCAAGAGATCAGACATTTCTCTCCTTGTATGAAGTAAAGCAATTAGAAAGTTTTTGCCAGGAAATGTGTGAAAATTTTTTAAGAAATGAAAGTATAAAAACTTCATTATACTTTTTCAGTTTGGGCCTTTAGTGCCTGTACATTTTTGAACTAATAATTTTTTTCAGCTTCAAGGAAAATGCCAAAAGACATTTTCCGTGTGGGTTTTGTTGAAAACTTGACGTAACCATCGGAAAAAAATAGAATTTAACAATGGGTACAATATTTTACAGAGGAGTTTTACAAGATTCGAGTTTTGTTTATTCTTTATAATAATAGTTATTAGTTTTTGAAAGGGGGGTATTGAGTGTGATTAGAAGAACAATTTTTTCCTTTTCATTAGCTTTTTTGTGCGTTGCAAATTATATCGGAGCCACGCCTTTTGATGGAAATTCCGTTGTAATCAAACCAGTCGAAGGCGGATGGGCTGCCGGAAAAATTGTATCAGCCAGCGGAGATTGGTCCCAGATAGAAGGGCGTGATGGAATGAAAGTGACATACCCCAGTAACTGGCTTCGTGCTGAAGGTGGCGATGGGCGGGTGGTCCCGTATCCTCCAGATTGGTCTATTGGCCAGGGCAAAGATGGACGAATGGCTGTTTCCCCTCCCAACTGGCTCCGAAGCGAAGGAAGAGATGGAAGGTTAGTTGCTTATCCTGCTGATTGGCTTCGTGGTGAAGGAACCGACGGAAGAGTAGTTCCCTGCCCCCCTGGTTGGATTCGTGGCGAAGGACGCGACGGAAGAATGGTTACTTATCCCCCCACTTGGATAACAGCACAAGGCACGGATGGAAGAATGGTTCCTTGTCCCATTTCCTGGCTTCATGCTGAAGGCAAAGATGGCAGAGTGGTTCCTTATCCTCCGGGCTGGACAACAGCCCAAGGCCGTGATGGGAGAATTGTTCCTTACCCCATCACCTGGACAACCCGCATAGGCTCTGACGGAAGATTGGTGGCCTTTCCAAGAGATTGGCAGACCATAGAAGGAAGCAATGGAAGACTGGTTCCTATTCCTCCAAAACCAAATTATCTTATCAGTAGTAGTTCCCAAAAACTGGGAATTCTACCCAATGAACCGGAGCTCTCTCCCGGTAATATCGTTGTTTATCCTGGCCAGGCACAAGGAAACGTTTCCTTGAATCAACTTATCCTTAAACAGTTGAACCTTTCAGATCAACTAAAGCAATATTCTTCGCTTGTTCTTGAAGTAATGGGTTTTTGCGAATAAAAAAACAACATCAGCTGGAAAATTAGGCTAATTGCATCGGAGATTTTGCAATGATATCCCTCCGACAGTCTTTAAATATTCGATATTTGCTGGTTTTCCTGTTTCTGATTTTTGCAAATTCAATATTTGCTACTTCAGGAAACTTCGAGATTTCCCCCTCAGGAATTATTTATGTTGTACGGGATACGAACGGCAACCAGATTAGTTCGGTTAAACCAGAATTTGACCCTGCCAGAGGGCAATATTATGTAAAAGATTCCGATGGCAACGTTATTGCCCAACAAGTTCTGGTTGTTCCTCCTGATTCTAACCAGATAAGGATAGTTGCGCCGGTAAAAGGTGATACCCATTCTGTTGTAACGCAAGATTTTACTGGAAATACTGTGCCGGTTCTGCACGAGCTTTCAACGAGTGACCCTCGCTACCAGCAATTATCAACTTATATCGACTCTTCCCCGGGATTAAAGAAAATCCTGGCAATGCAGATTGAAGCCCGGAATCTGAAAATCAACCGTCTTCAACAGGAAATATCGCAGGGAAGCAAAGATCCCGAACTGACGAATTGGCTTATTAATGATTTGAAGAAGCCTTTATACGTAGAAATCGGTGATTCAGGTGGTGTTTATAGCGATCCTGCTGGTTTTATTCTTGCCGAACAGGCTCCTAATGGTCAGATTTCCTATCAAAGCAATGCACTTACGAATCGAATAGTTGTTCCCCCGAACAGCGAAATTTTCAACGGTGGAATGAATGATTCAGCAGGTGCTTCTTTAGTTGCTCACGAAGTTGGACATGTAATCATGGGGCAGGTTTTTGAGCAACCTAATTATCCTAAAGCTGGATATTCAGGACCACATTCCAAGAGCGATATTACCGATGAAGGATTTGCGATATCGGAAGGGTGGGCCGAAGCCCTCGAGACGCTATCAAATGATGGAAATCTAAATAATCCCACATCATGGCGATTAAAAACTCAAAAAAACATAATAGATAACAAATACATCTTTCAAAATCAAGGCAAGCTTGAGGGTGTCAATGACGGGCTATTGAAAACCGGGATAGATCAGCTTTCCACGGAAGGTGTGAACGCAACGCTGTTCTATAAGATGTTGCAGGCAAACAATATTCAGGCTCCTTTCAGCAAAGTACTCCAAGTTTTTGAGCAGTCCAAACCTCAGACTTACAGAGATTTTGTGACTGACTATATTCAACAGTTTCCTGAGGACAGAAGCACAGTAATTAAGCAATTCCTAGATACTACCAAATATACGACTGTTGATTCCCAGGCTGTAACAAAATACAAGGAGCTCTTTGACGCTCAGCAGGCGATGGAAAATTCACCCCATGATGCCCAGCTAAAAGCTGATTACCGGAACAAATTGGCAGAGTATGACCAATGGAGTGATTCGCTTTATAAGAAAACCGTTGTAACTGGAAAAATTGATTCTGCAATTGCTCCAAATTCCAAGCCCGATTCGGTTTCTCAGTCTGAATTAGCAGACTCTCCCGATTTATCACAGGATGTTCAGAGTCAATTCCAGCAAATTCGCTTTTCTGAAAACGTTTTAAAAGGCAAGATAGCGCTTAGTGATGGAATGGACCGAGCTGCCAATACAATAGGCCAGTCTTTTAGTGCAAAAAATTTGGTTATAACGGCAGGTGCAGCAATTGCAGTCAATGTTGCTCACCAATTAATGAATGGCGAAAAAGTAAATCTACAAGATGCCGCCAAATCAGTTGCTTCATGGCAATTCGTAGGAAACGTTGCTGGATCGACAATTGGCGCAGCCGCAGGTCAGGCGATTGCACCATTGATACAGACTTTTGTGCCGATTCCTGTGGTTGGAGCTCTTGCAGGAGCCTTGCTTCCCACAATGACTTCAATTATTGGGGGCCAATTAGGAAGCGGAATTGGAGCTGGGCAGACAATCAGACAAACGATTGCAAACCTTGATCCAGTTGCGATTGCCGGCCAGAGTGTCGGTTCGACAATTGGAATGATTCTGGGTTCAATGATTCCCATTCCGGTTGTCGGTTCAATGGTCGGAGGAATTGTGGGTGGTATCATTGGTGAAAAGATTTTCAAAGAAATAGAAAGCCTTTTCAAAAAAGGGCCTGTACAAAACCAGGGAAAAGACTCAAATATAGAGGCTAATTCGACAAATTTCCGCAGTTCTCAGCCGAACCCCCTGGGAAGAAACGTCCATTCCCCATTTTCCGAAGAAAATAACTATCAACTTGATTCGGTAAAAACTCCGATTTTTAACACCGCAAGTTCAAGCAGTGCAAGTTCTGAATTGCCTTGAACCCCCCCCCGACAATTGTATGCCTGAGAGGTTTTAACTCCTGCTTTCTCGCTTCACAAATTGCGAGTCAAATTCCAAAGGCAACTTCAGATTTCCAAACCTCGGGGATTTAAATTTGATACCATTTTTTTGATTAATGAATCACCAAGTTGCTTTGGAAGACATCTTCTGGTTTATTTTTATGAATGTTGGTCTCAGGGTAAAATCCAACCGAAAAGTATTCCAAAATCAGGAAAATACCTTTGAAGCTATTTTCCGAGAAAATGCAAACTATCGATACCAGGAATTCTGAACTTGATTTTTGTACTGAGTAATGGGGCATATCACCCGAGTTTTTCAAAAAAAAAGTGCTCAATGAGCACTTTTTTTACAATTATACCAACCCCAAAAAATATGTGCATCACCTCAAGAACATCGATTTGATCAAAGTGAAGTAGGATCTGTATACTCTCCAAGAAAACACGTAATTTTCGTGAAAATAAGGAGCCCTTACTGGATGGTTGGAGCATTCAGTTCTGGCCAACCCAACTCAATTTACGCAGATCTGAAGCACGAAATAGGTCGGATGAACGAACTAATTGAAATTGGTATTACAATAAATTCAACCGCCCCTTTGGGGTAGTGAGAAGGCTTGTTTCAGTTGCCGAATGGTCCGCCGTCGGTTTTAACTTTAATTTTCATTGGGCTGACAGTTGGTTCATACGGATTCGAATCGCCTGACAACAATGTTGAAAGGCTTGCTGCTGATATGTCGTCCATGGGCATAATGTTATTACTTTGTGCAACAGCAGTTTTTGGTTGTGTGAAATATCTGGCAGCTAAATCACCAAGATATCCACCTACCATTCCACCTACGATTGTACCAACAGGACCGAGGGAGGAACCCAAAAACATTCCGACAGTTGAACCGATTGACTGACCGGCAACGCTTGCCCAGCTTATTTTTGTGAAGGCATCCTTTAAGGCTGCCGATATCGATGTCCCATTTTTGGTTTCTCCGGCAAAGGCGGAACCTGCAGCATAACCGATGACGCTTCCGGTTACGGGAGCGAGTGCGGCTAAAATTCCTCCGGCAATTGGAATACTATTGAGAAAAGGTGCTACCCCTGCTCCTGCAGCTGCGCCTATTGTCGAACCAACTACTCCACCCGCAAATTCTGCCGTAGCAACAGTTTTGACTGCTTTCATCAAATCAATTTTCTCACCACTGGCTGCCTGCCTGATCAGATCGACCCCGATTGTGATTCCAGCAGTTATCGCAACATTTTTTGGGGAAAACCCATTGATTAGTGACAATTTCGCATTTGAGAGACCGGCTTGAGCTCCACTGGGTGCTGCAGCAGCAAATTCTGGGGTTGAAGGAGACTTCGGTTGAACATTGGGATCAGGTTGAGGAGTCGCAGCTTCAACAGAGCCTCCGGTGGAGGTTGCCTTACCGGAATTTGCAGATGAGGAATCTGGGGTGGGGGAGTTTTGAGGGTTCGCTTCAGTCTTGGGAAGTGCAGAGCCAACTGATGTATTGGTGGGAACGATTTGGGAAGAGGTGACTGTTGAAGCGTTCGGATTAAGGGTGCTTTTGGAATCGGATAATGGTTGACCGGTGGGTGTATCATTCTGAGCAGCGACATCGAGCATTACTCCGGTTTGAGTGGTGCCCTGAGAGGTACCTGTGAGTGAATTAGAGTCTTGAAAGTATCTTCGGTTGCTTGTACCTGTAAGGTAAGACAGGATTTTTTTTACGCCGGTTGGAGCTTGGGGAACTGGGACCTCTGCGGAATCAGGTGCTACGGAATTTGCAGTGGAAGTGGGCTCAGGAGTAACATTATCTACGTTTGGATTTGTACCTGTTGGGGAAGTGTTTTCCGCAGGAGTTGTGTTCTCGCCCTTTTTAAATGCGAGCTTTCCTTTTCCTAGTTCGCCTGTTTTAATAAGTTCGTCATCAGATAAGGGTGCGCCCTTTTGCTCTTCAGTTGCTGCATTGTAAACTTTGGAAAGTTTGCCGATCGGAAGACCGGTAGCTTGCTCAATAGCAGTTTGTACCTTATCTTTTAATATGTCGTTCCCTAATTTCTTTCCAAGCATGTCAACCCGTTGGGCCAGATACTCTTCGTTGGAAATAGCTTTGGAAGAATCATATAATCCTTTGGTTTGAAGCGTTTGAAGAACATTTTCATGCGTGGCTTTTGTCGGGTCGAAGGTTACAAGAAGTGTACCTGTGATTGGATCCATTTCTGCAGATTGGAGTCCAGGGACTGATTCTTTAAGAGCAGCAGGTAATTTTCCTGAGAGCCATTCGTTGTATTTGAAATCAGGGGATTTAACCCGGATGCGCCCTGGGACATTTGTATTAAATGTATACGCTGGATACTCAGTTGAACTCCACATATCCATTAGTTTGACCGGGACAGAAAGACCTACCTGTGCGACCGCCTGGTCAACCAGTTCATCACCGACTAACTTTCCGACACGCGCACCGACATTTTCTGCTACCCCAGAAGGAGCTGCGGCTAAATTATTCAAGGTCGCCTGGTCGATATAACCTGCATCATTGAGGGTTTTAAGGACACGATTGCCAACATCAGTGTTCGGAGGGTAATTTACTTCTACGCTCCCTGTATCGGGATTATAGTACCCGGTTACGTCAAGGGGTTTTATGAGTTTAACTATATCTTCGCCGACTTTTGAGTTATGATAAACTGAAGGGACATTTATTCTGAGTCGCCCAATTTGTGGGAGATTATGCATCTCGGTTGAGGCTGCATCCTCCGCTATTAAAAAGGTTACCGAAAAAAGAAAAGCAAATATCACAATGGTGATGGCAGTTTCACGTCTCAAAATACTCATTTTCCTTGACATAATTCCCCCCTTTGGAAAGTAAAAATTCGGAAAACCGATGGTATTAACGGGCCTCTAATTTTTTTTCATCTCAATTTAATAATAATTTCAGATTTCCCAACCTCGGGGATTTAAATTTGATACCATTTTTCGATTAATGAATCACCAAGTTGCTTTGGAAAGCATCTTCTGATTTATTTTTATGAATGTTGGTCTCAGGATAAAATCCAACCGAAAATTATTCCAAAATCAGGAAAATATATTTTGAAGCTATTTTCCGAGAAAATACAAACTATCGATACCAAGAATTCTGAATTTACCTAAAAGTTGACCTGTTTTTCACCTCTTTTGCACAGAAAAAACTTCGTGTTTGGCGAGCAAAGCAACACATCTATGTTGGGCGAATCCCAACAACTTCGGGAAAAAGCCTTCCGATTCTAGAGGCATGGAACACACATTTATTATACCAGGAATTTTAATAAAAGTTTTTTCAAATCTTGGTGATCAAAATAATGAAAAATGATGGGAAAAATTGTCCGAAATTTGAAATACATCATAGATTTTAATAGTGTATAATAGAAGCCATTTTACTAGTGCGAAAACCTGCAAGGACAAATTTTTTTATCGGAGAAAACAAATGCCAATTTCGAGCCATCCTATTCTGTTCAATTCAAATCCGTCAAAACGGCTTGTTCGTTTGCGCCAAACAGTCCTGGTTTTGGCATTATATTTTGCAGGTTCTATTTTGGGATATGCCAATTCCGACCTTGCGGAAACCCCAAACTTCAAGCGTTTTCTTTCACGGCCAATAGTGGCCTTGACAACGGATTTCGGTTTGGATAATGAAGCCGTGGGATTGTGTCACGGAGCAATTTTAAGAGTGGATTCCACGATTTCCATCGTCGATTTATGTAATCAAATCAAACCTTTCGATATTCGTCAGGCATCACTTGCTTTAAAACGCACAGAGTGTTTTCCCGCAGGGACAGTATTTGTAACAGTTGTAGATCCTGGAGTTGGAACAGATCGAGGTGCAATTGCCATAAAAACTCGAGAGGGTTTTTATTTCGTCGCTCCTAATAACGGAATATTGACAGAGGTGGTTTCTCAACAAGGTGTCGAGTCAGCTTTTTTGATTGATCCGCTTAAAGTGAATCCAGGCTGGAAACAGGGGACATTCGATGGGCGTGATTTGTTCAGCCCTGCTGGAGCAATTCTGGCTTCAAGACACGGAGATCTCCACGCTTTGGGGAGGCCTATCAAAGCTGAAGGGATAACCCTGCTTCCACCACTTGCTGCGAAAATTGATACCTCCAGAGGCGATATCTTATGCCACTTTATTAAGACAGACCGCCCTTACGGAAATGCCTGGACCGACGTGAGTGAAAAAGACCTGGCAAAAATTGGAATCAAATCAGGTGACACGCTTCGGTTGGAATTCGATTCCATCGGTCTTAATGTTCCTTTCGTAAGAACTTTCGGAAATGTCCCAAAAGGAGCTCCATTAGCTTATCTTGACAGCGACGGCGGGTTGGCATTCGCACTGAACATGAAAAACTTTGTTGATTTCTACCATTGGACCGAAGGTCGTGAACTTGTGATCAAGCGGGTCCCCTCAAAAAATATTGGCGATTAAAAAAACAGGTAATACCAAACATAAATAGTTAGTCCGAAGTTCCGGACGCAAAATCTATTGAAATCCTGATCTGTAAACGAATTTAAGGCATTTTTCAGACGGTTTTTACTGGACAGTAGGAAAACCCTTGAAACCATCTTCAAATGCTATTTTCAGGCGTCAAATTTACATGGACAGAAAAAGCAGGCAAAAAAGGCTTCTTTTTGGCTTCAGGTCATAACAAGAGGGCTTTTTCACTCGGGAACTTCGGGTTAGTGGGTAATTAGCGGCAAGTTCAGACATCCCAATCTCGGGGATTTAAATTTGATACCATTTTTTCGATTGATGAATTGCCAACTTGCTTTGGAAGGAATCTTCTGATTTTGTTTTATGTAAGCTGGTCTCAGGATAAAATCCAACCGAAAAGTATTCCAAAATCAGAAAACTACCTTTTGAAGCCCTTTTCCGAGAAAATGCAAACTATCGATACCAAGAATTCTGAAGTTATTGTTTTTTTCAAATCGGATAAAAAACTATCATACTTAACATGGCCAATTCATTCCCTGAATTGCGATAACCATGTGGTTTATCAGCTTTAAACCTTATTGAGTCACCCTTTTTAATCGTGTATTCCTTTTCATCCACTCTTACAGTCAATTCTCCTTGAAATATGGATAAAAATTCTTCAGTTCCCTCACCGTGAGCTTCGGCATTCAATTTTCCATCTATTTCTATATCTACGGAATACATCTCAAACCTTCTTCCTTCTTCAAACGGAAAAAATGGATAGATCTTATATTTTCCGCCATCATCAACTAGAGGTTCAACTTCCGCCTTTTTAAGAACAACTATTTCCGGTTGATGAACGTTGATCAGGTCGGTAAAAGAGATTTTTAAACCGTTGGCAATTTTCCAGACTATGGAGATAGTTGGGTTTGACTCTCCTCTTTCAATTTGCCCTAGCATGCTTTTGCTGACACCGGTTAAATCGGCAACCCTATCAAGGCTTAATTTTCTTGAATCCCTGATTTTCTTTAAATTATTTGCTAGCACTAAATTTAAATTATCCAAAAAAAAATCACCTTTCTTCTTGTGCGTTTTAGCGCACATATGTTATAGTATAAAGCATAGAACGTTATAACGTTCATTTTGTAAAGTATATCATATTTTTTCTGGAGGTAAAGCATTATGTTAAATCAAATTCCTTTTTTGTCTTATGTCTTTGTAACTACCTTTACACCTGGGCCAAACAATATATTATCCATGCTGAATGCAAAGAAATATGGGTTTAGAAGCTCATTTCCCTTTAGTTTAGGAGTTTTCACCGGATTTATTATCCTCTTGATCGCCAGTAGTTACTTTAATCTTTTTTTATTCAGTTTGATGCCGAAAATTGAACATTTTGTTGGCATTTTTGGTGCAACATATATGTTTTACCTTGCCTATAAAACTGCAATTAGTACCAATAATGAAAACGATTTAGCTGATATAAAAAGCAATAATTACTTAACGGGACTTGTAATGCAATTTTTCAATCCTAAAGCAATTCTGTTCGTTATCACGGTTGTTGCCAATTTCATTATTCCAAACTACAAATCAAGCATTGTTTTAATTCTTTTTTCACTTCTACTTGCCTTCATTGGTTTCATCGCTAATCTTTCCTGGGCTCTCTTTGGGGCTCTAATGCAGGACTTTTTAACAAAATATAACAAACAGTTCAATATAATAATGTCAGTTCTATTAGTGTATTGTGCCATTTCAATTTCCGGAATAAAGTAGTGCCTTTGGCACAGAGGAATTTATAGGTTCAGAATTCCTGACCCGTACATGAATTGATCGCTATTTTGCAGTATTGGTGCGGAATTTGAAAAAGCACTTTTTCCGGAAAAATTTGCCGACATTTCAAGACTTTCTCGAATAAAAAGTGCCATTTCAATATACTCCCGCATCAGGAAGTCTGAGGTTGGTCAAGAAGGTCGTTTCGATTCCGCTCAGAGTCTGTTGTTTAAACACTTTTCACGCAAACAAAGTTGCAGTATCATTTTTTCCGTAAAATATGTAAAAAAATCAGAAAAAATGAGATTCTTGTAAATTTCCGCACCTAAATCTCATTTTTTGAGCCTAAATTCTCACGATCTTTTACCTGTCATATAAAGTGGTAGGTATTACAACGCGAGAATATTCCTCACAACCGGAACCGCCAATGCCTTTAT
>JADFXM010000170.1 GCA_015233565.1 Candidatus Rifleibacteriota bacterium
TAAAGGCATTGGCGGTTCCGGTTGTGAGGAATATTCTCGCGTTGTAATACCTACCACTTTATATGACAGGTAAAAGATCGTGAGAATTTAGGCTCAAAAAATGAGATTTAGGTGCGGAAATTTACACCCCACGCTTCCATCCAAGGCAGAATGAAGTTTCCTACCATTTGGGACCTGAATCAAATTAAAAAAATCAAAGAGGCTGCGGACAGGACTAGTCCTTCTGGAAAACGAAGCTTTGCCATGATTATGCTTTCCGCAGAGCTCGGACTCCGTATTGGTGATATAAGAAATCTTAAGCTTCAGGATATCAATTGGAATAAAAAACAGATTTCTATTGTTCAGCATAAAACAGATAAAGCACTCCTGCTTCCGTTGCCCGATGGTGTTGGATGGGCAATCATTGATTATCTCAGAAATGGACGTCCATACACTGACAGTCCAAATGTATTTGTAAAACACAAACCGCCTTATGATGCATTCCCTATCAACAGCACAATGAATCATATCTTCTCTACGGTGATGAATAAAGCAGGCATTCCACCAGAGATGAAAGAGAATGTCGGATGGCATACTTTCAGACGGTCACTGGCAACAAACCTTCTGCAAAACAACGTAGAAATATCAACCATCACAGAAATACTTGGTCATAGCGATCCAGATATTGCTGGCAGATATTACGTCAAGCTGGACATTGAAAACTTAAGAAAATGTGCTCTATCGATGGAGGTAAAAGGCTATGCCAGAAAATAAACCTGTTTTTACGGGAACCCTGGCCTCCTACCTGGAAGCTTTTATTACTGAAAAGAGAACTCTTGGATGCAGGTATGTCGAGGAGGAACGTCTGGCGCATGAATTCGACAAACTGAGTTTGCAATTCAACTTCAGTGAAGGTATGTCCCATGAACTGGTAGACGAATTCATAAAGTTCAAGCCGAACTGGCAGGCTACCACACAGAAGCGACATATCAGTTTTGTTCAGAACTTTGGCAGATATCTGATTAATCATGATATTAATGCATTTCTGCCAGGGTATATATCTGTAAGGAAAGCAAAATCCTTCTTTAAACCGTATATCTTCTCACATTCGGAGATTGATGAGTTGTTCATGGCTGCAGATAAGATTCGCCCTAACTGTAGAAATTCGCATATTTTATATCCTGTATTGTTCCGTTTGTTGTATGGAACAGGGATAAGAATATCGGAGGCTCTGAATCTTAACATAGCAGATGTGGATCTGAATAAAAAGACCATTCACGTAATCAATCCGAAGAACAAGAAGGACAGGGTTCTTCCAATAAGTGATTCACTTGCGGAGTATTGCTGCTGGTATCAGACTAAGATTCATTCCATTTATCACAATAATGATCCGTTTTTCAAGAGTAACCGGGGCAATGGGCACTATTGTCGTAATAATGTACAAGTCTACTTCAGCAACATCGTAGCAAATATGAATATCCCGACCAACCGTTACAAAGGTGGAGGACCGCATCTTCACTGTCTCAGGCATACTTTCTGCATACACAGTCTTGAACAGATGTTAAAGGCCAATGTTACACACGGAGTTGCACTTCAGCTTCTAAGTGCATTCATGGGGCACCAGTCATTGTCGGCAACAGCCAAATATTTGCAGCTTACTGCAGAAGCTTTTCCAGATCTACTGGCTGTAATTGAAGACGCTTACCATGATATCTTCCCAAAGATTGAGATGATAAAGGAGGTGCGGATGCCTTATGAAAACGACTGATTTCGCATCACTGGTCAATAAATTCTTAACGGAATATCTGACCTCCACCAGAAATGTGAGTGCAAATACGATTCTGTCATACAGGGATACAATTGTCCTGTTGCTCACCTTTATATCAGAAAAGCATGCAATCAGGCCTGAACGACTGGAAATCGGACAGTTGTCTCCAGAGGTGATCAGAGAATTTCTTGAATGGCTGGAACAGAATCGTAAATGTAGTATCTCCACAAGAAATCAGCGATTGGCAGCCATCCACTCATTTTTCAGATATGCTGGAGGGGTTCAGCCAGAGTATCTGTTTCAAACACAGCAGATACTTTCAATTCCTGTAAAGAAAACATCACAGAGGGTCGTAAAATATCTTGACACATCACAGGTAAAAGAGCTTTTAGCTGAACCTGATAATACTACACGAAAAGGGCGGCGGGATCTGGCACTATTGTGCCTGATGTACGACAGTGGCTGCAGAGTGCAGGAACTGGCAGATGTAAAAGTAAGAGATATAAGAATGACAACACCGCCACAGATAACATTAACAGGAAAAGGTCGAAAGACGAGAACTGTCCCCATTATGGTGGAAACAGTTGGAATTATTAAGAATTATATCAATGAGAATGGATTGAGTGCATAGGGAAAGCTTGATACTCCGCTATTCTTTAACTGTAAAGGTGACAAACTGACCCGTCAAGGAATAACTTATATTCTCCAGAAGTATACAACTGACATAGGTTTTGAAAACGTCACGCCCCATGTGGTTCGGCACAGTAAGGCGATGCATCTTACAGAGGCTGATATTAATCCCGTGTATATCCGCGATTTCTTAGGGCATACTGATTGTAAATTTCCGCACCTAAATCTCATTTTTTGAGCCTAAATTCTCACGATCTTTTACCTGTCATATAAAGTGGTAGGTATTACAACGCGAGAATATTCCTCACAACCGGAACCGCCAATGCCTTTA
>JADFXM010000171.1:0-1099 GCA_015233565.1 Candidatus Rifleibacteriota bacterium
GCCTAAATTCTTTTTTGCGCCTTACAGTCAGGGCACCCTGACTGGGCGCTACCTATTAAAAGCTTATGGGTTTTTCAAGCAGTACAAAATGGTTGAGACAAGACTCTAACTTTTTTAATCATTAGGGAAAATATCATAAAGGCTATAAATGAAAAATGGAGAGTGTTCTGCAACTCTAGAATTCGTTAGCTTTTTAAAACAGCTTGCATCTAAAATATCTGAAAACAAGCCGAATTCATTCAATTTGGGTTTCCAATCAAAACTTAATTGTTTTTTTTCCGCGTCATCAAAACCACAGTTTGAGAGGCCACTGAGAAAATATCTGTCAGCAATATCATAACCAAGTAGTTTCCAAGATTTAGATATATCTCCAAATTTCAACCTCGGCTCAAGAACAGCCGAAAAATAATCGTCTTCTTCAAATGGAGTATCCGAAAAAACTGTGAAACCTACTGATTTACCATGAAGGCCCAAGTCATTAAATTTTTTGAAAAACGATGTCATATTTTCAATATCTGACCAGAGTCGAAGATTATTCAGACGAAAATCTTTCGTTTCTACAGAGATTTTTGTGACTGGTTTTGGAAAAATGGCTTCTTTATCTGACTGCAGAAAAATTGATGGCCAAACACATGTGTCAACTGAGAGAGGGTGCGGGGTTTGGGGGTTGATTAAATACTTTTCTCTTCGTTCTTTATTCCAAAAATTTTCAACCCATGAGTACAAAGGCCGTCTAATATCAAACCCGAGTAACTCTTGAAACGTGCTCATTAAGAGAAATCCTTTAAATTACTTTTATAAAAACATGACACCTAAATAAGGTGTCATGTTTATTATTCAGCCTAGCAATCTACCTAACTCATTAAATTGGGTTAAAAAGGCCCGCCACCACCAACAGACCCCGTCATTGGAATTGCATCTGGTGCAGGCGGCGGTTCTGAAGTCGAATTCAGATCTTTCCAAAACCCTTTGCACACCGGCCAAGGGCTTTGATTTACTTGGTAGTAATGAATATGATCTCCTTTATGTGGATAATGTGGCTTCTGAGGTGGAACTCTGTGATATAGATAGCCAATTTTACCAACAGATGGATTACAGG
>JADFXM010000171.1:1126-2674 GCA_015233565.1 Candidatus Rifleibacteriota bacterium
ATTTATCTGGTTCGGGGTTCGTGGGACTACCAATATCGGGTGTAGTTGCGGTATCAGCAGTTGGCACATCCATTGCCCAGCCAACGCCTATCCCACCGCCGATTCCAATACTAACAACAGCCCCAACACCGGCACCAATTCCAGCGCCTGTTACACCACCTGCACCAGTTTCAACACCAATAGCGATCGTGGTGGTAAGTGGGCCTTCAAATAAACCATAAGGATCAATGTATTTTGTTGGGTTATTTTTACCGTAGCCCCAGAGGTTTCCACTTCCTGAAAATCCAATGGGGTCTTTTGAGATAAATCGCCCCATTTGCGGCGAGTAGTAACGGTTTCGGTTGAAGTACAACTCCGTTGCGGTGCTATATCTTCTACCGGTATACAGGTAAGGCGTCATCGTTTTGGCAAGAAACCTGCTCATTGCCGATAAACTTGATGCAATCGGAAGTTAAATCGGCTCCCGTTTTTAACTTCAAGCTCTAAATTCTTAAATTGGTTTCGAAACTTTTCTGGTATCATTTTCCAATCGCAAAAAGACTGAATTTCACCAGACTCGGGAATAAAAACATAAAAAATATTCACCATACGCTCTTTTGAATCATGGCCAATTAAATAAACTTCCTTTTCAAAATAAGACCAATCATAATCGATTAAGTTTGTCGCTAGAATTTTTTGGTTCTTTGAAAAGTCATATAAATAATAGTATTTTGGCCCACGAAGAATTTGATATTTCCCATTTTTAAAAAAAACCTTGGAATCACGACCAATGCCGGGATAAATTGAATCATCCAAAAACAAGGACTCATAAAAAGGGATAGCCCCTTGCCATATAATTACCAGCAAGCCAAGGCTAAAAAGAAAAAGAAACCCGAAAAAAAATCGACTAATCTTAATCAAACAGTCACCCCAATGAGAAATATTTTCAGCCAAAGAGGCTTAAACAGACTCTTTGGCTGAACACTTTATCGAAAACAATTTCTCATTGAGATAATTTGAACTCGCCGACGTTTGCGGCCCACCTATAGGGGACGATAGCCCCCGATATCTGATCAAGCGCGGCTAAATTAGCTGCGAGATAGGGAATGGTGTTTCGAAAAATGTAACCGTGGGTTACAAAGTCAAAGTCATACCTATCCTCGACAATGAGATATTTCAAATTTAAGTTATATTCGGCGGCAGAGGTTTTGCACATTGAACCTGCTAGCTTTATATCAGCTAAATGAATGGCCAAGAAAAGATCACCATCATTGAACGAAATTCCCAATGTTTGGGGTGAAATCTGTGAGGGACCTAATGGGGCTGGTAAAACCAATTTTTCAAAAATGGTCTTCTTTAAAGTTTCAGAGGCCTTAATTTTCATAGAGTTAGGATCGGATGGTCCCAAAAATAAAAATGGTGGGTAATCTTGAAGCGAATGCTCGTGTCCTTTCGGCAAAAGTGCTAAAAATTTCCGAAAAAACGGAATAAAATTCGTTCAAACTTTTTTTTGGAGGAATTTTCTATGCCTTCTTCACATCCGGTTTCTATGGACAGTAATCCCCAACA
>JADFXM010000172.1 GCA_015233565.1 Candidatus Rifleibacteriota bacterium
TTAAATTTAGTGCCCAAAACTGACAAATTTGTTGAACTGGAATTGCCTGCCCCATCCCCGCAAAGTACTACTCCAATTGCTGAAATCGTTACGAACCAGGGAACAGTTCTTCGGATCTTTTCACAGAATTGTTCCGAGATCATTAAGGCCTTTTTGAAATTATGATTCAAATCACGCCTCATATGCGCATTTTCCAGTTTGTGGAACCAATCGATTTCAGGAAAGGAATTGATGGAATTAAGGCGATCTGTCGATTAAAAATGAAGCTTGATCCAACCAATGGCAGCTAATTCATTTTTATTAATCGGCGGCGAAATAGTTTTAAAATATTGATCTATGACGGCCAGGGGTTTTGGCTTTGTCAAAAAAGACTTTCAGAAGGGAAAATAAAATTTTGGCCTTCAGGCGATGGTATTTTAACCGCGCCGCAATTACAGATCTTGCTTTATAATGGCCATCCTGGGAATTGCAAAATTCCCGAAGACTGGAAAAAAATAATTTAGTTGTTAAAGCCCTCTTGTACCTTACTTTTAGATGGTTTATAATAGGGTCTGAGTCGTCCAAAAGAAGCAGATGTTTTAGAAGTCTCCACAGATGAAATTCCCGAGCTTATAAAAGCTGTCGAGAATAGTTCTCTGGATGACCGCCATAAGAAGATTATTCTGACTTTAATTGGGCAGTTGAAGAGTCTCAAGCGAGCCTCTCGCGAAAAAGAAGCCGCTTTGGCTAGAATTAATCGCTTGCTTGGGAGTAAGACTGAAAAAGAGAAAAAAGAAAAAAAAGACAAGGATTCATCTTCAAAACCAAAAAATCATGGTCGTCATGGATCAGATGAATATACTTTCAGCCGAATTGTGGAATATCCTCATGAATTGAACCCTGGAGACAAATGTCCGAATTGTGAACATGGAACGCTTCAGCGCCTGGAGGCGCGCAAGATAATTCGTATTATTGGTCAGCCTTCGCTTGTTGCCGAATTACATCAGCCGGAACGGCTACGTTGCTCTGGTTGTGGTGAAATTATTACAGCTAAAATGCCAGAAGAAGTAGGAGAAGAAAAAGCAACTCCTTCGGCAAATGCACAGGAATTATCCATTAATAATTGGGGTTACTCTCCTTGTTCTTCATCTAATGTTTTTTTCTAACTTCGATTCTGCTTATTCGAATTTTGCCATGAAATCTTGAAACCAAATCATGGAGGGCCTCTGCAAGGTTTTCTCTTTATAAAAACCCATTCTAAGAGTTGTTCCCAGCTTTCCCATACAAAAAAATCTATTGCGGATCGAAGTTTTTCAAAGAAATTATAACCTGTTCTTGCTTTAGCTCTAGCCAATTGAAACAATGGCGTGGCCAATCTTTGAATCTGATGCAAAAAAAATGAAAGAAGATTCAAAAGTACAAAGTTGAAAGATAAGTTCTTCTTTCCGTGCCCATAGTTGTGCTCAAGATGGTATCCATAGTTTTTTAATACGTTAAAGGTTTCGTTCTCGATTTTCCACTTGGCCCGACCGGCATTGGCTAATTCTTCTATATTTTCCTTTGTTGGAATGATATTTGTTACCCAGGTATTATAGTATTTCCTCTTTCCTTTCTTGTCGAAAAGAGAATAAGAAAACCAATTAACCATGGTTTTTGCGTCACTTCTTAATGGAAGATCGCAACACCATTCAAAACGCTGGAGATTTCCTTCCGGGTCTTTTTTTTCGTATTTGCTTATGTTGTCTAACTTTCTTATTCCGGAAAGCCATTCATATAGATGAATATGACTACTATCTTTGGCAACAAAAATAAAACTAAATTTATTTTCTAATGCACATTCAACCATAGGAACTCTGGAAAAAATGTCATCACCATTTAAGATGATATCCATATGAGGATGACTGGAGTGAAGCCTTTTAATTAATCTTTTTGCGGCATTTACTTCGCAATCTTGTTTGGTTGAGCCATCTTGAACACATACTTCCTCCGGTGCAAATGGGATTACTGCGGAAACACTGGGTTTTATTAAAGCCGCTTGAACAATCTGATGGTAATACTGTATTTTTTCATCCTTAAGTTCTCGCTTTAAGCATCTTTCACATGGTTTCTCAGTAGCATTTGAAACAAAATATTCTGTACCATCAAGGACAAATAAATATCTTCCATTAAGAATTTGAAAACGTTGAAGAAGCTTATTTTGGGAAAGAGTTTTAAAGTAAGAGTCAAATACTGGAAACAAAAATTCTGGTTTCACTTCATCGACAATTCTACGAAGTTGAGTGGTTTTTGGAATTTTTGCCACTTCAAAGAGCGTATGAAGATTATCATCTCCCTGATTTTCTCTGAGTTCTTTTTGAAATTGAAGCATTGACGGTTCTTGGAAGAAAAACATGCCAAGTGCAGACAAAAGGGAATCTTCAATAGAATATTCGGGTTTTTCAGTCCTGTGGTCAGGAATTAAACAAAAAAAATCACGGGCAGTCGTGATGAGGTTTTGAAGAGAGAGTGGACTTTCAGTTGCCATACCACTATGAAAGCACAAATCAGGGTCAGGTACAAGAGGGAAAAGAAAGATTTTTATACTATTTTTCTGATAATAGAGCCCGGAATTTTTAAAAAAGAACCAGAAAAAAGAAAAATATAATTTAAACCTCTTTTCGGAAGAGCTTTAAACACTAAATGGATAATTCCTG
>JADFXM010000173.1 GCA_015233565.1 Candidatus Rifleibacteriota bacterium
GGTAGCATCATCATCAGAACAGATGAGTATGAATTCTTCATCCGTTGCCACAAGTATGACACAGACGGCAGTGAATCTGAATTCGGTTGCCGCTGCCACTGAAGAAATGACAGCCACCATAGCAGAAGGGAATTGCCGGGTCAGCAATAATAAAGGAAAAAACTGTTTTAATGGTAGATTTATACGAACTGGTACAATGCGCCTACCCGGAATGGATACTCCAAAGAAAGAGACCGATAATGCGATTTGATGCAGACAAAGCACCGCTTATTCTGCTCGCGGATGATTCAGATTTTTTCAGAGCTCAGGTAAAGAGGTGCATTGAACAGGAGAGTCTGAAAGTAATTGAAGCTTTTAATGGCGAAATGGCCTGGCAACTGCTTCAAAAACACGCAGATAATGTGAGAGTTGTCGTTACGGATATTGACATGCCAGAAATGACAGGCATTGAACTTGCCAAAGCAATTCGGTCAGACCCAAGATTTACATCTCTTCCGGTAATTGCACTAACGTCCCTATCAGATTCCGAAAACATTGAGATCGGGAAAATTGCAGGAATAAGCGATTATCAAATTAAGCTTGACCGGGATCGTTTTCTGGAAAGTCTTTACCGTTTTCTTGGTGAAACCAGCCCATAGGGAGTTGTTTAAATTGGTACGGAAAGTTTCAAATCAAAAAATCAAGGTTCACAATACTTCCAAAGATTTGCAAAAAAAATTGCACTTGATTTGAGGCTGTATTTTGAACATAGATTTCGCAGTTTTAATATTTGTAGGTATTTAAGAATGAGGGAGAATATGGGAAACTTTTCGATCAAATTCAAACTTTTGTTGCTTGGTGTTGGCTCGGTCTTTTTTGTAGCCCTGGTAGTTGGCTATTTAGGATATCGAGAGTTGAATGGTTTTGGTTTAGAAGCCATTTCTTTGGCAGAAAAAGGCTTTGAAAAAGACATGCTTGACGATTTAGGCCGAGGAGTCAATCAAGCCGAAATGGTTGTACAGCAACTGATTGATCAATGCAAAACAAAAACCAAGGAGTTATCGTTTTCTCCGAATCTTAAGGGATATCTGTCCACTATTTCCGGAAAAAATAAAAAGGTCAATGAAATTGTCGGAAGTGAATTAAAAAGCATTTTAGGGGGAATTTTAAAGAACTGTGATAGTCAGCGATTGCTTTTGGAAACTGCTTTAAAGAAAAACCTGCAAGGAGCCCATTATGTTTGCTTTAATCTTCATGGGGGTATTGTACAAGTCGAGGCCACACAAACATGGGAGGTATCAATACCTGGAAAAGGAGTTAAAGAATCATATTCCTTAAATGTACTTGCTCCTCAGAAAGATTCAAAACATTCAATTTTGGCGAACTTTGACCCGACGATTCCAACTCCGTTAGTTGATGAAATTTCCAGTTTAACCGGTGTCTTTTCAACAATTTTTCAGCGCCTGAACGAAAAGGGCGACATGTTGGGAGTAGCAACGAATATAATTGGGAAAGACGGAAAAAGAACGGTCGGCACGACTTTATTCGCACAAGATGAAAATGGGGTTGCAAATCCCGTAATTAAGAATATTCTTGAACAAAAGAATTATTTTGGAAGAGCTTTGGTTGGTGATTCGTGGAATGCAACCGCCTATGAACCACTGTATTCTTCAGATGGAAAACTTAACGGAATGCTTAATGTTGGAATACCTGAAAAAGAATTTACAAAACCTATTGTAGAGTCCATTTTAAGAAAAAACTTTGGAAAAACCGGGAGAACTTTTATTTTAGATTCAACCGGTTCATTAATTGCAGAACGTGAAGAGAATTCAGAATCACATGAAAATCCAAATTCACTTTTGATTCCGGAGAATGTTAAATCAGAGCTTTTGAAGGGAAAAAGTGATGGAAAAATTGACTGTATTGAATTTACCAGAAATGAAGAGTCAAGATTTTTATATTTCACTTATTTTCAAGCCTGGGATTGGATAATTTGTTTTGACGGGAAATGGAGCGAAATGTCTGCAAATTGGGCAGATGCTTATTTCAAGGGCTTGGAATCTGAAATGCAGGAAACGGTCAACAATTGGAAAGTTAAAGCCGATGGAGATGAAAAGCCGATGTTTTCGCAAATTCGGTTAGTCGACCCGGATGGTACAGAATTAATTTCAATTAAAGATGGAAAAAAATCCGAAGAACTCGTGGATCTTAAAAAAGGAAACTGGTACACAACTGCAACAGAATTCTTGAAGGACGGAAACACCTTTATTTCGCGAGTCCAAATCGCAGATCAGGGTGGACAGGTGGAATTAAGAATAGCAACTCCGGTAATGGGCGATGACAGAAAATGGCTGGCGACAGTTGTAACAAATATTAAGTGGCAACTAACCTGGGAACTTCTGAAATCAGTGGTTTTCGGAAAGACGGGATACATTTATATTATCAACGAAAACGGCCAATTAATATCACATCCTAAATACAAACTTTCTGATAATGTTAATTTAACTGACCCCAAATATGGAACCCTCGCCGATATCGTAAAAAATAAAATGATGAAGGGTGCCTCAGGCCAAGAGCAATATAATTTTGAGAGCCTGGACAAATATGTCTTTTTCCAACCAATGCAAATAGGGAGTTTTTCCTATTCGATTGCTG
>JADFXM010000174.1 GCA_015233565.1 Candidatus Rifleibacteriota bacterium
CGGGGCGCGACAACCGGAAGAGCCAGTTTTAAGGCGGCTAATCGTTTCAATCCACGCGCCCACGCGGGGCGCGACTTTGTTGCTGTGGTGAAAAAATCCTGTGTTTTGTTTCAATCCACGCGCCCACGCGGGGCGCGACGATAGCCTGAAAGAACCGTCTCGCGTTGAACCGTTTCAATCCACGCGCCCACGCGGGGCGCGACGGACGCAAATACTGTCACCATAGCAATAAATAGTTTCAATCCACGCGCCCACGCGGGGCGCGACGATTGTTGCTTCCAAACGCTAAACCAGATCCAGTTTCAATCCACGCGCCCACGCGGGGCGCGACTTTTCCCATTTCGTTTTGAAACGCGCTGAAGCGTTTCAATCCACGCGCCCACGCGGGGCGCGACAACCGGAAGACCCAGTTTTAAGGCGGCTAATCGTTTCAATCCACGCGCCCACGCGGGGCGCGACATGATGACTGCGTTGGCTGTACAATCCGAAGGAGTTTCAATCCACGCGCCCACGCGGGGCGCGACCTTAAAATCACCTCCCTTAAAATTAATGGTGTTGTTTCAATCCACGCGCCCACGCGGGGCGCGACTTTTCCCATTTCGTTTTGAAACGCGCTGAAGCGTTTCAATCCACGCGCCCACGCGGGGCGCGACGCGGTTATCTTGGCTTTGGAGCTAAGTGGTCAGTTTCAATCCACGCGCCCACGCGGGGCGCGACAGCAAGTCCGATAACGGCAATTAACACAGACGGTTTCAATCCACGCGCCCACGCGGGGCGCGACAATTTTCTGAGCGATTTCTACGTCCAAGTCGCGTTTCAATCCACGCGCCCACGCGGGGCGCGACAACAACTTCTTTCAATGGGATGGCTCCAAGTTGTTTCAATCCACGCGCCCACGCGGGGCGCGACGCGCCATCCAATCTCAAAACTCAGCAAATTATGTTTCAATCCACGCGCCCACGCGGGGCGCGACCTGATTCGTTGTTCTTCTGTTACACCATGGCCGTTTCAATCCACGCGCCCACGCGGGGCGCGACAACAGACGGTTCAAATTTTCACACTTTCGGCGGTTTCAATCCACGCGCCCACGCGGGGCGCGACTGGCTACTTTGGTCGCATTTGTTCACTGTCTGGTTTCAATCCACGCGCCCACGCGGGGCGCGACCTGAGCCGCCGAATCATTATCGTCCCGAAGCTGTTTCAATCCACGCGCCCACGCGGGGCGCGACACAGCCGAGGCCAAGAAATGACCAATTTAATAGTTTCAATCCACGCGCCCACGCGGGGCGCGACAAAACACAATTGGACCAACGAAAGAATTGGAAGTTTCAATCCACGCGCCCACGCGGGGCGCGACGTTATGGCCTGATAAATTCGTAGCATACGACCGTTTCAATCCACGCGCCCACGCGGGGCGCGACAAGAAAAACAACACCATTAGAAAGTTGTACATGTTTCAATCCACGCGCCCACGCGGGGCGCGACGGTTCTGATGAATGGGGAATTGGCCCTTACGCCGTTTCAATCCACGCGCCCACGCGGGGCGCGACTTTTTCCCATTTCGTTTTGAAACGCGCTGAAGCGTTTCAATCCACGCGCCCACGCGGGGCGCGACGACACCACCTCAAGAAGTGCGCGGATATATTGGTTTCAATCCACGCGCCCACGCGGGGCGCGACGCCTCCTCTGCAACCATTCTAGGAACTATTCCGTTTCAATCCACGCGCCCACGCGGGGCGCGACCTGCGCCAATCGGCGTTAGACTAACTTCCTTAAGTTTCAATCCACGCGCCCACGCGGGGCGCGACAATCGCTCTTCTTGTGATTTTTCGTAGTCGAAGTTTCAATCCACGCGCCCACGCGGGGCGCGACAATAAGCAAGTCCAGGATAAACAGCCTGTCCAGTTTCAATCCACGCGCCCACGCGGGGCGCGACTTGTGGGGATTGAATCAATGTCATCTTGCGAAAGTTTCAATCCACGCGCCCACGCGGGGCGCGACGAATACCTACTTTCTGATAATCCATATAAACAGTTTCAATCCACGCGCCCACGCGGGGCGCGACTGTTCTAACGATAGACTTGGAGGGCCAATATCGTTTCAATCCACGCGCCCACGCGGGGCGCGACATTACCTGGTGGATATCGCTCCCAGTCGCTAAGTTTCAATCCACGCGCCCACGCGGGGCGCGACAAGCCTTGATAGCGTCAACGGCAATATCTTTCGTTTCAATCCACGCGCCCACGCGGGGCGCGACGCAATAATTCCCCAGGTCAACCACGGCGAATAGTTTCAATCCACGCGCCCACGCGGGGCGCGACACGTTTTCAATTGCTACACAAATAGGCTTGTCGTTTCAATCCACGCGCCCACGCGGGGCGCGACTTGCGGCTGGTGAAATTGGAACTGTAGACACTGGTTTCAATCCACGCGCCCACGCGGGGCGCGACAGGTCTTCGTAGATAACGCTTATATTCCAGTCGTTTCAATCCACGCGCCCACGCGGGGCGCGACAGGCACTCCTCCCGAAATCGCGCCGTTGTTAAGTTTCAATCCACGCGCCCACGCGGGG
>JADFXM010000175.1 GCA_015233565.1 Candidatus Rifleibacteriota bacterium
AGACTGATATGGTCGGTAATTCTTGTTCCAGCTGGCAGTTCAGCAATTGTTCTTGCCATATAGGCCTCCTGATGAAATAATTCTCATCAGCATACCACATATTTCTGCTTAAGTGAACAGTATTGGGTTTAGGCCAATAAAAAAACATGAATCTAAATATACAAGGTTCTCATTCTTCATCTCGAATCATCCTTATATATTCTTCACCTTTCATTGGCAAATTCCATGCGCCAACGAACTTATTCAAGTCTATGTCCTTGGAAGTATGCAGAATTTCAATGTCAGAAATATGCATTGAAGTTGGTTTCCCAGCCAATGTCTTTCGGGTTTCACCGTGTATGCAGACTCTTTCTCCTAAGGCCATTTTTACCTTTGCGAATAAATCTTCTGAAAAAAAGCATTGAACCTGTTCTTCAGAGTCAGTAAAAATATGAAATTTTTTTTTATTTCGAATGCTTATTGCTTCAAGCGTTCCCTCGATAGAATCTGTTTCGGTATAGACAGAGGTTGTCCAGTTATCGATTGTTGCCACTGCTCGATGGGAAAGCATGCCGCTATTTAGCTTGATTTTTACGTATTTATCCGTAAAACTGGCTAACTTCCTCAGTTTTTTAAGAATAGCTTCAGAAAAATGATCAGGAATATCAGAAGTCCCGGATTCAATATCCCTTATTCCATTTAAAACACAGGAAACGATTTTGGAGGTAGAAAAGTTGGTTTTAGGCGAAATCGAAACCGCTTCTAATGTGGAGATTGCGCTTCCAATTTGCAAATTGGCTATTTTCAATTCCAGAGTTTTTTTCCCATTGAAGTTCTTATCCACTTCTTCAACCAAGGAAATCATCGTTTCAAGAGCGATAATGAATTTTTTGGCCGAAATTAAGCCTCTTTCATCTTCAAGGCGAATTTCAATTTGATTCTCCTTCATTTTTTTCCCTCCTTTCCTGACTTGAAATATATAGGATTCGGATCTTCTCGGCACCAATTTCTTCAGCGGTTTTTCAATCCATGTTTTTCTTTGAAAGCTCTTTTCTTTTCATCCCGTTCTGAAAACCCTCCCAATGTCCGTTCATGACAACTTGCTTCCATAAAGCTACGCGTAGCTTCTATGCTGATGTCGTGATATTCGCACTCCAAATTACCACATAAATCAGCCGAATCGCAAATATCCCCACAAATATAAACTAAACGGCTTTCAATGCTGATATTTTTCAACCGACCTTCGGATTTCCAGCCATTTGGGGAATTAACGATAGCATCTATCGGCAAAGATCCGCAAAGCGAAAAATTAGTTACCAATGAATATCGGGTCGAAGAACCGGTGATGATCTTCGTTACCACAACCAACGTTGATATCGACGAAGAATTACAAAACCGCTGTATTGTTCTCACAGTAAATGAAAGTCGAGAGCAAACCCGCGCTATTCAACAACTTCAGCGAGAAAGGCGAACTCTTGAAGAGCAGTTGAAGAAAGCAAAAAGAATTCAGTCTTCGACTGAATTCAAGGCATCGAAGTACAGCTTCCCCCCCAAAAAATATATGCAAGAATATAATTTCTTCTAAACAGCCATATTTTTATATTTCAGCACCTAAATGTCCAAAACTGTGTATTTCTCATCAAAACAACCCCTAAAAAATCACCAAAAAATATTTTTTTGGCACTTTTTAAAGTCCTTTCTATCTTCTCTTAAACAGAGGTTAGATAAAAATTAATTTTTTACCAGGAAAGGCTGATTCCGTAGCGAACGCGATTCGTTTTTTGATTATAGTATCTCAGCGACTCGCCGTAGCCGTTATACCAATGGATGAAGAAGGCAAGAGGGGTCTTGAAAGGAAGCTTTTCGGGAGAAATCCGGACATTGTCTTCAACGCACCAGGACAGATCTTTAAGGCTTCCGGCTGTCCCCTTCAAGAAGGTTACCTCGAGCTGCGGTTGCCAGAAAGCCTTCAACTTGTTCGTGCGGAAGGTAAATTGAGAATAACCGAGGTATTTAACAATATCAGGGTTATAATCCGAGAAATTTTCGGGATGCCAGATTTTTGCCTGAAGATCCAATTTGCCATCCTTCAATAAAGAAAATTCCGCGACGATAAAAACCAGGTCCCATTCACGGTGAATGGGGTCAAATTGCAAGCCTAAACCATCGGATTGATGTTCATAACCCAGCTGTAGACCTTTCAGGGGGGAGTGAGATTCGGGAATGCGGAACCGGTAAAACAACTCGGGATTGTAGTTGGAATAGATGAATGGATTTGCATTTCCTATCTCGCCTTGTTTCCAGTAGGACAGCTGGGTATATCCAAAATACAACCCCTCTATCGAATTCGAAAAGGAAAGGATCTTGCTCTGGAAACTGATCTGGAATTTGTCCTGGTCATCGAACAGGAAATACGTCGTTTTATAGGGTTGGAAAAAAAACTCCCCCCCATAAGTTGCACTGCAAATTCAGAATTCCTGGTATCGATAGTTTGCGTTTTCTCGGAAAAGGGCTTCAAAAGGTAGTTTTCTGATTTTGGAATACTTTTCGGTTGGATTTTATCCTGAGACCAACTTACATAAAACTAAAT
>JADFXM010000176.1 GCA_015233565.1 Candidatus Rifleibacteriota bacterium
GCCTTATAAAACACTTTTTGCCTTCCGATAAGTTCTCCCAAATTGGTCGAAAGCATAGCAAAGTGTAAGAATTCAGGCTTAATTTCATGGCCAAAAATTCTATCGAATAAGACCATTTCAACATTTAAGCCTGTTTTAATGAACGTTACTGATCAGACTTTGACACTTTTTTTTTCTTTTCCAATAGCTTTCCGCATTGATTCACCCTTCATGGTTATTACATGAGCGTTATGAACAATCCTATCCAAAATTGCATCTGCAAGAGTTTGATCCCCGATTATTGCATGCCACGAGTCTACAGGAACCTGACTGACAATAATCGTAGATTTCCGTTGATAACGCTCCTCCAATAATTCAAATATATCCTGACACATTTCCCTGGAAAAGCTTTCCAGACACCAATCATCAATTATAATCACCTCTATTTTTGCCAAATTCTTTAACCATCGCAAATATCGCCCCTCTCCTCGAACAACGTTAAATTCATGAAACATTCGTCCCATGCGTTGATATAAAACTGTAAAGCCTTCCCGACAAGCCTTGTGAGCTAATCCGCAAGCAATAAAAGTTTTTCCGACACCTGTCGGACCTGTAAGTAAAAGATTATGATGTTGCTTAATCCATTCACAGGAGGCAAGATTCAGGAGTAAAGATTTATCTAGTCCTCTGACCGAACGAAAATCAATGTCCTCAATCGTTGCCGAGTGACGCAGTTTAGCCTGTTTCAATCTTGAGGCTAATTGTCGATTCTCGCGATCAACAGTTTCCCGATCTACTATCAAACCAAGGCGTTCTTCAAAAGCCATTTCCCGAAAAGCATGATTTGCTTCCTGCTCCTGAATTCCTTTTGCCATACCACTTAATTTCAACTTATAAAGAGCTTCAATCGTTTGTTGCATTAACATATTTTCTCCTTGTATCATCAATACATTCTTCAGAAAAACTGTTTGGTGAATTATAGTAAGAGCTATAATCCGCTGAAAAACTAAGATTCATTGGAATAATAGCTGCCTCCACGAACATTCTCGTGAAAAGGCAGTTTTTCTTCTTTATGTGTTGGCAAAGGTAGTTTGTCCTGACCAGTATTAAGGATATTATGAACCGTTCGAAGGCGCGGCGAGTCAAAGTGAATTGCTCGTTGACACGCGGCATTCAGGCGGCATGCTCCCACTTGTTTGCCAAGCCTGAACACTCCCAAACATTCACGATACCCAATTTCTGGATGAGGTCTGGAGTTCAATATTTTTTCGATGACTTTTTCTACATGAAAGCCTAAACTTTTTCCCCAGTTCAAAAAACGTTGAGGGTTCCATTGGACAAACTGATGGTTCTTGGGCATGTGTTCTTCTAAAGTTGTATGTCTTCCTTTTTGAAAACTTCGAGGATGTGAAGCAATTCGCTTGCTGTTATGGAATATTTCTATTGTCGCTTGCGTGGCTCGGATCTCAACGGTCTTCCCAACCATCTCAAAATGGCTGCTATAATAGTGATGGTCAAACTCAACATGATAATCAATATTAATTTTTGCTTTTTTCCATATTGCAAACTCATACCGCTGAACTGGCAAAGGTTTCAGTGCTGGTTTGTCCACTTCTTCAAAAAGTGATCGTCGGGAACCTGAAAGTTTTCGAAAAGGTCGCGCATTCAAGCCTTCTAACAATTCTCGAATGGCTTTGTTGGCTTCACCTAAAGAAAAAAAACGTTGTTTACGAAGTTTCATCAGAATCCATCGTTGGACTATTTGAACCCCGACTTCAACCTTCGCCTTGTCCCTCGATTTTCCAGCTCTTGCAGGAAGAATCGCTGTTTGGTAATGAGCAGCAAATTCCTGATACGTTGGATTAATATCCGGGTCGTAATACCAAGCTTTTTTGACCCCGCTTTTGAGGTTATCAGGTACAATCACTTCTGGAACGCCACCGAAATAGTCCAGGGCGCGAACATGGCTTCCAATCCAATCTGGAAGGGACTGTGAAAAAGTTGCATCTACATAGGTGTAATTGCTTGCACCCAAAACGGCTACAAAGATTTCCGCGTTGCAAATTTCTCCAGTTTTCGGATTAATAATTTCAATGGTTTTTCCACTGTAATCTACGAACAGCTTTTCGCCTGCTCGATGTGTGTGTCGCATAGTTGTATCAACCGTTTGGGCAAATTCTTGATACAATTCGTGAATTCGACTATAACAAAGAGCGTCTGGATGCTGATCCCGATATTCTTCCCATAATCCCTGAAGAGTAATACCTTTTTGTTTTAACTCAAGGTAAATTTCTTCCCAATCTGGCAAAGGTCTGGTAGACAGAAGTTCTTTCGATTCTGGGAAAAGAAGTTGTTGGATTTCATCTTCAGCAAGAGTTTGGATTTGGTCAACGCTAAGATTAGCTTTTTCTGCGCGTTCAACGTAATCTTTCACGGTAGTTTTCGAGATTTTGCAAGCTCTGGCAATTTTTCGAAAGCTTAACTGATTAACCAACTTCAGTCTGAGAATTTCTTTTGCTTTTC
>JADFXM010000177.1 GCA_015233565.1 Candidatus Rifleibacteriota bacterium
CCTAAAAATCAAAAAAAATTTCAAAAAATGCGAAAAAAACGCTTTGAAAACGCCTTGATGAAAACGCCTTGAAAGATAAAAATGAATATGCTATGATGGCCACGCTAAAAAGCAAATTCCTATCACGGTTCGAGCGCCATCAGCCGTTTATTCTGGTCGATAACGACGGCGTTAAGCTCCTCGACGAATTTGAACAATTCATCGTTGCGACGCTCCAGCTCGAAGATTCGACAATCGCGTTCTTCAAGCCCCGAACGCCAGTTTTCATTGGTCATTTGTCCCTCCGCTCGCAGTGCGAGTCATTGAAAGTTGTATTGAAATTGATTCCTCCTCTTTCTATGCCGTTCATAGTTAATTCAACTAGCGTATAGTTTCCCGCAACCCCTTCAGGGAAATGTTAAAACTACCTTAGGTTTGAAACCCAGTAGTTTCGCAAAAAACCAAACGTGCGAGGGCAGAAATTACAGTACTAAACAAATTAACCTTTTACTCCTTAAAACACAATCCCTTTAATGCAAAAAAACACGGCAAATTTGTTCTTGAACGAACATCCGCAGGACAGAAAAAAAAATCCCCCGAATCCTTTATTGGGACTCAGGGGACTTTTTACTCTTTTTTGCTGATTTCTTCGGTCACTACATTTTCACTTTTCGAGGAAAAAATAACAAAAAAAATGTGAGATAATCAGAAAATATTTGATTTTTAGAAATCTTTAATCTTAGAATCTTGGGCAAATAACTGGAGCGACAAAATTGTGGTCGGTTAAAGCCAACCCATAAACATTTTTATCAAGATGTTTTACAACTTTGATTGTCACTTTTCCAGAAGGAGTGATGTGGATTGAATTCAGAACATTCAATATTTCAGTTTTTTCATCCGAACAATAATTGTTCAAAACGATTTGGTAGGCATCATGCATGAGATAACTGATCATTTCGGCGCGGGCTTGAAGTTCTGGAGAAATGATAGCATTGGGTTGTCCAACTACTGAAAGGTCTTCATCGCCAATAATATTTGTAATTTCTACGGTTATCTTATCAACCTTTTTGGTGGTAGGATCGACGGTCATATCAAGAACATTGACAGTGGCTTTCACATCCCAAATTTTAAAAGGATTAGAAAGAGCAAAAGCACTTCCAGCGAAACTGACGAGAAGAAGAGCAACTGCAAAAGCTTTTTTGAACATTTAAGTTCTCCTTATTTTTTTTCTTGTAAAATGAATAAAAGCAATTTGCGTGCCAGCACTCAAACTGCTTTTATATGCAGGAAAAGTCAGAAAAAAATCAGGAATTGCCAAATTTTTTTCTTATATGAGCTATTTTTTGGTTTACTAAATCCCAAACTCGGAAGTTCTGTTAAAAGTCGAACTCCGGCAGCAGCAATTCTCGGTGAGTTTTCTCGCAAAATATAACTATTACTGATTTTTGTTACGAAACTTATCGGAATAATTAATTTTATGAACAGTGCTCAAAATGCCTCTCAAAAGCAATCGCAGCAACTCACCAAGAATCACTGCTCCGGCAGCCTGTTGATTTTTTCAACGGACTTATCATCCCATCATGGCCATCCAAAAATAGTTTTAAAAATACAAGTGAATATGCATGTTGGAGTCGGGATGATTTCTGGATCATTTGACTGATTTTTGTCCGACTGTCATTAAGAAATAGGTATGGGTAATTCTTGTAGATTTTTGTCGATGTCCAATAATTTAAAAATCTGTTATGCTAAAAATAGGTTGGATCAATTCTTGTTCTTTGAATGATTAAGATTAATTGTCTAGGTTAGCAAGACCACTCTGCTCTTTTGAAGGGACTTCGATTTTGAGCAGGTTTGCTTGGCATTGTAAATAAAATGGAGGGAAGCTCTTATGGCACGAAGCTTAATTTTTGTAATGTCTGTTATGTTGTTTATTGCCTCGATTCCAGATAAAGCAGCCGGAAATCCTTTCGGAGATGAAGCGGTAATTATTCCCCAGACCGAAATAAGTGCTCGGACGGAAATTCCAAGCGATTCTGCAAATGAACAAGTTGTACCTTCGATTTCATCAGATACTCAAACAGTTTCTGCAAATTATCAGGTTTTGTCTACAGTTTCTTCAGATACTCATACCGATTCTCAGCGTGAGCAAGTTGCGTCTTTGACTTCTTCGGCTAGTAGCAATTTACCATCTAGTGATCTCACTCCCGAGCAACTAAAAATCGCAAACATGCTGAAATCCATATTTGAGAACGAAAGTAAGGAAATGAAATATGACTATGCGAAGAATCTGAAAGATGGTCGTGGAATAACTCTTGGGCGTGATGGCTACTGCACAGGTACAGGAGATGCTGTTTTGGTGGTCCAAAAGTATATCAACGACCCTCGCGGAAACAAAAATCTGCAAGCGAGTTTAAGGAAATACGAAGCCGCCCTGGTAAAGCTTGCTAAGGCAGAAAGCCCTAGTGAAGAGGGACTGAATGGTTTTGCTGCG
>JADFXM010000178.1 GCA_015233565.1 Candidatus Rifleibacteriota bacterium
TAAAAGTTGCAAAGTCAGTAATTAAAGAGTATCTTGAGGATATTCCAAATGAATTTGAAAAACTGAAAGCCGCTATTGCGGAAAATCAGCCTTTGATCGCCTCCCAAATTGCACATACGATAAAAGGCGCCCCGTGACCCCACGCGGCGAGCCCCTCCCGCCGGTCGTGTCCCTCCGCTCCCCTCTTCCCAGAGCCTCAACTAACCGAAGAGCCGCCACCACGGACGAGACGGCTCAGGCTTGGTGGCGGGGGCTGGTCTTGCATCCGATCGGCGCGCCTTGATGCGACGACGGGTCGGCTTGCCGGCGGGCTGGTCGGCTGCCATGCCCTCTATCACGATCGCGGGGGAGGCTGGCGACGGAGCGGCAAGCCTCCCCCGCTCGGTCTCATGGCGTCGCGCGTCGGCGAGCTGGTGGTGTAGGTTCATGTTTTCGAGGTGGGCGGCTTCGGCGCGCTGGTTTGCCGCCTCGAGTTCCCGCGCCTTCTGCTCGAGTTCCTTTCGCAAGCTATCGATATGCTCGTTCTGTGCCTGCACCACCTGCCGGCGCATTTCTTCGATGTCGGTTTGTCGTTGGACTGCGGCGGCAAGCTCGGCGCGGAGCGTGGCTACAGCGGCAGCGGCATTCGATGGGAGCGCGGCAGATGCGGCAGCCGCACGCGGCGCCGCGCGGCATGCCGCACTAGGTGCCGCATCCTGTTCTGTACGTGCCGCATTTGCGGCACCCTGCGGCGGGGTACCAAAGGCAGCCTCAAGGCTCTTGAGCGTGACCCCCACCTTGCCGTTCTTGAGGGCTATCCGCTCAAGCTCACCCTTGGCAATCTTCCTTTGAATTGTCGAGCGATTGACGCCGTATCGGCGGGCAGCTTCGGCGATGGGGATATGGTGCGGTGGCATGAATGGCGCCTGCTTTTTGGTGGAACCATTCTGCCTGTTTTGTATCGATAATGGCAAGTGGGGTGCCGCGCTGCGGCTGCCGCATGCGGCGCCGCGCGGCATGTTGCATGCGGCGCCGCAACCCGCCGCAATGCGGCAGTGTACGTGCCGCATTCTTGTTCCCGCGAGAAGGGGCTATTTCAGGTCGTCGGCGAGAGCCTTCGCGAGCAACTCGGCAGCTTCCCTACCGGCGGCAATCCGCGCCTGTTCGAGCGCGAGCCTATCCCGCTCTGCCGCGCGGATGGCGGCTTGTTCGGCTTGTCGGTTCGTTGCGCCCCGCGCCTCAAGCAAAGCGATCTCGTGCTCTCGCTGGTCTTCGATGCGGGCTTGTTCGTGGTGCTCAATCTCCCGCGACCGATACTCAAAGTCGCGTCGCTGTTCCTCAAGCCGCCGCTCCATCCCCCCGAAAAATTCGTCCAGCTGGTCTTGATAGCCGGTACGGGGGAATGTCACGCCATGTTGCAAAAGGTAGAGTTTTTCTTTCTCCTTATCGAGCCGCCATTTCGTATATTTTATGCGCGCGATAGTTTCGGTTTTTGCCACCGTGTCGGCAAGCTCTGTCTCCAGTCGGGCAAGTTCTTTGCGGTACAGTTCGAGCGGTGCGCTGCCATCGAGCGCAAGCGCCTGCCCGCCTGTCGGTCGCAAGGAAGGCACGCCCCGCCCACCAGTCGGAGCACCGATACGCGCGATTGCCCTATCCGCCCGCGCGCCTTCGGTCTGGAAGACGGCATCAATCCGCGCCTGCAATATCCGCTTGTCGGCATCCTCACGCGCCTTGTCTTGCGCGTGCTTCAATGCGTGGTCGGAGGGTTTGCGGAAAAACATGCGCGCGTCCCATATTCAAAACCGAATTTCAATTTACCGCTGTCGCCTTCTCTTTCTGGCGGCAAAGTCGTCTCTAATTGAGCCGAACGACCAACTGATTATCCGCGCAAATACCGCTACGCAAATTGCCACGAAAAGCACCATTATAAACGTGCCGAAGTCGTTAAAGGCGGTTTGCCCTGTGTGATTATCTTTTACCAAAAACGCAAGGAAGACGAACGTAAAGAAACCGACCATAACGGCTTGCTTGTTTCGTTTTCTAGTAATGGGACGGGCTTTGATACGGTTTGCCTCTCGCTCTGCATCACGCTCGGCTTGCGCTAATTCAGTAGCGTATACCGCGTCAACCTTCGCCTGCATTACTTTGCGCCGCGCCTCTTCGCGGGCTTGCTGCAGTGCGTGCTCTAGGACAGCGTCTTTTCTCCAGAACATAAGCACTATCCCATGATATGATGAGGATTGGTTTACATAATGCGCCGTCCTGATGCCTCATTTAATCAATAACACACTCATCGCGTTGGCAAACAATACGTTTACCGGAAATGTAACCCTGCCCAAAGGGTATGTCCTAGACGGCGAATTTATCGAGACAAAATTTGTTGGCTCCATTC
>JADFXM010000179.1 GCA_015233565.1 Candidatus Rifleibacteriota bacterium
CTTGACGCATTCCGCAATATTTTATTGTGCGAAGCTCCCCCAGAGCTAACAATCAGACGGGAACACGTTGTTGTAACCTTAGACATGGTTTGTGAGTCCGTAGGAGCTGATATTGAAGCCATAAGAACATCATCCTTGTGGGAAGCTTCAATGTAACCGATTCCAGCCATTTTCGATCTACCGTTATAGCATCTTCGCCAGAAATGTTAAGAAGCCTTTCTATTATCATTGCAAGATCCTCGGATTTACCCTTGAATCTTGCGTCGGAGACGATAGCAAGCGATTTATTAAGCAATGGCTGCAATCCGAATTGGCCTCTTAAACTGAAAGTGGTCGGACTACAAATATTTTTTGCGCCAATTATGCCGCGTAAAATTCGCGCTATTGTTCCTTTGCCGCTTCGTTTCGGGCCAACCAGGAGTAACATTTTTTGTTGTTTAGTTTCTCCCGACAAGAAATATCCGAACCACTCTTGAAGCGCTTCTATTGACTCGGTATCCTCTCCCCAAATATCTTTCAGAAAAGAAAACCATAGTTTTGGTTCTGGTGCATTTTTATCATAATCAAAATCTAGTGCCGATGTAGAGAAAAATGCCGGTGTTGCTGGAAATGTCTGTAAGGTGGGAAGGTGAAGAAGTTTTGTTTTGCAGGCTATAACCTCATTTGCCGGAAAAGTGCATTCGGTTCGATATAACCAAGACGGGTTTTCAGCATCGGGCGTTAAATGAACATCGGCCTTGAGTGCATCTAATACGTTTTCAACCTTGCCTTTGTTTGGCGAAAACGGATCAACTTCTTTTTCCCCAGTATCTTTATTGACTACCACTTCGCCGTTTCTATTGGTTTTGTCGACAACCGATTTGTCCAAAAAATCGTAAACTTTATTTTTGATGGTATCCAAAGATATTTCAGAATAACGATTGTCACGCCAATTCATAAACATACTGGCATAATGTCTTAGAGTTTTTCTGTTTAAATCGCTGCTAAAAAGCTCTTTAACAAACAACTGAGCATTTTTAAATGGCTGATTAACTGAAAATATAATCCTCTTGCCAGTTCCAGAAGTTTTGTTTTGTGCTGTTTTTACGATTTCGGATAAGTCGCGCGGTTCTTTTTCGCCTGCATCTAGTCCAGATTTAACCGCCGTTTCAGCTTCGCTTTGCGATAAACCGCACGAAATACCGGATTGAATTAAAGCCGCCTCCACTTCGCTCCTGGTCAAAGCTTTAGTGCCTATCAATTGACCAACACCAAAAGACTCTTTATTTGTTGTGTTGTTCCGTCCGCCTTTTGGCGTCTGGCTTATCTTCAGGCAAGCATCATTTAAAGCAGCATGACAATATTTTTCTAATCTACTTTTCAGGGAAACCGCCTTGGTTTTTTCGTCCTCATGACATGGCGGTTCTTTCGACTTGATCTTCGTCGACTCTTTTGGAAGCTCTTTGTTTATTTCTTCCGGATCTGCTTGGAATATTTCGGAATCATGATTAACAAATAATTCCGGGTCGTAGCTCATAAAGCAAAGCCGGGAAACATCTTTATTCGCCGGATCCAATTTTAAATTATATTTTTCGAGAAAATACTTTTCGGCGGTTAAATAAGTCGCTGTCCACTTGGCTGGATCGACCTTAATTCCAATTTTTAAACCATCACCGCCTGGAGACACAAAACAGAAAGAAACGTGCTGGTCGTTGCAGATTTTTTCTTTCATGCTTGCCAAATCTTGCACGTGGTCAGCATCAAGGATCATGTAGCCTGATGGTTTCTGCAAACAATCTTTTTTATGTCGCGTGAAAATTCCGGCAAAGGTTACAGAAGGAAGTTTTAATTTAAACAGAGTATAAGGCGAATCGCTATCGCCATCTTTGATACGTGAAAGCGTTCTCAAATGTTCTATTTTTTTCTTATAGACTCCGCTTTTAATCTCGTTAAGAACACTTTCTATTTTTACATTTTGTTTTGGTTTAGTGTTTAATTTATTGTTATAAAAAGAAATTTCTTCTTCATTCATGGCTGAATCAAGCTCCTATTAAGTATTAGCCTATGATCAGCCGATAAACTTTGCATCCTGGAATAAGATTTGTTATACTTATTCCTGAAAACAAGCCCATCGGCTGAATCATATTTGAAAACCGCTTCCCCGCAAAAGTAGGCGGTTTTCTAGTTTTAGCCGCCCTGATATTATCACAACTATTTTTGTCCAACAAGTGCATTTCCTTAATTTTTCCTCAAATCCGCACTGGAAATTAATAAAAACTCGCATTGTAGTACAGCTCGGTCGATCAACTCATTAACCTTCTCAACATCCCCATTCCGCAAGTAAATCCGAGCTTTCTTGAG
>JADFXM010000017.1 GCA_015233565.1 Candidatus Rifleibacteriota bacterium
AATTTAAAAAGCTAGATTTTAAGACTATTTTGACAAAATAAGAAAGGGTAGAAGAAAATTTTTGGAAATTTTTTAAGATTGAAATTGATAGGACCTAATCATTTTGGTAATATTGCAAGAACCTCATATGAATGTTTTTAAAGCTTTCCTTTTCTCTTCCCATTGCTCTATTTTTCTCAAATTTCTCCAAGTCGACTTTCGCCCATTTTTACGAAAATGTTACATTGGGAAAAATAGGAGAGGTGAATAGAAATGAAATAATACCAATCCCAAAAAATATGGGCATCACCCCAAGAACATTGATTTGATCAAAATGAAGTTGGACCGGTATAGTTTGCAAGAAAAGAAGGAACTTTCATGAAAATAAGAAGCCCTTACTGGAATGGTTGAAGCATTCATTTCTGTCAGACCCAACTCCTATTTACCCAGACCCGAAGCACGAAATAGGTCGGATGAACAAACTAATTGAAATTGGTATAAGCCCTCTTCTTTTTATTGTTTAATTGCTACGTTGCTTGAAAAGAATTGAGGATTTTGATAGAACAATTATATTCGGCTATTTTCTAATTTCTTGGTTTTGTAAAATGCCCGAGAAAAATTTCCAGATTGTTCACGTAGTTTAAAGCAGGTTGTTGAAGAATTGACTTAAGGAAAAAGGACTTCATGAAAATTCCCCATTTTGGTAAACTTCTTTCTTACGATATTGACTTGACTTTGAGTTTAGAGAAACTGTCGGCATTGATGCTCAGAAGGCGCGAAAAAAGTTTAATGTCGTTGTTAACTGCAAAAGGTCAATTGTTGGAAATTTCTTCTTCAGAAATTGGGCCGGGACCAGGCAGAATTACGGTTGAATTATTGCCAGACCCCGAATTTTCTCTTCCAAGTGACGATTGGTCCCTTCGAGATGAAGGAGTTTATGTTTCTGAAAAAAAACTTCTTTCCCTTGATGTTGCAAAATCTTTTGATCCAACACTGAATGCTTCTGTTGCTGAATTTCCCGGGCATCTTTTCAATATATTAAGAAGAGCTCCAGCGCTTGTTCCTCGAAGTTTTGAGGTTAAACTGATTGCCTTGGCTAAAGCGTTGAAAAAACCCTTACCCGAAGGAGTAGAAGAATCTCTTCTCTCTCTCATAGGTTTTGAAACAGGAAAGAATTTCCTGCCATCTGGAGACAAAGCGCTTTCTGGAATGATTCTTACAGGCCGTTCTTTAAAAATGGGGCGAAAAATTCGTAACGATTGGTTTTCCCGACTTGGAAGTGAAATAAGGAGGTTTTTGCATCGAACCTCCCCCATTTCTGCATGTTATTTAAAATATGCCCTTGCCGGAAAAGCCAATAAAGTTCAGCAAGATTTCTTTGCAGCCATGTCAAGTGATTTGGTTGGGGTTTCAGAGCCATCCTTTCAGGCAATTGCTGAAGATGAAATCAATGGTGGTCCTTTTTTTCTGGAAGGTGTTAAAATCGCGATACAAATGGTCTATCCCGATGTTTTTAGATGAGGTTAATAACTTTACGCTCTATTCTTGCGGCTTTTTTTTCGTGATATGCGTTGAAATAATGAGATTTGCGCATCCCAAGAAGGTTTCAATATTTTTAAAAAGCAAGCAATCCCTTTGAACTGATGTTCCAATGAGAGAAGGACCTAAAATAATCACTAGAAAATAAAAAGAAAGCGGTTTTTCAAAAAGTGCGTAGCCAGTATTTCATTAGAGTAAAAATATCTGTTGAAGACTGTTTCAGAAGTTTCGTGCCATTTTTTGAAATATCGTCTATTTTTGCTCTTTGATTAGCTTCAACACTGCACCAATTGAGAATATGCACATGGAACATCCGTTGAATTATACCATTCATAATTAGTTCGTGGGTTTCAATCTTCTTGGCTGCTGAAGAAATTTTCCGACAACGTTGGGAGCCAAAGGCGATGAAGCAACCTTATTCGAAAAAAATTGAATATTCAGAAAAACGTCCAACGCTTTCCAATGATTTTATGGAAAATCTTTTTTTGGAAGATTAAAGCATACCTACGGATTAATAATAATTGGTATTATTGAGAAAACACATTTTTTCGTGTGAAAAAATAGAGAATTTCAATGTTTTTGAAGTGAATCGATAGCAAAATTGATCAACGGCATTTGATAGTCATAAAAGCGTAAAATTGCCTCGAAAAAAATGTTTAATGTTTCAATCCAATCGGAAAATTTAGAGTTTGGGTTTTGCTTTAATCCATTGACTAGCATGGAATGCTTCGTCACAAATTTGGTTTGATGGATTGAAAACCATGAAAATAGCTCTTTTTTTTCGCATATTTTGTCGTGAATTTCTGCAATCTCCAAATAAGAACTTTTTACGTCTCCTGAAAGTTCGAAAATTGTAATGTCTTCATTCCTTCTTTTCAGCTTTTTCAAAAGCCCTTGACAATATTTTGAAAGGTTTCTGTTCTCATCAAGGTCTCTCTTGGCATTTTTTAATTTTTCTTCGATAGCTTTTAAATCTACCGACAAAGGGGGAGAAAACGCATCAAAAAGTATTTTTCCAATGTCTTTCTGTGAAGGTAAATATTTATTGATAGCTTCTTTCAATGGCATCAGTTTGACGTAATTTTTTAGGATGCCGCCTTCGGTAGCGTTTATTACTGTTTTGTCAGGGGTTTGCCTGAATTGATCTTCAAACCATTCCTTGTATAAATACATATTGGGGTCAGTGAAAAGAGTTTCTCCTTCTTCTGTCTGGAACCGATGAATTCCTCGAGTGGCAATATAATCCGAAATTTCGTGTTCCAGGGAAGAAAATTTGTGGACTTTGTCCATGAACAAATCGTCTGAATATGAACCGCGTGCGTAAAGTTTCCCGTCCTGAAATGATAGATCTTGTCCGATGAAGATAATTGGGTTGCATCCTAGATTTCTTGCCAAATCGAAGGTAGTTGTTGCAATGGAACCCCAGCAGGAGAGTTTTCCAATTGGTTCGCGATGGGGTTCCAACCAGGGGGAAAGCCCTCCCCCAAAAGTCATAATAAACTTTGGACCGCGAAATGAGTTGATAATATCCGGATGAGTCATGGGCTCAACAGCAAGATACACATCCTTTTCGTCTTCTACCCCCACAAAATCGAGAGAATTCTCGTAACATGGATCGGCAGCACAAACAATATCAGGTTTAATATTTCTCACTTTTAGTTGTCTAAAAGCAGTATCAGTAGCAATTATTAAAAATCGGTTCTTGATTTCTTTTAAAAGGTGCGAGTTTTTCTCAAGTGAAGGTCCTGCTCCAACTATTACACATGGAATTTCGGCGAATTTTCCAAAAAGCCTACCGATTCCAGGGAAGTGCCCTGTTATCCAGGTGTTGCGGAAATAGTTCGTGTGAAAGTCACTTCCTGTGTGCATCAAAGTAACTATATTCCCTTTGGAACGATTGGAAAAATACCTGATCTTTTCTTTAATTCTTTCGAAATATGTTTGAAAGCGTGCCAAAGAAGGGGGGTGCTCGATAATGGAAATGCTGTCAACAATTGCCCAATCAAGCAACTGGTTCCATTTTTCTCCAAAATCATCAGAATTTATTCCCACACACCATTCTATTTTGCGAGATGTAAGAATATTACTAAAATCTCGTGCTTGAAGAGCAGCCATGAAAACAAAGGGATCCGGTTCCACCACAATGATTTTTTGAAATCGTTGAAGGGAAGCAGTTTTCTCAAGAATGAAATCAATCATATATCCCAGGCCCATACCGAAAAGAAGTACATGCGATTGATTTGAAAATGAGTTTTCGACTTGTTTTTTTGCTTCGGAAAGAGGGTCATATTTACTGTGAAGTGAAAAGGCCTTTCCGTCCGCAGAGCAAACGGTTAAAGTTTGCAGGCCGGTTTTCGCAGTGTCAATGACATATTTTTCTGTAGAAGGTTTTTTGCTAATTCCTTCAACTAAAAAAAGTAAATTAGGATGTGCAGCAAGGGATTTAAGATTCTTTTGAAGAAATGTTTCCATTGCTTTGTTTGAAAAATTTTCTAATTAAATTGTCAACAAATTTCGAAAATATTTTACGAAGGTCGCCTTTGATGACACTTACAAAAAAGCTACACAAATTTTTTTATTTCATCACCAAATAAAAGTAAGTTAGTTACCAGATTTTGTATCATTGTTTCCAGCAATTTTTTTTCCCCAGTCAGGCTGTTTTGTTCCAGTTCGTAGGCAACCTGGGTAAGTTGTAAACCGCCTACATTCAAGGCATTCCCCTTGATTGAATGAGCAAGAGATTTTAATTTTGTCCTGTCCTCAGCTTCGAAAGCTTTTTTAAGTTCATCTATCCTCACTGGGATAATAGCCAAAAAGAGGTTAAGAATTTCGCGTACAGAATCAGCACTGCCTAATTTTCTTTTTAGGCAATCAGGGTCAAAAATAGCTTTTTTTTCGATGATAACAGTATCAGTCATAATTTTTAACTTATTTTCATTGGGTCTTGGGGAACAGGCTCGTCATTAAATTTTTTTATTGCATTTAATAGCTGTTCCTGAAGATGTCTTCTTAATGTTCCTTTCGCGGCGGACATAATTTCGGGTCGACTCGAAACAATCCTGATAGCATCATCAGAATTCTTTTCATCATTCAAAAGTTTCTGATGCTTTTCTAAAAATTCTTTAAGGTCAATCATGAAAAGCCTCCAAAAAAATAAGCAAATCGATGACTTCACTAATCGGACAAAACTGGAAAAATATGAAGTACCTGATAATGATAACACGCTTCGAACTTTTTATTCTTAAGCTTTAATTTTTCACAGAATTAATTTACCGAACCTAATTCTATAGAGTTAGAACATTGTAATATTTTTCTTTAAATTTTAATATACTCATGATTGTTTCCGCAATTCTAATACGTTTGCCAGCAACAAAGAGTAAACTCATACTGACATTGGCAATTAACCAGGCAATTAAAAAAAAATCACGAAAATTTTTTTCCAAATTTTCTGCACTTGTGTTGATGCAGGTTTATAAGTCAAGTATTTTTACTCTTTTTCGCTGTATGTTTGCTCTGATATTTTAAAGAGCTCAATAAAAATGTCGACCATGAAAAAATAAGGGAAGTTGCCCTGTTCAATTTTTTTGAATTTGATCAAGTTGGAACCGATCGCCAAGATAGAATTTTCTAGCTGTTTCATCCGCAGCCACAAAATCTGCAGTTCCGGAAACCAGAATTTTTCCCAAGTTCATGATATAGGCTCGATCAACGATTGCAAGTGTTTCTCTCACATTATGGTCTGTGATAAGTAACCCGAGACCTTTGCGCTGTAACTGAAGAACAATTGATTGAATATCCTGAACAGCAATTGGATCGACTCCGGCAAATGGTTCATCCAAAAGTATAAAGCTTGGTTCAGCAGCTAATGCGCGAGCAATTTCAACTCTTCGTCTTTCGCCCCCTGAAAGTGCAAAACCCATGCTGTCAGCAATTCGATTAATTCCAAGTTCGTCAATCAGTTTATCAAGTCTCTCCTTGCGTTCTTTTGCAGAAATTTCAATGTTTTCCAGAATTACCATTATGTTATCACGGACGCTAAGTTTTCGAAAAACCGATGCTTCCTGGGGCAGATAGCCAATTCCGAGCCTGGCACGCTGGTACATGGACATTTTTGTAACATTCTGATTATTGAAAAGAATTTTGCCTGTGTCAGGTTTGATAAGACCCACAACCATGTAAAATGTTGTTGTCTTGCCGGCACCATTGGGACCCAGTAACCCAACAATCTCTCCCTTGCGAATGTTCAAAGAGACACAGTCGGCTACCTTTCGTTTTGAATATGTTTTTGAAACTCCCTCGACAATTATTTCTTCGACCAGCTCTTTTTTTGAGGAAGAATCTGAATTATTAGCATTAACAGAGGGTTGGGAAGAAATTTGTTCGGAAGGTTTGCTCAATTGTTCTGGTGATAAAGCTTTTTTTTCGGAAGTTGCATCTGATTGTTCAGATGCAATAATCTTTTCTTTCGGTGAAATACCCTGTTTTTTAGAGGATATTATCATTTTTTCCACCATGAGTTCAGTAAATTCAAAAAAAAATTCATTCTTTTTTTACCTGTTCGGTTTCTTTCGTTTTTGAATCATCCGATTTATTTGCAGGCTTATCCTCTTTCTCGTCGGCGGTGTTTCCAATCGGAGTGTAGTTTCCTTCAGGAATATTTTCCGATGTTTTTTCGCTATCGATAGATTCAATCTCTTTCTTTACTTTATCAGCTGAAACACTTTCTTCATTTTCATTTGCAGGAGATTCTTCTTCGGAGGTTGTGTCTTTATCGGTGCCTTTTTTGGGGGTTTTGCCTTTTTTGCCCCCGCCCTTTTCCTCTTCCTCGTCTTTTTCCTTTTTTCCTTTTTTCTTTTTCTTCTTGTCTTTTCCGTTTTCATCGCCTTCTGATGGCAGTTTTGATCCCTTGGGATAAACTGTGGCGTGAACTTCTCCGACGGCTATTGTGCGATCTTCGTTGGGATAATATATGAGCTTGGTGGCAAAAAGTTCGGATACTTGCTCCTGAGCATCGGGGGTTTCTTTGGAGCTCTGGATAGCATGTGCATGGCCCACTATAATCATTCTATTTTCCTTGTCAAGGTATATCGCCTTGTCCCCGTTTGCTTTCATGGTTTTAGTGACAATTTTCACATCATTTCGTGCAATGGCCTTATCTTCAGTAGAAAAAATTTCAAGAGTTTCGCACTTCAGGTCGGAAACCGGTTTTCCTTCATTTTCTTTGGCTTCTTCGTCGGTTTCCCCCTCGCGATATGGGACTTCAATTACATGAACATTACCTTTGGCCAAGTAGCGATTTTCTTTGTTGAAACCTTCCACTTCATCACAAGTTAAAATAACCCGACTTTTTTTACCTTTGATTTCACCGCTTGAATCTTTATTTTGCCGTTCAGTAATTCTGATTAATTTTGGATTGCCTTTTGCCAGGATTCTGTCTTCCTTTACGTAGGCTTCAAGATAATCTGATGTTAAAACTGATCCAGGTTGTTTGACTTCAACCTTATCAATGGCTTTAACAAGCTCAAGATTCCGATCGTAAATTCCCCGCTCTGAGGTCAGGACGGAATCCTTTTGGGTGGCTTTCATTCCTCCACGTGCGACATACATGTTATCCTGAAAGGTCATCAATTTGCTTGTTATTTCCATGTCGCCAGCTTTTATTGATGTCAATGCGAAAGCAGGAAAAAACGAAAAAAAGTTTAAATAAAGAATCACAAGAAGAATAAGAGTTTTAGAGATTCTTGCGAATTCGGTGATGCTTTGCTCAGGAAAAAATTCGTAATTCTGATGAGTACTGATTTTTTTAGTTAGTTGTATGCAAAATTTATATAGAAAAGTAGAAAGTTCTGTAGTTCTGAATATATTCATTTTTTGCCTACCTTTTCGTTTTCAGTTCTGCGCTGGTCGCTCTCTGGCATTAACTGTGTGCTGGTTGAGGCAATAGTAGCATTCTTTGTTGGTAGTATTTTTATGTTGGGTTTTATTTTTGTCTTTTTGGGGGTGGGGTTTGCGTTTTCTGTGATGAGTTCATTGCTTTTTTGCGCTGACAGTGTGTTGTTTGAGGCAAGAGTTTCATCCTTTGGGGAAAACTTTTTACTATCAGGGCGGGATTTAACTTCCTTTGAGAGGGGGTTAAAATCTTTTTGTGGGAATTTTTCTGTGTCTGAGGCTGTTTTTGTATCATTTGATCCGAGTTTTTCAGTTTTTTTGGGGAGTTTTTCGTTGTCGGTTTCATTCCAAAGAGCTTCTTTGCCTTCCTCAGGTATTTCCAGCACTGGTTCTTTTAAGGAAGTTATTTCATCATCTATTGACGCGATTTGGGATTGAGATTGAAGCGGCTTTCTTTTCGTTCCTGATGCGATCTTTGTGGAAGGTGAAGCTTGTTTGTTCCAAATTCTTATCAAGACATCTTTAGCAAGGGATCCCAGTTTGGTTTGAGTGTTGTATTTCAACTCGCGACCGGTTATTATTATGTCATCTTTCCAGATGGTGACAGTGCAAGTGGTAAATAATTCTTTTCTGGAAGCGAAATATCTTAATTCGTCTGTTCTAAGACGTTCGTTTTCGCTTGTTTTCACTCTTACATCTCCGTAAAACTTAATCTCAAATGGATTCTTGTCGGCATGTGAAGCTATCAGTTCTGCGCTCTTGGTTGCGCAATTTTTATCAAAAAAAAGTGCTCTAACTTTTGATGCTATCATAACATTTTGTCCGTCGTCCATTTCAAGTTCATCGGCAAAAACTCTGAGTTCTTCAAACTCTTTGTCCATCTGGCTGAAGTGAACATTTCGCAAGCGCATCTTAGCTTTGAAGTATTTGGACCCAGCATCTTTGTCAATATCAGACTCCTTAAAAATTATTCCCAAAAAAATTAGGAGCATTGCAAGCCAAAACCAAATGCTTCCAAAAATTGATCTCATTCTGCCTGACCAAGATAAGCTTTGTGATATCTTTCATGGAACCAAACCCAGTGATCAGGTCTCTTGCGAATAATTTCTATAAAACGGTTGACGTATTTTTGAACTCTTTGACTTCGCTTTTCTTCTGACGAAAAAATCAAGGGCTCTTGAATTGTGATAAAGTGGCTTCCATCGGCTTTTCTTTCGATAAAAGTTGGAAAAATCGGTGCTTTGGAGCGCATTGCCAAAAGAACCGGAGCAATGTAAAAAGAGGCCTTTCTTCCAAAAAAATCGACTTGCCAGCCTTTTTCCCGTGCATTCAAATCGGAGACGATCCCAACGAAGCCATTTTGTTTCAAAATCTTCAGGGAAGCTGTAAGATTCTCTTTCATTAATATTTTCACTCCACGCTTTTCCCTGAATTCGTTCATCAATTCGGTCATTTGCTTTATGGCCTGGGGGCGAGCGATGACATTCATGTCAAATCCTAATTCGGCAAGCTTGTAGCCAACAAGTTCCCAGTTTCCGAAATGTGCTGAGAGAAGTATTGCCCCACGTCCTTCTTTTCTGGCTTTCTCCAGGCGCTCAATTCCTGAAATGGTAATAAAATCAGGGTTATGTGCCAACAAATTTTCGTAAAAAATGATTTCTAAGAGATTATTTGCCTGATTAGCAATCATTCCGTGAAGTATTTTGCTGCGTTTTCCTTGGAATTCTTCAGGAAGAAGCTCTGATGCTCGTTTTAGTTCGTGTTTAAAAATCACGGGCATGATTTTCATTAGAAGATGAGCAATTTTAGAAATAGAAGGAACAGTGGCTTTCTTTAATAGATCCAAAAGAAGCTTTACAGCATAAAAACGCAGGAGGCGTTTGTAGTATTTAAATTTTTCTTTGGCTTTTTTACCGAAGATAAGTGGAAATAAGTTCATTTAAAAGGCCTTTATATTTCAGGAAAAGGTCGACCGCCTCCCTGATGGCGCCGTCGCCACCGTTACGAGAAAGTATGTAATCGGCTCGCTCCAAAACCTCTGCGTGGGCGTCAGAAGGAGCCAAGAAAATAGCAACTTTTCCAAGAAGAGTCAAATCGTTTAAATCATCACCTATGTAGGCAACCTCGGATTTGTCCAACAATCTTCTTTCCAGAATATCGTTTAAGACGTCGCATTTGTTAGAAATCTTTTGATGGAGTTCGTCAAAAAGCAATTCCTGGGATCTTTTAGACAATCCTTCTGAAGCTCTCCCTGAAATGCATCCGCATAAAAAACCTCCCTTCTTCCAAAGAGTAATTCCCATGCCGTCTTTGGTCGAAAAGAACTTGCATTCAAATTCATTTTTTCCAAGTATGATCTTGCCATCAGCTAGAACTCCATCGCAATCAAAAAGAAGAAGTTTGATGTTCTTTGAGGCAATTTCAAATTCCTTTTCATCCATTCTCAAACCTCTTTTTGTCGAATTAATTCTATCTTGAGAAATTTTTTGCATTCTTTTCATAATAAACTATTCAAATGAATCGTTAAAAAGATGCTCTAGAAGCCAAAACAAATTTTAAAAAAGATTGTTTAAGCTGGAAGCATGTTGAGATGAAATTATTCATTTAAAATTTTCACTTTGTTAAAAAAATGCCATCTTGAAAGCATGAAGTTTACTCAATTCTGGATCTGAGGATATCATGAAGATGAAGGAAACCGATAACTTTTTTTTCACCATCAACTACCGGAAGGGAGGTAATCTTCGCCTTTTCCATAATTGTTAGGGCCTCCATTGCAAGCTTTTCAGGCCCGATAGTTTTGGGTTGTCTGATCATTATCGATGAAACAGGGGTTAAAAGATCAGACTCACCGCGTTCAAAATAGCGTCTTAAATCACCGTCAGTGAAAATGCCCATTAACGTATTGGTTTCGTCAGAAAATACCAAAGCACCAAATCCACCTTTCGTCATTTTTATTATTGCTTCTCTTAAAGAAATTGTGGGTTCGGCAAACGGGATTTTGGGTTCACAATGCATTAAATCTTTTACTGACAGGAATTTTTTTCCAAGATTGCCAGAAGGGTGAAGACGTGCAAAATCTTTTTCTTTGAAGCCGCGACGTGTCAGAAGGGCCATTGCTAGAGCATCACCCATGGCCATAGTAACAGTTGAGGACGAGGTCGGTGCGAGATTGAGTCTACACGCTTCTCTTTCTACTCCGCAATCCAATGTCACATCAGCCATGCGGGATAGATTAGAGGTGGAGTTTCCGGTAAAAGCGATTATTCTTGCTCCAATTCTTCTCAAGTATGGAATGAGCCTTAAAATTTCGTCGGTTTCACCGGAATTGGACAAAAGAATCAAGACATCTTCTTCAATAACTGTTCCAAGGTCTCCATGAAGAGCTTCTGCAGGATGCAGAAAAAATGAAGGGGTTCCAGTGCTTGAAAGCGTTGCAGAAATTTTCCTGCCTACCAGACCGGATTTTCCCATCCCGCAAACTATTACGCGTCCCTTGGAAGAGAGAATAAGGTCTATCGCGCTTGCGAACTTTTCATCAAGACGTTCAGCTGCCCGATCGATAGCCTTTGCTTCCAGCTGGAGAGTTTCCCTGGCGACTTGGACGGAGGTCTGAATAACATCAGAGGTAACTTCGAGGGAGGTACTATGCGTTTTTTTTTGAGAATTATTCAGGTTCATAATAAATTTTTCTCTTATTCATGGTTTGGAATATTTAATACAGCTATTTTCAAACAACTAGCCAAATATAAAATAAAATTAATCTGGAATTCGGTTGAATCGGCTCATATAAAGAAGATCTAAAAAATTGATTCCCGGCAAAGATTATTTGCTTTTAATGTCCATTTTCGAAGGAAACTGAATAGAATTGGGGTGTTCTTAACTCCTTAATTTGGGTTTGCGGTAATCAGGTTAGTCCAAGGAATTTTTTATTTTCTTCAGTTGGAGCAATAATCCCTTCAACTCATCAAGTGGTAATATATTGTTGGCATCTGAAGGTGATTTTAAAGGATTGGGGTGGGTTTCAATGAATATTCCATTGACGCAATTAGTTGCCATGGCTGCTCTTGCCAAATGCGGGATGTATTCACGAAGGCCGGCAGTGCAACCATCCCCTTTGCCTGGTAGTTGTAGGGAATGTGTACAATCAAATACAACTGAATCGCAATATTCTTTCATAATAGGGAATGATCGCATATCTACAATCAGGTTTCCATAACCGAAAGTTGTCCCTCGCTCAGTAAGGATAATTTCTACGTTTCCGTTGGATCTAAGTTTTTCAGAAATGTGCCGGGCTTCCCAGGGTGAAAGGAATTGACCTTTTTTCACGTTTACCGTTCCACAGACTCGGGAAGCGGCGAGTAAAAGATCAGTCTGGCGACACAAAAACGCAGGGATTTGAAGAATCGAGCAAACTTTTGAGGCAATTTCAGCTTCTTCTGGGTGGTGAATATCAGTTAAAATTGGGAGATTTGTGTCTGAAGCAATTTTTTCCAAAATTGCAAGTCCTTCGGAAGGTCCTGGGCCTCTGAATGATTTTCCTGAAGTGCGATTTGCTTTGTCGTAACTTGCTTTAAAGATGACTGGGAGAGCTAACTCATTGCAGATTTTTTTTACCTCACGGGCAATATCGAGTGTGAGCTCTGAGGTTTCGATCACACAGGGCCCGGCGATTACGAAAAAAGGAGCATTTCGCGAAAAAGAGGAAATTGAGAATTTCATTTTTCCTCACTTCTACGAGCTGCAGCTTCAAACAGGCCTGAAAAAAGAGGATGGGGTCTATTAGGTCTTGACTTGAACTCGGGATGAAACTGACAACCCATAAAGAATGGGTGCCCTTTGAGTTCGATCATTTCGACAAGTTGGCCGTCAGGGCTGGTTCCGCCAATAATGAGTCCTTTGTTTGCGAGCAAATTTCTAAACTCATTGTTTACTTCAAAACGATGGCGATGGCGTTCATAGATAAGGCTTGTTTGGTACAGGGAAAAAGCAGTTGTGTTTTCAGAAATTCTGCATGGATACACGCCAAGGCGCATTGTCCCACCTTTTACAACTCCATTTTGATCAGGCAAGAGACTAATTACTGGATGAGGTGTATCTGAAATGAATTCGCTGGAATTTGCTTTCTCCAAGCCAACCACATTTCTTGCGTATTCAATTACTGCGCATTGCATTCCAAGACAAATTCCGAAAAAAGGAATTTGTCGTTCTCTGCAAAATTGAATTGTCTGAATTTTGCCTTCTATTCCTCTGTCCCCAAATCCGCCAGGTACGATTACTCCATCAATTTCGGATAAAAGTTTTTCTGTGCCGTCTTTTTCAACTTGTTCAGAAGATATCCAGACAATTTCCAAGCCGTGATTGCTTTGGAGCGAAGCATGGGCAAGAGATTCGGTTATGCTGATGTAAGCGTCAGCGACTTTAATATATTTTCCTACAACGGCAATTTTAACTTTTTTATTTTTTTTCTGCTTGAAAAGACTGACCATCGTTTTCCATTCTTCCAGGTTTGGTTCTTCAGAATTGATGCTGAGTTTTTTCAGAACCTTCTGAGCCAATCCCTGCTCTTCGAGCATTAACGGAACCTCATAAAGACATTCTACATCTCGAGCTTCGAGCACTTTATCTCTGTCGATGTCGCAAAACAAGGAAATTTTGTTTCGCGCTTCGGTAGTTATAGGTTTTTGCGTTCGACAAACGATTATGTCGGGAGTAAGTCCGATGGCACGCATTTCTCTTACGGAGTGCTGAGTGGGTTTGGTTTTCATTTCGCCAAGAGATTTCGTGAAAGGGATATAGGTTAAGTGGAGATTGCAAACTTTGTCGCGGCCGATTTCATTTCTCATTTGGCGGATGGCTTCGAGATAGGGTTGCCCTTCGATGTCTCCAACGGTTCCACCGACCTCCACTATGGTTATCTGAGCGTCATTTATCCGGGCAGCCCGTTCAATCATGTCTTTAATTGAGTTGGTGATATGAGGAATCACTTGAACTGTGGCCCCCAGGTAATCGCCTCTTCTTTCTTTTTGAATAACCTGGGAATATACTTGACCTGTTGTGACACTGCTATGCTTGGAAAGATTACAATCCATGAACCTTTCGTAGTGGCCAAGATCTAAATCGGTTTCAGCGCCATCTTCGGTAACAAATACCTCACCGTGTTGGTAGGGACTCATTGTTCCGGGGTCTACATTGAGATATGGATCACATTTCATTATGGTCGTCTTTAATCCACGTGCTTTTAAGATGGTTCCCAGTGAGGCTGAGGTGATTCCTTTTCCTAATGATGACAACACTCCTCCAGTGACGAAAACGAAGCAAGACATTCAGTTTCTCCTTCCTATAAAGGCTCGCACTCTTTCAAGATCATCAAAAGTATCTACGCTTAAGGTTTCCTGGGTGGCAAATAACACTTTGATTGGAATTCCATAATACAGTGCACGTAGTTGTTCAAGACTTTCGTTTATCTCAATATCGCAGGGAGCCAGTTCAACGAGCCTAAGTAAAATATCGCGTCGGTAGGCATACACTCCAATGTGTTTCAAAGGGGCAAAGCCATCTTTGGAACGTGGATAGGGAATAAGACTTCTGGAAAAATACAGAGCATTTGCTTTTGAATCGAGAACGACTTTTACAGCATTTGGATTATCTTCATCGCGCTTGTGAAGCGGAAAAGCCAGAGTTGCCATTTTAACTTCCGGGTTGTCAAAAGCGGCAGAAAGGGTCTTAAGGCCATCTGTGTCAACCAAAGGATCGTCTCCCTGGACATTGATAAAAACATCACCTTCAATATTTTTCGCAACTTCTGCAACTCGTGCAGTTCCTGATGAAAGTGCCGAATCGGTCATGACGGCTTCATAGCCAGCTGCTCTAACCACTTCCGCAATTTTTTCGTGGTCTGTGGCAATTAGCAATCTGTCGAAAACTCCGCTTTTTGCTGCTCCTTGAGCCACCCAAACCACCATCGGTTGTCCATTAATATCCGCAAGCATTTTTCCCGGGAGCCTTGTTGAGGCATACCTTGCAGGGATTACTCCGATTATTCTGGGATTTTTATTTCTTTCACTCATTTCTCTTCTCTTTATTGGTTTGATGATGGTTTTGAAGACTCAAATGCAGTCAGTTGAAAAAACAAATATCACTAATTTTTTTTTCTCCTCAAAAATTGTGGGAGTTATTTCAATGAAAAGCTGAACAACCTATTCTCGCAATCGAGAAAAGCGAAACTGCTTAGCTTGCAACGGCACATAATACAGATCACATTTCAACTATTGATACGAGAGGAATTTTCAAAATTAGAATATCCAGGATTGCGAAAAAATTCAAAATCATAGTTGATGGGTAACATGTAAGAACCTCATGACAGATTTTTTTCAAGAATTTTTGAAGTTGAGTGCCCTTCTTTTAAAGGAATGATCTCGACTTTTCCTCCGTGTTTCAAGACCCATTCCGCTCCCACAACGGAATTGGAGGCGTAATCACCACCTTTTACCAGGATTGTTGGGCATAACTGTTGGATAAGGTTGAGTGGTGTTTCTTCAGGGAACGGAATGATGTAGTCCACACACGAAAGAGCAGACAAAACATCGATACGATCTTTTAAATTATGGTAGGGCCTTGATGGCCCTTTGATTTTTCGAATCGATTCATCTGTGTTTAGCCCTAAAACCAAGAAATCACCCAAGGTTCTTGCTTTTTTCAAAAGCATAACATGTCCCGGGTGGAGAATGTCAAAACAGCCGTTTGTGAAAACGATCTTGTACTTTGCCGCTGCTTTTGCAAAATTTGTGATTTCATTATTTTCAATTAACTTCTTATATGGCAGATAAAAATTTTCCGGTTTGGGAAAGATTTCGAGTTCAATTCCTCTGCAAAGTGAATGGATCATTAGACCATGAATTTCTTGGATTCGGGGAGTATACTCTGATGGGGCTCTTAAAACAACGTTGGCGATTTGTGAAACTTTTGAATCTTTTGCTCCTGTCATTGCAATTGTATGAATTCCTGCATTTACAGCTGCTTCAAGTGCAAGAACGACATTGGTTGAATTTCCACTGGTGGTAATACCAATTGCAACATCTCCCGGTTTTCCAAGGCCAAGCAGTTGTCTTTTAAATACCTGCTCATAGCCGTAATCGTTGGAAATAGCTGTAAAAACTGCAGTTGGACATGTCAAAGAAAGGCAAGCAAGAGGGTTTCTATCATAACCAAACCTTCCTACAATTTCTCCGGCAAAATGTTCAGCATCAGAGGCTGAGCCACCATTTCCAAAAACAAGAATCTTCTTTTCGGTTTTTAGGGCCTTGACAATAAGACAGATAGCTTTTTCAAAGGAGTTGGTGATTTCCGAATTAAGGTTTTCAATCGTAACTTGGAGATTTTTCCAATCCTCAAGTAAGTATTTTTTCATTTTTTTCCTCGCCAGTTTACAGGAAATCGCTACTGTTTCTCTACCATGTTTATTTTGTCATAATGGTCAAGAATTGATTTTGGGGAAGCGGTGGCTGTTCCGATAATTCCGACAACCACTCCGGCAGCAAGATTAGCAACTTCAGCTGCTTCAGACATAGAGCAACCTGTGGCTAGCGCCAGTGAGAAAGTTGCTATAACAGTGTCTCCGGCTCCTGTTACATCAAACACTTCAATAGCTCGAGTAGGAATTGTTAGAGAGTGCTTATTCTTTTCAAAAAGACTCATTCCGTTTTCACCGCGAGTGATGAGCACGGCATCAATCTTAAAACGTTTCAAAATTTCAGTTCCACCGGATTCAACATCGTCTTGCGACTCAAAAAGTCTCCCTAATATTGATTCTGCTTCTTTGGTATTGGGAGTAATGATCGTGGATCCAGCATATAAAGGATAGTTCTTGAGTTTGGGATCAACACTTACAAATTTTCCGTTTTTCCGGAATTTTTCAATCATGGGAGGAAGAGATTCTAATGTAATTACTCCTTTGGCGTAATCAGAGACTATTACTCCTGAAACGGATGGTATCATTTTGCTCAAAACTTCGGTCAGTGATCTTGCAGTTTTTTGTTCGAGATTTTCTGAGGTTTCACGATCAATGCGGACCATTTGTTGATTATGACCAATGATTCTTGTTTTTAAAGTGGTACAACGTCCGGAATCGATAATCATTCCCTGAGTGTTGATTTTTTTTTCAAGAAGAGATTCTTTTAGTTTCCGGCCTGTTCCGTCATCTCCAGTTACTCCGAAAATACAGGTTTTTCCGCCAAGCGCGACGATATTCATTGCAACGTTTGCAGCACCGCCGGGGAGCCAGGTTTCGCGTTTGACTTGCACTACTGGAACTGGGGCTTCTGGCGAAATGCGATCAACTTTTCCCCAAAGATACTCGTCGAGCATCAGATCACCTAAAACCGCAATTTCATAATTGTGGAAAGAAGAAAGAATTTCCTTTAATCTATCTCTATTAATCATTTTTTTAATCCTTCCAGGAATGCCATTGAAATAAGTGGAAACATGATTTCATGATGTCCGGTAAGATGATAGCCACTTCCTATTCCGAGGCTGGGTCTTTTTACAACATTAGTGGTGGCACGATATTGGGCCAACATATCCATATTGATTGTGGAAAGCCCATTCAATTTGTATCCTTGATTGTGTGCTTTTGAGATAGCCTTTAAAAATACTTCCGGCATTATAACTGCCGAACCCAGATTCAAATACACACCATTTTCGAGTTGTTCAACTTGCTCGCAAAAGATTTCAAAATCCCTGAAGGTGGTTGCCCCTAATGATGATCCATCTACTGAAGAGTGGAGATGGATGAAATCAGTTCCAATTGCGACATGCACAGTACATGGAATATTTCTTTCCCCACAATTCCAGATCAGACTAATGTTTCGGTGGGGGAATTTTTCAGGCCACTTCTCCATATAATGAAAAAGCGAGCTTCCCATTCCAAGATTTTTTGTAGCGCCCTGGCGAAAGGCTTCTCCCATCCAGGCCCCTGTTTCTTCAACGAAGCCAAATCTTCCCGATTCCAGTTCCTTTGCTACATCCTCAGAAGTTTCTCCGAAATAGGCCAATTCAAAGTCATGGATTGAACCGGCACCATTCATTGCCAGGCCGGTAATAGCGCCTGCATTCATCAGCTTTATTATCCACGGAGAAAGGCCGCATTTGATTACGTGCGCTCCAATTCCGAGGATAACAGGCCTTCCGCTTTTTCTGGCATCAATTAATGCGGATATGACTTTTCTGATTGTTTGTCCGGAATGAATATTGGGTAATGAATCTATAAAATCAAGAGAAAATAAAGGTCCTTCAGGGGTTTTAGCAAACTCGCCAATTTTCACCAGATTCTTTCTTTGGGACATCGGATAGGTTTTCATCTGCCAACTTTCAAAAGTTAAATTAGTATCGGGGAAAGATTGAAATTAAGGATTGTTTCCATATTGGTTGGTTGGTTTTTTAATTGTGACGAATAAAAAAATCGGCGGTAGTTTACCACCTTGCCACTCAATCGTCAAGTAATAGAGTGCTTTAAAACTGGGGGCATCCCGCTTCAAATCTTGACCCTCGTTGCCGGCTTTGTTATACTTCCAAATCATAAGGAGAATTGATTGATGAAAAGCTCAACTTGGTTAATCAGCATTCTAATGCTTTCTCTAACTTTTATTTCAGGATGTGGGACTTCGAAAAATGGACCAGAAATTGCAATAAAATCAGATTTTTTCACTACTGCCCAGGGACTCCCTGGAAATCAGATCACAGCTTTATCATTTTTTGGGCGCGAGTTGTGGGCGGGAACCAAAACAGGATTGGCTCGCTATGACGGTGTTCAATGGCAAGTGCATGTCAAAAAAAACACTAATGTTCTTGGCTCAGAAATCATCGAAGCTTTATATGTCGGGGACGATGCGATTTATGTCTCCACGGACAATGGAGCATGCAAATACAATGGAACTGCCTGGAGCGGTGTAATGAGCGGGCTAAGAGCTCGATGTGCGGCTGCAAAGCAGAGTGAGATAGCAGTTGCTACAGCTCATGGAGTGGAAAAGTCTACAGGTTCAGCTTTTTCTACTTTCAACAAAGAAAGCGCGGGATTAGTGAATGACGAAGTTAATGTCGTAGCATTTGATTCTACTGGAAAATTATGGGTGGGAACTAACGCTGGGATGGCAATGCTTTCGGGGGGAGCATTTCAAAATTTTACCGGGCCGGCAAAACAGATTGTGGGCAATTCTCTTGTTGATGTTCCTCCTTCTCCACCAAATTGCCAACTGATTGGAAACAATATTTCCTGCATTATTAAATATAAAGGGGCACTTGCGATTGGCACCACTTCAGGGTTAACTATTACTGATATGGCCAACCAATGGAGTTCATTTTCTGCTCCCCACAATGATTTCGTTCAAAAGGGAGGAACAATAGCTCAGGAAATGGTTTCAGGCAACAGTCCAATGCCAGGAAATTCAGTTAAAGCACTAGCCAATTTGAATGATTCACTTTTGTTCGTTGGAACAAACAAAGGAATGGCTGTTAAAAAAGAAGGGAGCACCTGGCTTGATGTATCAAAAAATTTCAGCAGTATTGCAAACAAAATTATAACTGCGCTTGCCGTTCAGAATGACGAATTATGGGTTGGAACACCTGATGGTTTATATCGATTTACAGGAATTTCTTCTCTTGGAAACCCAGCCCAATGATTCATTGCAAAAATTTGCATTAAGACCAGGCGCAAGAATTTAGTGAAAGAATTAAAAGAATTGTCGAAAAGAAAATTAGTCTGTTTCCATGTTTTCTTCTCCAATTATTCAAAGTGGATGAGAGCCCTAGCTTTAATGCGGATCAAGGATTTATAACAATAGCTTCTTGCAAGATTGTATAAATTTTTAATCATTAATTGAATAGGAATTCAATGGCACCGGTTGATGTGAATTTATTCGCAAATGTGAGCGCCATTAATTTTCATGAACTTCTGTAAACTCTGCTTCCGAGGTGCCTACAGGGTAAACGAGATAACGAGACTGTCGGAAAAGTCCGGTATATTAAATTCGGTACAAAGCGACATTGATTTGATGCGCGAAAGCGGAGCGAAAAACGGGTTGGTGCATGAAATTGTCCAATTTTAGGGGTTTTCCAACAGTCTGAACGCCATTGTGAAGAAGGTGAGAAAAATTCCGAAATTTTATAAAAGTGTGTCCTGAAAATGGTATTAAAAGTGAGGGGCCTTTTTTGGAAGAATCATTTTTTTGCAGTTTCGAGGAGTCTAAGTCGACAAAGCGAATGCCTCGATCGTGTCAAAGCAATTTCACAAGGAAGGTAAAATGGATAATTTTGCAAAAAAGAATTTTTTCTCTGTATTGTTTTTTATTATTTTTCTTTTCCTGTTATCGGGAACAGTTTTGACTGCTGCTACTACCCCGGAAAAAGGGGTTCAAAAGACGGATGGAAGTAGTCCTCTTGATTCGATGCCACCTGAAACCAAATTCTTGATTACCAATTTAGGGTTTGGCGGGATTGCTGGTTGGTGTGTTGGATTTACTTTAAAAAAGTTTGCAAAGATGGCTGCCCTTCTGCTAGGAGTGGTTTTCATTGCAATTCAGGTGCTTTCAAATTATCAGTATTTGCAGATTGATTGGCAGAAGGTTCAGAAAAATGTACCGGATCAAGCGCTTGAAAAAGCTTATACGAGCGGAATGTCTATGTTGACATATAATTTTCCCTTTGCTGGCGCCTTTTTTGCCGGTTTATGGCTCGGCTTCAGGAATGGGTGAAACTGGCTTAGAAGTTCGTGGAAATTCAGCGAATTCCACTTGTAAAAAGTCTCACGTTGATTATTAATGCTGAGTAATTCTTGTATGATTTTCCGGAAGCTCAATAGTGTTAGTTTTCTAGAAGTGAATTGCTGAGGTTTGAAGAATCGGTTTGCTTGGGAGGGGCATTGGGCATAGGGGAGGGAGGGTCAGTGGAAGTGCTGAATTCGTTGTTTTCATGATTTTCCAATTTTTCTGAAGAAACAGCCGGATTTGAAGCTATTTGCCCTTCAGTTCCGATTTTTCCAGAAAAATTGGTTTGAAGAGTCCCGTTGAAACTTTTGGACGAAACTCTAATTGAACCACTATTTACACGGAAAGAGCTTTCTGAAGGGGATATTGAAAGATTGAATTGACCTGAAGTCGTTAAAATTTCAGATTGGGGAGTTTTAATAATATACGAAAGAGCTTTTTGATTGGCCTGAAATTCCACTTTTCCTGATTTTACCGTCAATTGCCTGGAGTTTATTGAGAAGTCGCTGATTCCAGTAATTCTGATTGTGCCTCCTGTGGGGAGCTTGAGAATTATCGACCCTCTGGAGGTCAGTTCCTGTCTTTGATTAGGAATGATGAAACGGTCATTCATTTTTATGGAATTGCCAATATTTCGCGCTTCGAGAATGATGATTTTATCAGGATCTTCAGAAAGTTTTTGAAACTCAGTAGAAGCCGGGTTTTTTGGTACAGCTTCAGGCAGATTTAAGGGAGCTTTTGAGATATGGAAATATAGGGAGACAATAGAATAGATGATCAACGATACAAGGATCTTTCTCACTGGATTAGCAAAGAAGCTCTTATCCTGAGAAAATTCTGACGGAGAAAGGTTCTCAATTTTTTTCATTATTTGATCAGCATTTTTTTGCTGAGAAACATTTTTTGCAGGGGTTAGGAAAAAAGAATCGGATCTCTCATTTATTAGGTTGAAATCTTTATAAATTCGAGCGCATGAGGGGCATTGACTAACGTGCTTCAGAAAAGGGGAAAGTCTTTCGACCTCTTTGCTTTCAATGATGTCAAAAATTTCACTTTCAGAGAGGCATTCAGACTTTTTTCCAGGTTTAATTGGATTTGCTGACATAGCTTTTTTGGCCAACCTCTCTGAGCTCTTCAAGCTCTTTTCTCATTTGCGAACAAGCGCGGAAAACTGACACTTTAATGGTTCCAAGTGGTTCTTCAAGAATTTCGCTGATTTCTTCGTAGGTGAATCCAAGTGAATGTTTCATTAAAAAAACAATTTTCAATCCCAGGGTAAGTTTTTCCAGGCTTCGGTCTATAGCAATTTTTTCGTCCACCATTTTTGGGTTTTCGGGTTTTTCAGAAAGTTGAAAAAAATTTTCAACGGAGATTGAGTTTGAAATTTCTGTTTTGGATTTTCTAAATTGCTTTAGGACAATATTATGCGCCAGTTTGATAATCCATGGTGCAAATTCCCGACTTTGATCGAAGGTGGATAACTTTGAATATGCTCTTAAAAAGGTTTCCTGGAGAAGGTCTTCCGCGAGGGTTTTATCGGGAACCAGAGTTTTGATATATGAAAGAACTTTTAGATAGTATTTATCAACAAAAAACCTGAAGGAATTTTTTTTTCCACTCAGAACTTCATTTAAATAATTTATCTCTTCTGGGAGTTTCAATTTAACTTCCGGATGCAACAGAGGAGGTGGTTGAAGCTGATGATGTTTGGTTTTGAACAGTGCTTGAAGTATCGACCGAGGAAACAGTAGTAGATGTAATCGGAGTGCTCGGGTTTTGAACCGGATTTCCAATGGTGCTGGTTGCAGAGCCATTGTCAGGTAAGATGCTGGTAGTTTGGGAGGCGGCAGGTGTTTGGCCTGGACTTCCAGTACTAGCACCCGGTGAGACGGTTGAGGCAGTGTTTGTAGATCCCGAGGTTTGAACAGGCTTACTGATGGAGCCTGGAGAGGCGGTTGCGATAGAAGATGTTGTGGTTGCAGGCAAGGTTTGAACAGGTTTGCCTATTGCGCCAGGTGAGACGGATGAGGTTGCAGTTGTGGATGAAACGGCCCCTGGGTTTGAAGGAGAAGTATTGGTAGAAGTATCAACTGGTCTGGAAATCGGTGTGGGGGTAATCTGCGTTGATACCGGTTTTGAAGAGACTGGGGGCCTTGATACCTCACCATTAGCATATTGGGTAATTTTATCTCTAATCAGGAGTATTGATGAATATTTTATATCATATTCAGGAAGATATACGATTCCTGACTCGGTTACTTCTGAAATACCGTTTGGTGGAGAGAGTGTTCGAGGTGCCATCGGCAAAACCATTTTTGTCGGCGGAACGGGCATTCCATATTGTTCTTCGACTTGTTGAGACTCAATATTTTTAACGGATGGTTTGGTTGCCGGGATTGATGCATTTGGAGCCATTACTTTTTCTGATGGGGGAGTATTCGCAGAAGACAACCCGGATTCTTTAGAGCTTTGCATAAAATCTGAGTCTAGTGAAGGATCAGTGCTATTGCTAGCTAGATTGGCGGCTTGGGAATGAAATGGTAAAAGAAAAATGAAAAAAACGATAAATAAAATTGAAGTCACCATATTATTCATCATTTTCCATTCCCCCCTTTATTCCATTTTACCTGAAATAATATCACTCGGCAAACGAAAAGGGTTCCCTTCTCCTTAGAGCGGAAAGATTTCCACTTCGTTTAACACAAGCGTTAAAACTAGTTTCTCCCAAGAATTTCAGTGTCTCTTTTATGAAAAACAATCTGAATTGTCCAACTGTCAAAAAAACTATTTACAAAAACTCTCGAATTGGTTCTTAAAAAAGCTCTATTGTGTATTTGCGGTTAGATGGAAAAAACTTTTTTGCGGTAGAAGAGATTGCGACTTTTGAAAAAACCGCGGGGATCGTTTGAGGCTTTCCCCGCGGGAGTTAATATTATTTACCCATCAAATCATCAGAAGATGGAGAAGTGTTTACAGGAGCAAGGTTTTGTGGACCACTTCCAAGGGAAGAGGTATCACTTGCGGGAACAACAGTGGTTCCTGTCATAACAGCAGTTGATGCTGTTGCAACACCGGAGTGCAATGGAACTATTACTGGTGGATTTCCATCGGGTAAATTGGTTGCAAGTGCAATAATGTCATTCACATCAATTTTACCATCGCCATTAATATCAGCGGCTTTTCTAATTTCCGGAGATACAATCTCTGCAGGATTAAAAGCCAGTTGCATTACTTGGAGAAGGTCTTTGTAATCAATTTTGCCATCACCATTAACATCTACTCCCTGATTGATTATGACAGCGGTTTTATCATCCATGGGCATGGGGTGGATGTTGATAACTTTGGCCATGGTAATAACATCTTCGACGGAAACCTTTCCGTCGCCATTGAAATCACACACTTTGCCATAGGCTGATTTTACATTAATTCCACGAATTACGCAGTTGGAAATGGATTGGAGGTCTTTTTGATCAACAGCCCCATCACCGTTCATATCGCCTTTTTGACATTGTGGATCGACCGGAAAATATTTTCTAGTGCCGTTTACAGCTTGAGCAAGAAGATAATAATCGGTCATGGTTATTACGCCATCTCCGTCAAAGTCGTAGCCTTTGTGGAATCCTGCTTCACCTTCTTTGATCGGGAAGCGTCCCATTAGGTTATGAAGGACTGCCAAATCATTTTTGTCGATAACTCCATCACCATTCAGATCGCCAATCAATTTTTCAGGTTTGATTGCAATCCAGAGTTGTGCAATTTGGTCGTTTTTTGTATCGATTGCGGCTTTTTTGTCATAGAATGCGACGATACTGTTCATCAATTGGTTTTGTTGAGCGGGGGTAAGACTATCAAAAACATCTGAGTTCATGAAAGCTTCAACTAAAGAATCGAGAACTTTGTCCATTTGGGAAGTTAGAGATGCAATCTTTTGTTTCATTTCGCGAAGTTGGACTTTTTCGGCGTCTGAAAGAGGAGATTTGGAGGCTAGAGCAATAAAATCATCCTGTAATTTGGAAAGGTTGTCCATAATTTTGGTCAGCTGATTAACAGCTTCTTGCAATCCTGGCCAAGTTTTCTTGTATTCTTCGGCAACCTTTAGAACTCCCTGATTTGCCTGACGAGTGAGATTGTCAGATTTGGTTCGGTTTGCATCAACAGCTGCGGAATGTTCGGCTAGTATGACATTCTGGTCGTGGTTAAAAAATATGTCTGCTTTGGCCGCTGCATTGGCAATTTTCTGGAAATTTTCCCGATTTGTGTTCATTGTATTCAAAATTTTGGTTCTATCATCTGTCAATACTTTGAGTTCTTTTCTGAAAGCAACCATTTGGTCTTTAGTGGGTGGTGTGATTTTATGGGCTTCAAAAAACTTTGTTACTGTGTCTAATTTTTTCTGGCCGTTATTGGCAAGTTTAGTAGCATTGCTTTGAGCTTCTTTCCAGTAGCTATTTGCATCCTGGAAGTACTTTGCTTGTTCCTGATGTTCCTTTTCGCAATTAACTCTTGCTATTGCCCATTTGTCTTGGTTGTCGAAGGCATAAGCCTGTTTATACGTTTCAGCGGCTTTAAGATATTCGCCGACTGATTCATGAGATTTTCCATTTACATCATATACCAGTGGTTTATATTGTTTGGACAATGCTTGATCTTTTGTTTTGTCAAGCCAACTATTAAAACTGGCTGTTTCTACTATTGCGGCCTGGAATTTTTTCTCTTTGTACATTTGATCGATTTTGGACATCCAGATTTGTGCGATAGTAGGGTTGTCTTTGACTGGAGGCATGGGGACGGGGACCGGACGAATAATGATTGGAGGTTTGATTGGGGGCATAGGGGCTGGAATTGGTTGTCCAGGGGTGACTATAGGAGTTTCTGTCGCATAAGTGGGAGGATTGGCGATTGGCGTTTCAGTGGCGTAGCCCCCTCCAGGTGTGGTGGAAGAAGTTGGCGCATTGTTGTCTTGCGCACAAATCAAAACAGCGGGGAAGGCCAAAAGAACTGCCGCGAGAAGAACTTTGAAAAAAAACTGTTTCTTCATAGAAACCTCCTGAAAATTTTTTTTAGTATCTTAAAATATACTATGCCCAAAAGTTTAAAAATGGTTTCATTTTATTTTTTCTAATTTTTTACATAACTGAAATTCCAGTTCGAGAGCCCTAAATTGAGAGGAGATAGAAAAAATGCCAGTCTAATTGGCTTATTTGCAGCACGAGGGTCATCATCCTTCAACACAATTTCCACAATCAGATGACGAGTGAAAAAAGGGGAATCGCCTAGGAGGTGTTCTTCCATTAAAAGAAGTGAACGAAAAATTTTCATTTTGGGAACTGCAAAGCGAGTTTTCTTATCTGGAGAGCCGGTTTTCTGAAAAGTTCTGGTAACACAATACTTTTCAGGTGGGATCAGAGTCATTTCATAGCTTGCTGTGGAGACGTCAGAGAGTTTGAATTCAACTTTTGTTCCATAAGTAATGGTGCTAAAGTCTGGAAAAGTAGCTCCACTGCTTAAAAGGAGAAATACTGGAGCCCCATTGATATCTTTTACTGTTGAAAGAGTGCATGCAAGAAGGTCTTTTCTGATGGAACCGAAGAGATCACTTGCTTCTTTTATTGTGAGAAGCAAACCTGTTCCCTTGACACTTTGTTTCAGGCCCGAAATATAAATACTTTGCATCATTGCCAGAATAACAAATAACAATGTGGAGACAACCAATATCTCCACAAGGGAAAAACCTAGAATGGTCGATTTTTTCCCAAAGTTCATTCGAAAATATTTCTTATGTTTCTGCATTTTTATTGCTTTAAAGATCTCGATTCAAAAAAAACACTGATTCATGAATGTGCTTTGAAGACCCTGTTTCATCAAGGTCTCCAGGATAATTCCAACCCACTTTAATCACGATTCGGTAAAATCTTCCAGGAATGTTTCCGCTGCTACCCGTTACTTCATGAACTTCAAGTAGTCTGGCGTTAAAACCCTCAGTAAGCGGGGAAATTAGCAAAAAAAGTTTCAATCCCATTAGTGACACCTTCCTAGGTTCCACAGCAATCATATCTCCGAGGTCTGTGTTCATGCTTTCCAATAGTTCAGGAAGGTCTTTTCCGGTTGCTTCGCAAATTCTCTTGAAACCAGGAGAAATATTTAGTTGTGTTAATTGTTCAATGATTTCGTCTGAATAGTAAGCAGCCATGACTTGGTAAATTGAAGTGGAGGTTTCTCGGTTTGTTGAGGAAAGTAGATTTATTGTGGGGGCAATTGCCAACCCTGCGACAAATACTGCGATTACAACTTCTATGAGAGAAAGGCCCCTATTATTGATTCTGAAGCCTATTTTAGTATGTTTCAATGAAGAAAAGTTTTCCATTTTTCTAATCATTTGCTCCGGAGATTGAGATCGTTAAATCAACATCATCAAGGCAAAATTGATACCTTTCTAAATCTGGAGAAGTATAGGGATTGAATCTTGGATTATAACGAAGTATTCCTCCCCCGTAAAAGCTATTGAAAAAACTGGGGAAAGTCTTGCCGATTTTACCTGGGCCGGCTATGGTAAAGGCAGCCAGTCCTCCACTGAGAAAAATCTTGCATGACGGATCATTCTTTACCCCTGAATCGCTGACAACAGAAGCTGGATTGCCATTGGTAGAAATGGCAGGACTTAAGGCGGCTAGATATGCGTGCACCGGTTTGGGGTCAGCGGTAGTACGAGCTGGTATTTTTATATAACCATCAAGCGCAATGGTCGAAAACAGTAGTTTGGATGTGCCGTCGTTGGAATCAATGTATGGGCTATTAACATTTACGCCCTTCATTTGCAAATTTCCGTTTTCAAGAATCATGATTCCCGAACTTTCCAGTCTAATGTATTTGTCAATCAGCAAATCGTTGCTTCTATTTGAAGGTCTTTTCAGGAAATAAATTCCAGGTTTTTTAAAAACGTATTCTCCACCTTCATCGCTGAATAGTCCTGAGTCTACCAGGAATTTTGTTTCTCTGGCCCCTGTGAGTTTGGGGTCGCTGAGGTCAATAATTTTAGTAACTCGTGGTAACAGACCCCACTTAACAAAGTCTCCCGGTTTTCCAGCGGATTTTTGAAAATAGCACTCTAAAAGATTTCCGTAATAAAAAGTTTTGTAATTCAGGGTTCCAACGGAGGAGCCGGTTGGGGCATTGTAATGCCACATTTGAAATGGTGAAGGGGGTTGTACCAGACGCCAATTTGAGCAGGGGGGTGGTGAAGGAGGATCGCCATTATTCAGATTTTGATTGTTGATTCCTGGAACGATTCGCCTGTCATTGACCTTTCCGATTCCTTTAACATCAAGACTTAGCCATTTGCTCAAATCAGGTGGGGTAGGGGTAAAGCCCATAAGGTCGAAGATTACATTAAAAGGTAATCCGATAAATGATTGAGTTGGATAATGACCATTTCTGGGGCTGACTGCTTCGAGAGACAAAACGCCGATAGGGTCTGGCGGGATATCTGACGTGTCTGCCTTAAGAAAATCTGCATATTTTTGAGGGACCAGTGACCCAGCCCAGACAAAACAATCGATTTTGGGATTAACTGGAATTGAGCTAAACAATTTCGAAAGATTGAATGGGTTCATCGCGAATCGCCTGATGATTCCGAAATTTTCTTGTGGGGGAGGGACTCTACCATTCCAGAATAGCTGGTTATATTCCAGGAAATCTGCAAGAACAAACCCAACCACTAGTGTTCTGGAGATGTAGTGTCTTGTTCCACAAGGCATTAGCCAACTTGAAAAACAATCAGCCCTTTCTAGATAAACAGAATTGTTTGGGTTAGAGGGGTCCGGTTTATGCCAAAGTTTTCTGCTTTCCACGCCTTTATCGTTGGGGTCAAGCCCTTTTTCGGTGGTATAGAAGCCGCAAAGAAGGGAAAACAGTTCATCGCCAAGTGAGGAATTGAGATCAAATTTATTTGGGTTGGAAACAATTCTTGGTGTTACTACCAGCTTGCCGCTGTTTCCGACTTTTGGCCAACTCAAATACACATGTCCACCCACCCCTGAATCGGCATTTCCCTGATAGCCGCTGAAAGGATCTTTGGAGACTGCTCCTGATACAGCTGGGGCATAACCTGCAGGAATTTTCAAAAGAACAGGGTTATTCCGAGACAAATCAGTTCGACAAGATGGGTCGGTGTCGGGGTCCCCTGGGGGCCCCAGGAATATCCAACCGTTTTTGGAAAGCACTTCAACAGTGTCGTTCTCTCCACCGACGGGGGGAGCCGCTTCCGTTGAAAAGGTGTCTGTACCATTTATCACGATTAGCCGTTTTGGAGGACCTTTTGGTTTTGCCGGAGTTGTCCAGGAATCGTAATCACCATTGAACATCGTACTGACCTGATTAAATGCGTCTGAATGAGGAGTATATGGGGCAAAAACGGAGAAGCGAGCATACGGGCCGGGAATCATGCTTACGACCTTATATTGTCGCTTTATTGATGCAGTCCTTACTACTCCACGAAAATACACCCGGCAAGTAAGTTTGACTTCTCCCCACTTTTCGACGGAATCTCGTCCTCCCATGAATGCTAACTTCTTTTGGGTATTTGGGTCAGGGGCTTCAAGGTAATCATCGTAAATTTGGTTCATTACGGATTGTGGTTGTTTTAAATCCGCTACAAAAGGTTTTACAAGCGAAATTGGGTTGGAAAACTCCAATGCCATTAGCTCACAGACTGGATTATTTCCAAAATATGAAGTTAAACGGGAAAGTTTGTCGGCAAATTGGAATTGATAAGAATTTAAAATTTTCTGGTATTGGTCTCCGACTTTTTCCAGGAAATTGCCATTGGGGTCAGGTGAGGCTGAAGCGATGGTTTGAACCGTGTAAGGCATTTGTGAAAAAATGAAGGGAGCAAGCGCCTGGAACTGAAATTTCGGGGATTGGGAAGGTGAGGGTTTTTGCGAGTCAAGGGATTGAAGCGATCGGGCTAGAAGGCGAGCCCCGTTTAGTGCCAAGCTCGAAGTAATTTCAGATAACTCTTCATAATGCATTCGGTCATACTGGCGCCTAGACAAAAAATTATAGGAAAAAATAAATATTGCCATTATTGATAAAATAACAGCAACTGTTACGAGGATCATCCCACCTTTGAAAGTTCTTTTTTTTTCTTTCATATCAAAAAAACGGAAGACATAACCTGTCTTCCGTTTTTATTCAAAAAATGAATTTTAGCCTTCTTTTTGTTTGTTGAAGCAATCCCGGCAGTATACAGGTTTTTCTCCGGTGGGTCTGAAGGGAACTTGGGTTTCTTGACCACAAGCTACACAAACCACAGTATGCATTTGGCGCCCATTGGCTGCCTTGCGGGGTGGCTTCCTCTGAGTTCGACAGGCTTTACACCTGGCGGGCTCGTGCTCGAACCCCTTTTCTTGATAAAACTGTTGTTCGGCAACGGTAAAAGCAAACGGTTTCCCACAAGTCTTACAGGTAATGGTCTTGTCTTCCATTAAACACAACCTCATCATTTGTTAGATTAAAGAGCCCTTGAAAACACTTCGGGCGCCACCGAAATTCCCGCAGATTAATTTCGAGGAATCGCCGGGATGACGCGAGTTTTCCCCGACCAAATAAGAATAAGTACTGACTTAAACCTAAATGCCACCTCGAAATAGAGATAACGCTAATCGCGTCGCCTCCTCCGTTTGGGATACTTAGACTATTGCCCCTTTTCAGGGAAATTTTCGAAAATACACCAAAAGAAGTTGGTCTAAATGATAATAGCAAAGGAGGGGTTAATAGTCAACATACTTTTTTATTTTGTACGATTACCTAAAATAGGTAAAATGTTTGAGAACTTTTTTGCACAATGAGGAGCTTTACTGAGTGTACCTATAAGAAGAAGTGTTCAATTTCAACATTCCTGATGCGTAGATGAATTGATCAAAATTTTAGAGTTTCCAGTCGGAAATCCACTTACGTATTATTCACAAAAAAAATGTTTATGCGTGTCGAAACCTCTTCAAAATTGTGCCAAATGAGTTCATCCAAAATCAGGAGGCCTAAACTTATTAAATCTGATGTTCCAACTGGAAAATGATCTAAAGTCAGCACTGGAAAATAAAAAGAAAGCGGTTTTTCAAAAAGTGCGTAGCCAGTATTTCATTAGAGTAAAAATCTCTGTTGAAGACTGTTTCAGAAGTTTGGTGTCATTTTTTGAAATCTCGCCCATTCTTGGCCTTTGATTAGCTTTAGCATTGCACCAATTGAGAATACGCACATGGAACATCCGTTAAATTGCAATGACTTAAAAGTGCGCAGCAGCAAAGTGTAAATTAATATTGCCATTGGCAATTAGCCATACAATTCAAAAAAAAATTGCGAAAAATTATTTTTTTTCAAATTTTCTGTACTTGCGTTGGTGCAGGTTTATTAGTCAAGTTTTTTTACTTTTTTTTCGTTGAAAAATGCGTTACTCACTTGCGGATTTCGTAAAAATTAAATAAACTTAAGAAATGGTTGATGTGGGCAATTCCTATTAATTCATAAGTAAAAAAAGTAAGGGGGCATCATGAACCAATCGAAATTATTTTTCATCCTTGCCATTTTTTTATCCCTGACGTTTTATTCGACTGCATTTTCTGCTGTTCAAAAAGAATGGACGGTTGCAGTATTTTTGAATGCGGATAACAACCTAGATCAATTTGGCGTTGAAGATCAGACTGAAATGGCAAAGGTTGGATCCAATGATTGGCTTAATGTTGTTACTCTAATTGCCCGCCAGAGCGGCCCAGCAGTGTATAATTATATCGAAAATGGCAAAATAACTCGGATTCCTGGAACCCCTGCAGTTAAGCTCGACATGGGAGACTATAGAACTCTGATTAATTTCGCCAAATGGGTGGTTGCAAATTATCCTGCCAAAAAGTATGCCTTAGTAATATGGAATCATGGAAGTGGCTGGAAGAAGGGAAAAGTCACTCGTGGAATTTCCTACGATGATTCAACGAATAACTACATTAAAACCAACGAATTGGGAGTTGCATTGAATGAAATTAAAACCGCTATTGGCCATAACCTTGACATTCTTGACATGGATGCCTGTTTGATGCAGATGGCTGAAGTCGCTTATGAATGTTTAAATAAGGTTGATTTTATTGTAGCGTCTGAAGAGGTGGAACCTGGAAAAGGAACTCCCTACGACGATGTTTTGAATTCATTATCAAAAGATTCCGCTCCTGAAGACTTTGCGAAAGCGTGGGTTAAAGCTTACGGTGCGTCATATAACCATGGCAGCCAGGGTGATGAATCCTGTACGCAGTCCTGTATAAAAGTATCTGAGCTTGGTGTGGTTTATGATGCAATGAACGGTCTTGTTAAGTCTGCCATGTCAGGAAAATTCAATGACGGTTTCTCAAAGGCTTTAAAAAGTGTTAAGAAATTTGAAGACAGTGATAATATTGATCTTATCCATTTTGCCCAACTCCTAAAAGGTTTGATTCCAGATGAAAGTATCAAAACGGCTTCAGATAAATTGATTGCAGCCTCTCAAAATGCTGTAATAGCTTGTTCAAACATAGGTCAGGAAAATGTAAATGCTTTTGGATTAGCCGCATATTTCCCGATTGCACAACCGACCTTTGATGATAACTATAAAAATCTGGATTTTTCGGCTGCAGTAAAATGGGAAGGAATGATTCTCGATTATTACAACAAGAATAAGGCTGATTCTGTAATTACCAATGCTTCCAATGGTAATGTTACTGCCTTGAAAGCTTATGTTGCAGGTGCTGATCCAAAAAATAAGAAACTAAATCGTTTCGTTGCCCAGAAAATAAATTTTGAGTTAAACTCCGGGAAGAAGCTCCCAAGATCTGTTGTTGCCGAAACCAATGAGCTGGTTAGAACGCTTCTTGCAAAGTAGACGAGAATTTGAGTTGTAATCTGCTATTTGACTAATCATCCCGTGACGATCATTTCTAGCTTTCGAATCGTTGACTTTTCAGAGTTATTTGTCTTTACGAGCAAACAGGATGAGTCTGACTTTGGCTTTATGTATTTGAAAGATTGCTTCGGTAAATCGAAAACCCATATAGTTAGGAAGGAAGATTTGACAAAAGTGTCTTTCAATACCATAACCCCCTGGAATCGTGTTGTACATTTTTCCAAAAAGATAAATTAAAATGAGATTAATTTTTTTTTAAAAACTGCTTGACACGGTACTTACCTAGTGTTAATTTGGAACACTAGTGAGAATTTTTTTAAAGGAGGTTTTGAACGAAGAAAAGTAGGTATAACTTTTTTTTCGGTAGTTAATCAGGTTTTAAAGTATCAATTGTATGGTTTATTAAGTATGCTGTAATTAGTAGTTGATTAGCCCCGGACAAGATTATAAGAGTATAAGGAGTAGTACAATGAAACGAGTAGTGAGTATTTTAGCGCTGGTTCTTTTTGTTTCCTTTTTTGTTTCCCCCTCTTTCGCCGCCACTCAAAAAGAATGGACCTATATGGTCTATATCAATGGTAACAACAACCTGAGTTCTTATGGCGTCAAAAACCAAAATGAAATGGCCAAAGTCGGCTCTAACGATTTTTTAAACATTGTTACCCTTTTGGCTCAATCAGGTAAAGATACCGTTCTCAATTATGTTGAGAAAAATCATGTTACCCAACTAAAGAATTATGGTCGGCCGGATATGGGCGATTATAAGCAACTGGTTTCCTTTTTCAAAGATATTGCCACTCAATATCCTGCGAAACATTATGCCTTGATCATTTGGAATCATGGTTCCGGTTGGAAAAACGTTGGAAGCGAAATCATCAAGGGAATTTCCTATGACGACGCGTCAGGCAACCACATTACAACTGCTCAATTGGGCACTGCAATGGGTCAGATTAAGCAGTTCCTTGGACGGAACCTTGACATCGTCGGAATGGATGCCTGTTTGATGGCCATGATGGAAGTTGCTTATGTCCTCAGAGGAAGCGTTGATTACATGGTTGGTTCCGAGGAAACTGAACCAGGCGACGGATATCCATATGATAAAATTCTTAGTCCTTTAACTGCCCAAACCAGCGTAGAAGATTTTACCAAAGTTTGGGTTAAAGCTTATGCTGACTCCTTCAACGGAGGAAGCCATGGAAATTACCCCTCGACTCAATCATCCATTAACATTGCCAAACTTGATGCTCTCAAAGATGCAATCGATGGTTTTGCGAAGACTGTAATGGCTGGATCTTTCGCCCCCCAATTCAAGACTGCTCTTGGAACTGTCCAACATTTCTATTATAGCACCAACATTGACCTTCTCAATCTCCTTGCTCTCCTTAAGGGAAGCATCAATGATGCGGGTTTCTTGACAGCAGCAAACAAACTTGAAGCAGCGGTAAAAGATGCCGTCGTTGCTAATGGAACTTCTCAAGCCTCAATGGCGAATGCTTGTGGCCTTGCGATTTATTTCCCAACCACTTCAACCAGTTTTGATGCGGCTTACAAACAATTGGCTTTCGCCACTGATTGCCAATGGATGCAGATGGTTCAAGATTTCTATGTCAAGACCACCGCTCCAACCATTATCGCCGATGTTGAAGCTGGAAATGTAAACAGTCTTGTTGATTATGCAAAGACTGCTAACGAGAACAATCGTGAAGTCACCAATGCTTTGATTGCTCAACTCAATTTCCGCGTCTTTGCAGAAGGCGGACTTGATGCTTCAGTTCAAGACAATGTTAAGAGCCTTGTAACGGAACTTAGAAACAAATAAAGTCAGAAATAAAACCGGGGTGAAAGCCCCGGTTTTTTTTTTCCCAAAAAACAATAGCGGGCTTTTTGAGTAATGTAGACAAGAGAAAAGAAAGGTTTTATAATTTTCCAAAACTAGTATGGAGAAAAGTCAGTGGAAAAATTTAAGCTTGAACGTCGAAGAGAAGATGAAGTTGAGAAAATAGCCCTTTTTGGTTACCTGGAAAATAATGGAGGGATGGAACTTAAAAAATCTATTGACTCCAGACTCCAAGAAGGTATTTTGAAATTTGTGATAAATTTCCAGGGAATTGAATTGATTTCAAGTCCTGGAGTTGCAGCGCTATTAGATGTTGGAAGTCGCGTTATTGATGACTTTGATGGAAGAATAAGTGTTTATGGGATCGACCAACACCATCTTGCTGTCCTTGAAATGTCCGGTTTTTTCTTTCTGGTTACACAAGCGGCAAACGAAGCTGAAGCAATTAAGCAGGTAAGAGAATAAGGTTGTATATCTTCCTTTAAACCTGATTTTACGCGATATTCCATGTACCATCGGAATTTGCTTTTATCCTTTTTTTAGCATGGAGTTTAGCAAGGATATTTTCAATTTTTTCGACGCTGACTCCAAAGGTAGCCGCCATCTCTTTTGTGGTACATGGGTGTCGGAAAAGCAATGCCTGAATTCTTTCTTCACCAAGTTCACCTGAGGGGTTCAAAGAAATTTTAGGAAGTGGCGAAAGCTCGTAAGCTGTGGAAATATTAATTCCCAAATCCAAGTGTTTTTTAAAAATAAGCAAATTTTCCGGAGAAACAGCTTTTACCGTGTCATCAGATGGTGATCTGACGGCAGTGTTCAAATATATTCCATCAACTTTGTGTAACGATTTAATAAAACTTCCAAGTTTTTGGGCGTTTTCCAGGTAATCATTTACCCCGGCGATAAGAAAAATTTCGATTTCTAAAAAACCTCTGAATTTTTTGGAAAACTCGGTTAGACCTAGAAGTGTTGTTTTCAGAGTTATTCCGGACGCAGGCCTATGAATTTTTTGAAATATCACATCGTCGAGTGTGGTCAAGGTTGGCATTACTTTTTCAACTAAACTCAAGTCTTCTCGGACTTCGGGTAAGTGCAGCAAAGTCCCATTGGTGATTACACACACAGGAATTCCTGAAACCATTTTAATTTTGCTGATAATTTTCCCAATTTCACTATGTAATGTGGGTTCGCCTGTTCCAGAGAAGGTAATCCAATCGGGGGAGGGGGAAATTTCCTCAAGACTTAGAAATAGCTCTGAGAGTACTTCCTCGTAATTACAAAATGATCTACGCGAATTAGTGGGGTTAAGAGTTTGATGCAGTTGGCAATAACAACAATTAAGAGTACAATTTTTCCCGGGAGTGATGTCTATTCCAAGAGAACGTCCCAATCTGCGAGAAGGCACAGGTCCAAAAACAAATTTATTCTTTTTCAAATTCGTTGACCCCTATTATTCTTTTCTAATAGTTAATCGCTGCTGTTGAGTTATTGAAGAGGAAATTTCTTTATTCTATGCTGAATCCCAGGCCACCATATACTTCGGTTAATTTTATTTGATCTCCAGCTTTCCCTAGAGTTCCTCCGAATTTATAAGGCGGTGAGAAGGCGGCATCAACTCTTATGACCAGAGGATAAACAGTTTTAAACAATTTGAATTCTCCTACCTTACAACCAAGGAATATTCTTCCCAAGCCGTTTATTCCATCCTTCAAGTTGATATTTCGGTCATGTGCCCAGTTTTTAAGCGATTGGCTGAAGAAAATAAAATTACCGCCAACCCCTGCTCCATAAAAAACGTTTTTCTTGGGAGAAGTGAAAAAATAATGGTTGAAGGTGAATTGAACTCGGTCGATACGCTCCTTGTTGGGCATGTTCTGGATTAACATTGGTCTCCAGCCGTATTCAATAGTTTCAGATTGCTGAGCTTTTTTCTTTATAAAAGAAATTCTGGGTTCGACAAAATCCACATAGCCACTTGAATGAAAATATCTTAATCCCCATGATTGTTCAACCTTTCCAAATTTAGTGATTCTTTTTGGGGAGGAGGCTGCTTGATCATCAGGGTTGGTTTGCTCGTCAGAGTTAACCTGGGTAGTAGTGAGGGTAGCTATTTGATTTCTTTCAATAGAGGTTTGACTGGCAGAAGAAGCTGTTTGATCAGAGTAAGATGGTAAAATAGTAAGTAGCCACAAAAAACAAAATGTAAGAATGCCATAAGAAATTGAGCATTTTTTACTCATATTAACAAAGCCTCACTTTGTGGAAAAAAAAGATTTTCTAAACTGCCAAATTAACGCAAAAAGAAAAAAAATGGCGGCTAAAAGCAGGAGTGAATGGGCTATTTTCTTTTGAATCTGGGGTGAGTGAGTAGGTTCCAGTTTTTCCCGAACTTTGTTAAGCTTTCCAAATCGGTTTAAAAGACCCTTTTTGGTACTGCTTTCGGGTAAAGATTCTATTGTTTTATGAAGTTCAGAGATTGCTTCATCCAGCCCTTTGAGGGTATTGCTTTGCCACATTTTTTGGAAATCCTCCTTGACTGTTAATACATGATTCTTAAACAATACATCAAAAATTGTCAATAAAGAATAAAAAAAGCTAAAGTCAAAAAAAAATTATGCCGATTTAACTTATGAAATTCAGAAATAGAATTCTGGAAAAAGAAAGTTTCCAGAAATCCATTCTGAATGGACAACCAATCCCTAACTCCCTTTCAATGTGTCGTCCCAACGGCACATTCATTTTTTTTTAGGGCCTTTTTTGGGAAGTCTCACTAGGCAAAAGGTCCGATAAATTTAAACAATTCTTTTGCCCTTAATATAGATTTTTTAACCGTTCTTTCTTATTCAGCTTCAAATGGTGATTAAAGTGCGAATTTGCTATCTTGTTCCCAGCAAGAAATTGGAAAAATGCTTGACTTCTAAGACTAAATCAACAAAAGCGCAGAAAATTCGGAAAAAATATTGTCTCGCGAAGTTTTTTTTGAATTACTGGTTAATTGCCAATGTCAATACGAATTTAATTTTTGTAGCTATCTTCCTCCCTGGAATTACTTGAAGTGCATCAGCGAAAAAGAGTAAAAATACTTGACTTATAAACCAGAACCAACGCTAGTGCAGAAAATTGGGGAAAAATAATTTTTCGCCAATTTTTTGAATTGTATGGTTATTTGCCTATGTCAATACGAATTTACCTTTTGTTGATGAAGTGCATATTAATACTTTCTGTCATTCAAGAAAAGTGCTATAATATTTCCTCATTTTTTCTGAATACTGGGAGAGCAAAAATGTCAATATTTTTATATAACACTTTAACGAGATCTAAAGAAGAATTTAAACCATTGGTTCCGGGCCACGTGGGGATATATGTCTGTGGCCCTACTGTTTATGGCCCTCCCCATTTGGGGCATGCAAAGAGCTATATTTCTTTTGACGTTCTGGTTAAACACTTGCGGGCCCGTGGAAACAAAGTAAGATACGTTCAGAATATAACAGATGTTGGGCATTTAACTGATGATGCGGATGCCGGTGAAGACAAGATTCAGAAACAAGCAAGAATCGATCAGGTTCATCCTTTTGAGATCGTTGATAAATACATGTTCCAATATTTCCAGGACATGGGAAGGTTGAAAATCGCTCCTCCGAATTTTTACGTAAGAGCGACTCAACACATCGGAGAACAGATTGAGGCTGTTGCAAAGTTGATTGAAAAGGCGCATGCGTATGAAAAGGATGGAAACGTTTATTTTGAAGTTAAAACTTTTCCATCATACGGGAAGCTCTCAGGGCGGCACCTTGACGATCAAAGGGAGAGCGGGCGTGTCGAATCAAGATCAGATAAACGTGATCCAAGGGATTTTGCGCTTTGGAAAAAAGCTGAGCCGAATCACATATTGCGTTGGAATTCTCCGTGGGGACCGGGTTACCCGGGTTGGCACATTGAATGCTCTGTAATGAGCATAAAATATCTGGGTGAAACATTTGATATTCACGGAGGGGGATTGGAAAACAGTTTTCCTCACCATGAGTGTGAAATTGCGCAGGGCGAATGCTTAACAGAAAAGCCGTTTGCCAATTACTGGATTCATAACAACATGGTAACAGTAGACGGTGTAAAAATGGGAAAATCGCTTGGAAACTTTAAGACTTGCGAAGATCTTCTTTCCAGACATTCAGCTGAAGCAATCCGGGCTTTTGTTTTGACAACACATTATCGGTCGCCGGCAAATTATACTGAGGAAGCTATTACGGCAGCTTCCACTGGATTGAACCGACTTTCCGCTTTAGTTTCCTCGCTTTCAACTGTAGTCGAGGGAAAACTGACTTCTGCGAAACCTGACCACGAGATTCTTGAAATAGCCTCAAAAGCAGATCGGGAAATTGGTGAAGCCTTGGATGATGATCTCGACACCCCTGGAGCCATAGGTCTTTTATATAGCTTTGTTACTGATATTAATAGGGTCACAATTGGCAGAGCGATTTCTTCTGATTCTGCAAATGAGGTTTTGCGGGTTTTGAATTTTTGGGGAAAGGATGTTCTTGGAATTATCCCTCAGTGCAATAATGTCAATAGCGATTTAAATGTCGCCCCATTGATGGATCTCATTATCGAAATCAGAAAAGAAATGAAAGCTTCGAAGAGATTTGATCTTGCAGACAAAATTAGGGATAAAGTAAAAGAAGCTGGTTTGATAATTGAAGATACTCGAGAAGGTGCCAGATGGCGGCGGAATTAAAGGAAACTCGTGTTTTCTCGATGGTTAGGGGTGTATAAAATTAAAGGAACTTTGAGGTAATCAAAAATCTCACCCCGAATCGTTGATTTGTTTTTGGAGGTTCTGGGTTGCGGCCGAAAATGAGTCCAGCAATTAGAGAACCTCCAGAGAGTAGGAAAATTCACAAAATAAAAATGGTTTCTGATAAATATAAATTTCTGCTCGAAACTCCCTGGCAAGAGGCTGAAGTGATAAAGCTTCCAGCTCGAATGCTGGCCTATTTGGGGGACAGTATTTTTGAGGTCGGAATGCGGATCAGAAATATGGGACCGACGAGTGAGACTGCAAAAATGCAGCATCTCACTGTTAGCCAGATGGTCTGCGGGAGCAGTCAAGCAGATTTTTTTTCAAAGCTGATCGAAAAAGTATCACCGTATGAAGTTGGTCTCTTGAAAAGTTGGCGGAATGCCAAGCTTCCCAATCGTCCCCACGCAGGGTTTAGCCGGGTGGAGTATGCAAGAAGCACGGCTTTTGAAGCCTGGGTGGGATACCTTTTTTTGACTGGCCGTCATGAAAGATTGGCGGAATTATTTAAATGGTGTATGGAAGAAAACAATGAAAGAACATTATCACGGCAAGAAAGTTCCACCCCAGAAGGGGCATCCGAGTAGACAATCGAATCCCGAGCAGACATCTCTTTGGGTCCGGGGACGACATGAGGTTTTTTCGGTTTTAAAATCTGACCAGCAGATAACCCGGATTTTCCTGGGAGCGAATGCAACTGGTGGGTTGATTAATGATATAAGGCTTGTTGCGGAAAAGAGAAAAATTCAGATTGAAGCAATTTCGAGTGAATTGCTGGAGCAAAAATCCGGAGGAAAATGTCAGGGCTGTGCGGCACTGATAAAAGAATTCCAGTATAAAACTCTTGATGCGGTTCTTGATAGTGTACGAGCAAAAAAGAGAGTGGTTTTGTGTGCTCTTAATAACGTCGAGGATCCGCGAAATCTCGGAGCAATAATTCGGACAGCAGAAGCCGCTGGAGCAGCAGGAGTAATCATTCCGGAAAGACGCTCGGCAGGAGTAACAGAGTGGGCAATTTCGACGTCACAGGGTGCGGCATTTTCCCTTCCGATTATAAAGGTGGTAAACTTAGGTGACACCCTGGAAAAGTTGAAAGCTGAAAATTTCTGGATCGTGGGATTATCAGAGGCATCTCCAAAAAGATACGACGAGTTTGAGTATCCTGAGAAAGTGGTACTAGTTGCAGGTGGCGAGGACGTTGGCCTTGGGAGCCGAGTAAAAAGTGTGTGTGACGAAACGGTTAGAATTCCGCTCTTAGGGTGTACCCCATCGTTAAATGTTTCTGTCAGTGTTGCCATCGCTTTATTTGAAATACAGAGGAAGTTCGGGTTTGAAAATAAATAAAATTTTGCAAAAAAAATAGTTGACTTGGAGAGGATTTTCCCATATAATTCACAAATACGGTTGCAGTATACGATTATTCGCAATAAAATTTTTATGCCGGCGTAGCTCAATTGGCAGAGCAGCTGATTTGTAATCAGCAGGTTGCGGGTTCGAGTCCCTTCGTCGGCTTGAGTGAGAATTGCGGAGAGGTGCCCGAGTGGCTAAAGGGGGCAGACTGTAAATCTGTTGGCTGACGCCTACGGTGGTTCGAATCCATCCCTCTCCAATGTGTTTGCCCGTGTAGCTCAGGCGGTAGAGCACTTGCATGGTAAGCAAGAGGTCACCGGTTCAATCCCGGTCGCGGGCTTTTATTTTTATCGCTAAAAAAAATCAGGAGGCCCACATGGCTAAGGAAACTTTTGTTAGAACAAAGCCCCACGTAAACGTAGGAACAATAGGTCACATTGATCACGGCAAAACGACCTTGACATCGGCCATTACGCTCAGCGCTTCCAAACTTGGGAGAGCAAAGGCTATGGCTTATGATCAGATCGATTCTGCGCCCGAAGAAAAAGCGCGAGGAATTACGATCAATACTTGCCATGTTGAATATGAGTCAGATAAGCGACATTATGCCCACGTTGATTGTCCGGGCCATGCTGATTATATTAAGAACATGATCACTGGTGCTGCCCAGATGGACGGCGCGATTCTGGTCGTTTCTGCTGCTGATGGTCCAATGCCTCAGACCAAGGAGCACGTTCTTCTCGCAAGACAAGTTGGCGTTCCTTTTATTGTTGTATTTCTGAACAAATGCGACATGGTTGATGATCCTGAACTGCTTGATTTGGTTGAACTTGAAGTTCGTGATCTTCTCAATAAATATGAATTTCCTGGGGATAAAACTCCAATCATTCGCGGAAGTGCATTGAAAGCAATGGAAGCCGGTGGTGAAGGCCCGGCAGCTGAATGCATTAAGCTGCTTCTCAAGACTCTTGATGAATATATTCCTGAACCACAGCGCGCTCTTGATAAACCTTTCTTGATGCCAATCGAAGATGTTTTCACAATCACTGGTCGCGGAACTGTTGTTACCGGACGTTGTGAACGTGGAATCGTAAAAGTTGGTGAGCCAATTGAAATCGTTGGTTTAATGGATGAGCCCAAAGCTACAGTCTGCACAGGTGTTGAAATGTTCAGAAAATTGCTTGATCAAGGCCAGGCTGGCGACAATATCGGCGTACTCCTCAGAGGAATTGAAAAGAAAGATGTCGAACGTGGAATGGTTCTTGCTAAACCCAAAAGCATTACTCCCCACAAGAGATTCAAAGCATCAGTTTATATTCTGTCAAAAGAAGAGGGTGGACGTCACACTCCGTTCTTCACTGGATACAGACCCCAATTCTACTTCCGAACTACCGATGTCACAGGTGTTGCCACTCTTCCCGAGGGACGAGAAATGGTTATGCCAGGGGACCGTGTAGATTTGATTTGCGAATTGATAACTCCAATTGCTTGTGAAAAGGAATTGCGATTTGCCATTCGTGAAGGTGGACACACCGTTGGTGCAGGGGTTGTTACCGACATCCTTCCTGAAGTTAAATAATTAGTAATTCATTGGGGGGGCGGGGTAATACCGCTCCCCTTATTATCGAAATGCCGGCGCAAAATGCTGGAGGTGGTATATGAGAGAACAAATTACATTGGTTTGCACAGTTTGTAAACGTAAGAACTATTCTACAATGAAGAATCGCAGAAATGATCCTGACAGGATCGAGCTCAAGAAATACTGTTCACACGATAAGAAGCACACCCCGCACAAAGAGGGCAAGTGATTTTCTAGGCCAGTAGCTCAATTGGTAGAGCACCGGTCTCCAAAACCGGGGGTTGGGGGTTCGATTCCCTCCTGGCCTGTTGAAACGCAAAGTACCAGGTGGGAGCGCATGGAAAAAATAAGATCAACATATAAAGATTTTGTAAAGTACTTGAGTGATGTCTGGAACGAAGTTCGGCCCGGAAAAGGCCGAGTAGTGTGGCCCGGATTCGATATGATCAAACAAGCCACTTGGGTGGTTATTGTTTCTTCATTTGGAATCGGTTTATTTATAGGTGCAATGGACCTTCTTCTCGGAGAAGTTCTGAAGCTCATTATCGGCGGAAGGATGTAGAGGCGTTCCCGTGTCTATTGATATTTCAAAAGCAAAATGGTATGTCGTTCATACCCACTCCGGCTCAGAATACAAGGTAAAAAAGAACCTGGAACATCGAACCGAATTGCTTGGAAAGAAAGATCGGATTTTTAAAGTTTTAGTCCCAACTGAAAACCAAGAGCGAGTTCAAGACGGAGAGCGGGTTACCCAAACCAGGAAAATATATCCGGGGTATGTCCTAGTCCAAATGGATCTTGATGATGATACATGGACGGTAGTAAAAAATACACCAGGAGTAACCGGTTTTGTCGGTTTGGGAGATAAACCGACTCCATTGCATGATAAGGAAGTTCAAAATGTTCTAAGAGCCGCCGGATTAGGGCCGCAAAGATCAGCAGCGCTTACTCCGCTCGGGTTTACTGAAGGACAAACAGTTAAGATAATTGATGGCCCGTTTACTGATTTCATTGGAGTGATCAAGGAAATCAACCAGGAAAAGAGAAAAGCCAAGGTTTTGGTTTTTATATTTGGACGTGATACGGCTATTGAAGTTGATCTGATTCAACTTGAAGAAGCCTAGACAGGAGATTTACCATGGCAAAAAAGATCACCGCATTTGTAAAGCTTCAAATTCCCGCCGGAAAAGCAAATCCGGCTCCCCCAGTAGGTCCTGCTTTGGGGCAACATGGCGTTAACATTATGGATTTTTGCAAAACGTTTAACGCCCGGACTCAAAAAGAGGGTGATGCGATTATACCAGTCGTTATCACCGTTTACAGTGATCGGTCTTATACTTTCATCACCAAAACGCCACCAATGGCCTATCTTTTGAAGAAAGCCGCAAAGATCGATAAAGGTTCAGCAACTCCAGGGCGAACAAAACTTGGAAAAGTCAATTCAGCGCAGGTTAAAGAAATTGCTCAGAAAAAAATGTCTGACTTGACTGCAGGCAGCCTTGATGCAGCTATGTCAATGGTTAAAGGAAGCGCCCGAAGTATGGGAATGGAAGTTGTTGATTAATTGTACTAACGGTTTTGGAAATCAGTTTTCTTAAATTCTATTTTGAAATTTGACGAAAGGAGGATATGCAAATGCCGAAACACTCTAAGCGGTTCAATAAAGCTTTGACAGAGCACTCTACTCAAAAGAGTTATACTCCTGAAGAAGCTTTTAAAAATGTGAAAGCTACTGCCACTGCGAAATTTGATGAAACTATTGACATTGCAATTCGCACTTGCCTTGACCCGAAATATGCTGATCAGCAGTTAAGGAACAGCGTTGTTCTCCCACACGGCGTGGGAAAAGTTACCCGAGTTGTTGTTTTTGCAGCCGGTGAAAAAGCCAAGGAAGCAGAAGCCGCAGGAGCAGACTTCGTTGGCGCTCAGGATTTGACCGCCAAAATCGAGGGAGGCTGGACTGATTTTGACGCAGCTGTTGCAACGCCCGATATGATGAAATTCGTCGGAAAATTAGGTCGAATTCTTGGTCCTCGCAATCTTATGCCCAACCCCAAAGTTGGAACGGTTACGATGGATATCGGAAAAGTTGTACAGGAACTGAAATCTGGTAAGGTTCAGTATCGCGTTGAAAAAGCCGGCATCATCCATTCGATACTTGGTAAAGCATCGTTTGGCCCCCAAAAGCTGACAGAGAACTTTATGGCTTTATTCGCAGCAATATTGAAGGCTAAACCCGCTGGTGCCAAGGGAACATATATTAAAGGAATCACAGTAAGCTCAACTATGGGTCCCGGATACACTGTTGATCCGAACCTAGCACGGGCTACCGTTGAAAAAACAGCTGTATAAAATTCTATTTGCTAATTAATAGGTCAGAGACCGCAGGTCATTTATGTTAATCGGTTAAAACCGGCCTGCATAGACCGAAAGAAAAAGTAATTAAAAAAACTTTCGGTATAGAACCGAAAGTTTTTTTTTCGATGTTTTAAAATCCGAAAAAGGAGGTGAAAACTATGGTAGATTATTCGAAGAAAGTAAAATACATTGCTGAGTTTTCAGAAAAAGTTAAAAAAGCTAAAGTACTTGTCCTTTCTACCTGCGATGGAATTTCCGTTGAAGAAATTAATCTTCTGAGGAAAAACATCCGTGGAGTTGGTGATGAGGCCAGGGTCGTAAAGAACACTCTGCTTAAGAGAGTGATGAAAGATCTTAAACACGAAGGCTTATGTAAGTTTCTTGCAGGATCAACTTTTTTAACCTTTGGTTATAAAGATCCAGTTGCTCCCGTAAAAGTTCTTTTTGATTTTGCGGATAAAACCAAGGCTCTCAAATTTAAATGTGGTCTTTTGGGAGACAAAATTCTTAGTGCAACTGAACTAGAGAAACTGTCCAAACTTCCTTCACGAGAAATCATTCTTTCCCAGATGCTTTCTGTTATGCAAGGGCCAATGCGGAACATGGTTTCCGTGGTACAAGGTCCAATCCGGAAACTTGCTTATGCTTTGCAGGCAATTAAAGACAAAAAAGAAAAGGCTGCTTGATCCTTTTTAAAAGAAATTTAAAAAAAATAATTTAGGAGTAATAAAAATGTCTAAAGAACAAATTATGGAAGCCATCGAAAAGATGACTGTACTTGAGCTTTCCGAACTTGTAAAAGCTTTGGAAGACAAGTTTGGCGTTACTGCTGCTGCCCCAATGGCTATGATGGCTGCACCAACTGCCGCAGCTCCAGCTGCTGCTGAGAAAACCGAATTTGATGTAGTGCTTGAAAATTGTGGTGCCAATAAAATCAATGTAATCAAGGTCGTTCGTGAATTAACCGGACTTGGCCTCAAAGAAGCCAAAGATTTAGTTGATGGTGCTCCCAAAGTCGTGAAGGATGCTATGCCCAAAGCTGATGCTGAAGGCATGAAGAAGAAACTCGAAGAAGCCGGTGCAAAGGTTGCTTTAAAGTAAATTAAATAGCAGTATTGCAAACAAACCCCCGAAGTAATTACTTCGGGGGTTTGTTTGTAGTGTAATGTAATGTTTCTTTTGCCAGTTGAAACCATACAGCCAGAAGGTGTGAAAAAATACCAAAAATCATAATTCCTGTTGTCGCAAACTTCATTTTCTTCAATTGCTCAGCTTCAAAAGCTGATTTCGGAGAGATTAAATAGTTTTCAGCCCGAATTTTGTTTTGAGATCAAATAATCCAAAAGTAAAGGCAGGAATCTCATCCAAACGAGTTCACGATTTCAGGCTTTGGGAAAATGGTCTCAAGACTATATCCTCGGGAATTGGAAATTTGAAAATGGAAATAAAACCCAAGTGTGAAATATCACAAACGATTTTTGGCGGAGTTCTTGGGTGTTGTACTTTTAAGAGTGATCCTAATTTTTCACAGCTTCCCCGCTACGCCGCCGGGGTAATACCAATTCCAATTTTCTCGTTCGTTAGTGCTATTTCCTGCTTCAGATCTACTTTAACCAGGATTCAGTTTGTGAGAGGGAAACGCTTTAAGCATCCAGAAAATAATTCTGACAATCCATGAAATTGCATTTTTTCCACCTTAGTCAACGACTCCTCTTATTTTGCTTAAAAATAAGTTTTTTGTGATGCGAACGGATTAGTTGTGATTGGTATAAGCAATCTTTTTTCTATAAGGAAAGTCAGGTTTTCATCCTCGCTTGTACAATGAGATTGTTGAAAAATAACAAAAAAGGATTTTTCTGGTACCCTAAAAAAAATTTGACCTCGTATCCATGTATATTTCAGGAAACTGTTTTTGGTTCCCTTGCGATTTTTATTTTTCAAGAGCTTCTATTGGAGGGGTGAGTAAAATCTACTTAAAATGGTCTGTTCAACGCAGCCCAGATTGGACAGATTTTGCTACAGACCGGCTAAAAGACGGAAATAAAAAAGCGCCAAATTGGCGCTTTTTTATTAAAATGAAACTAACTTAATTATTTGGTTTCTTTATGCAATACCGAAAAGCTAACAACTTCTTGTGCTTTTTTATTCAAATCCGATAGACTTTCATTGTTTGCTGCATCTGCACTCAATTTAGTGGCTAACTGGTGATTTTTATCGATGAGTGATAAAAGGTTAGTTTGAAGTTGATTAAGAACGTCGCTTTTGTCAATTGGATTAGTGTAATCAGTTAAATTCGTCGAACTAACATTCAGATAATCTGATTTAATCGAATCGTAACAGGCTTGAGGGGTAAATGAAGGCCGTTTAGTAAGAAACCATTTTACACAATTTTCGGCGAGTTTTTTGTGGGAATAGGCTGGATTGGTGAAGCCATTGTGGAGCTGTTTGCCAGGGGCCCCCGTTCCATCGTCAAAGGGAGAACTATCACCCATTGCTACAACTTTACCACCGCCAGGAAGTTCATTAGTAATTATGTATGCTCCTCCCCCATTTTTTGCACTGACACGGATATGTGCAATTGCTGAGGGGGCCAAACCTGCAACACTTGTAGAGCCCCAGTTACCTACGGCAGTGACTCCATCGGTGATAACCGATTTAATAACCGGACCAGTTACAGGAGCTTCAGAAAAATATTTTTTATTAAATTGGATACCTAGTTTGGAAGCAAATTGGTTAAACACTCCAACTGAATCAATTCCGTCACCATTTCTGTCTGAGCCATCATGATCGGCGATTAAAAAGAGGCATCCACCTTTATTTGCAAAATCAACAATTGCATTTTGCTCATCGGTGGAATAAGCGGAATTTGGCTCAGGGAGAACCAATATAGTTGCTTGGGAAAGGTCTTTAGAATTCATTTGGGAAAGTGAGCGGACATCGCAGCCTTGATTTTTGAAAACATCAGCGAATTCTGAATATGCACCATTTATTGTCCAATCGGCATTTCCAGCTGTTTGGGCATGGCCGTTATCGAAGAATACTATCGGACTTGCTGCGTAAAGGAAATTAAAGCTTTGGAAAACGAGGAACAAAAAGAATAATTTTAGTCCCAACTTATTTGTCTTATGATACTTCATACTGCCTCCCGGTAAAATAATTTTCCTAGACCGAAGAGATCTACTTTTTTATTGTAGCTATTTTTTCTTCAAACCGTCAAGGCTTGTTTCCAAAATAATTAGGCTTCATGGTACAGCATATCTACAACAATTGCTCCGGCAAGCAAAACAGGCACCATTTCAGGCTTTTGCCCTGTGAACTCAACAACCCAGTCATCCGAAGCAGTAAACATTTCGCGGGAAACTCCCTTGAGGAAATGTTTGATTGTTCCGACTTTTCCTTCCTTTTTATCGAAATAGGCCAATTTCTTTGCAGCCCAATCTTCTGAAATAATTTCTCCAATTAGATTTGCTGATGAATCCAATACCTCTATTCTTTTCTTCAGGCACAAAAAACTTTGCTTGAAAGCACAGATTTTTTTGCCTTCTCCATCGAAAATTTCAATTGGCCAAATAAAAGCACTGCCTTCTCGTTTAATGAGAAGTTTGGAACAACCTGAACTATCTTCTACGCATATTTTAAAAGGAAGGAAGATATTGTCAAAAAACATTTTTAAAATTTTGTGGCCTACACAACTTTCTTGGCGAGCTTTTCCAAGAATTGTGCGGCGATTTTCGAAATCCAATATTTCGTAAGAGCTATCAAGGGCTGTGAATCCATCATTTTCCTTGATATACCATTTTGTTTGTTGGAAAAAATTGTTCATTTCATGGCGCTCCATGGGTGTTTACCAGATTAAGCCCGTGGGAGTGGCTGTCCAACCTAAGGCATTCTCGCCTAATTCGATAGCAACATCAGTCATTTCAGTCCATAGACTTCCTAAAATCATTTTGTCAATTGAAGTGTCGGAAAATTCAAGATTGACAGTTCCTTTAAAAATTTCGGAAAGTTTACTGGTCCAGGCGTCAATTTTTTCTTTTTTCCCGAACTTTAAAGCTGTTTTGATCATGTGCCACTTTCCATCGAAATCAGAAAGGGAAACGCGTCTTTCGAGCGGCCATTTCTCATATGAAGCTGTAACATATTTTTGAAGAGAATCTCTTTCAGCTTGAGAAAGTTTCTTGTCTCCTCCCGCTAGATTTCTGCAATATCCGATGTACTCGGCAAATGCTTCAAGAGCCTGGAGAGATAAACTTTCAGAGGCAGTAGAAGCTACAACTTTGGAAACTGAGTTCACTACGGAAGTAAAAAGTTGAGCAGCCGGATCAGATGGCCCTTGCCCTACGTTTTCTTCAAAATCTGATTTAAGGACATTTCGGACTACTTCAAGTTGATCACGGGACATGGTTGTCATGGAAGCAACGAGAATATCAGCCTCCATAAAAGCTTTTTTTTCATCAGGTTCCATTTGGGAGCACTCAGTTTTTACACTGTTAAGAAAAATTTCTTTTTGAGCGGTTGTTAGACGAGTTCCAAGGGCATACTCCATAAGTCGCAAGTGATTGTTTACTGTTTTCATAGTAATTAGCGGTGTTCCTGATGCCACCACTTCGGAAAGATCTTGTGCAAAAGCTTGTGAAGTCAGAGCAATTAACATAATTACAAAAAAAAGTCGAATACGCATAATTCCCTCCCTCGAAAATTATTATAAGAAAATTGTATTCCCAACTTTGCCCGGAAGCAACAGGGAAATTTTACTTGAATCATGATATAATCACAATAATAAATTTTTAGAAAAATAATATTATCCTAATAAATTAGGTTTTAGAGCAGGATTATTGGGATGAAATGGCGATAGGTCAATGTCCAAAAGGGGGAAAAGAGGTGCAGCAGGATTTTGAAGATCTAGTCACTGATCTACATTCAACGTTGATATCAAAGAGATTAAAAGCAGTAAAGGGTTTGGGGAAACTCAAAGCGGACTTGGTAACCGAACAACTTCGTAAGATGCTGAATGATCGTTCGAAGGAAGTCAGATGTGCCACGGTCGAAGCCCTTGGAAATTGCTCTCCTTCGAATCTTCCTGAAATACTTTTTCCGCTCTCAACAGATCGTTCTGCTGATGTGAGGTTGAGAGTTGCACATTCGCTTGGAAATCTTGAAACCCCCGAGTCAATAAAAATTTTGATTGAATTGCTTCATGATACCAAGGATGATGTTGCAGATATGGCAGCGAGGTCGCTTGCTAAGTTTCCAGGCACCGGTATTTCTCATCTGATAAAGTCATTTGGTGATCGCTATTGGAAAGTCAGACGAAGAGCTTGCATTGCTCTTGGAAGAATTGGCGCGAAAGCTGCTGAATATTTACGATCCGCGCTGCGTGAACCCGATTCGAATGTCCGATTTTGGGCCGCAGTTTCCCTCGGTAAGCTAAAGGAAAGAACTTATATTGAAGACCTTCTTCAACATTTGAACGATGAAAACATCGGAGTCCGGATTGCATGCCTGAAAGCGCTTCGTGAAATTGGTGATCCAAGTGTTGTGAACAAACTTTTTGAAGCTCTCTCTGAAAGTTCGGATCAAGTAAGAGATGTTATTTTCGATATTTTGAAAGATTTTGGATCCCATTCCATTCCGTTTCTTATCGATTCGCTATCCAACGAATTTTGGATGGGCCGATCTCTTGCCGGTAGAGCGTTGGCTGAAATGGGCAGTGAAAGTATTGCTCCACTTCTCAGAGCTCTTGAAGGCCAGGATAAGGAAAGAAGATTCTGGGCAATAAAAATAATGGGTCAACTTCGCGAAACGTCGGCCTTGCCGGAGATAAAAAAGGCTCTTCTCGATCCGGAGAGTGAAATTAGGCTGGCTGCTGCTCAGGCGATTGGAGATTTCAGACTTGGAGAGCTTGTTCCAGTACTTATTGAGCGATTTCTTGACCCATCCTGGGAGGTCAGGAGGGAAGCCCATCAGGGAATAGTAAAATGTGGTGAAGAGGCTGTTTCGCATTTGATAAAGTCTCTTGAGTCCATCGATGAAGATGTCAGATATTGGACACTCAGAACTTTAGGTGAATTGCGTCCTCAGAAAGCATTCAAGCCAATAGTGAAGCTGCTGAAAGATCGTTCCTGGAGTATAAGGAGAACGGCTTCCCAAATTCTTGCTAAATTTGGAGACGAGGCACTTCTTGAGTTAACAAATTTGGCAACCGAAGGAGATTCGGAAATCAGATATTGGGTTCTACAAACCCTAGGAACGATCGGTTCGACTATTTCACTTCCTCTTTTGTTTAAAGCTCTGGAAGACTCGTCCACTGCAATTAGAGCAGCAGCTCAAAAAGCGATTGGAAACTATGGAATCGGTATTTTTGAGGATCTGATAACTCTTCTGAAGAGTGAAAATCGAAGGCGTCTGGAAAGTGTAGTAGCTGCAATCCATAATCTCCCCGCAGATCAGGTAATCCCCAAACTTTGTCAGAGTCTTGGAAAGTATGATGATCACGTTAATTATTGGCTTAGAAGAGCTATTGCAGGATTTCCATTGGATGCTAGAAAACCGGTCAAACTTTTATTGGAGAGCAAGGCCAACGAAGTTCGTCGACAAGCTCTTTTGGTGCTTTCCAAAATAGGGCAATTTGCAGATGCTGAAGACATTCTTCTCCATTTGAAAGACGAATATTGGCCTGCAAGAGCTGCTGCAGCTGAAGCTCTTGGAATGCTCGGAAACTCGATAGCCATTGATGACTTGATGATTGCGCTTGAAGATGAAGACGAAGATCTAGCGCTTTCTGCGGCAAAATCGCTCGGTTCTATCGGTGACCCTAAGTCGGTCCCAGCACTACTTACCGCTCTTTCCAGGGAATCCTGGACAATGAAATATCAGGTTATCGAAATTTTGGGAAGAATGAAAGTAAAACGGGCTGTATCCGAACTTATAAGAATACTTGATGAAGACACCCTGGATCTCAAAATTCCCATAATCAAGACTCTCGGTGAAATAGGCCATCCGGAAAGTTTCAAGCAGTTAAAAGAGAGATTTTTAAAGGAAAAAGAAAGCGGAGCGAAAATGGCTTATATCGATTCTTTGGCAAAAATTGGAAATCCCGCGATTTTGCCTGATTTTCTCGAAATGATAAAGCCCGATAAATCATGGGAAGAGCGTCGTATCGCAATTAAAGCACTTGGAATTCTGAAATCACCTGATTCTAAAGGCCCATTAATAGACCTTTTACGTGAGACGGACGTGTTGGTAAAACGTGAAGCCTTAAATTCCCTCAAACTGCTTTTGAAGCCTGAAGAATATGCTTCGTTGGAGGAAAAACTTTCGGCGGGACGTAGAAGACAGGAGATGTTCACCAGATATTTCCAGGGAGGGTTGAATCAAATGAAGCTTGGAGCAATGGCTGATGCGGAAAAGTCTTTCCTTGCCGCGTTGAAAATTCATCCGAAATCAGCAGGAGTATATTCCGCGCTTGGAAATATGTACTATAAAACCGGAAAACTCATTGAGGCTACCAAAGCTTATCATATGGCTTCCACATTTGAACCACGTGATCCTGTTTTAAAAATCAATCTGGGGATGGTTTTTTATAGACGGAGAGCTTATCGTGAAGCATTGGCAGTTTTTGAGGCCTTACTTAAAATTTGCGACCCGAAAAGCCAGCAAAGTATCTATGCAAGTAAAATGGTTGAAAGAATTCAACTTGAGTCTAAAAGAGCACCAGGGGCGCCTAGAGGGCTATAATATTAAGTCAATAACTCGGGGGGGGGTGCTAACCACACTCTCCCGAGTTATTGATTAAGGTTGATTTTTTAAAAAAGTTGGAAGTTCGTAAAGATTCAATGTCCCCAAAAAGTTCCACTTATAACAATTCCTGGTCTGCGATGTCTGTAATGTCTTCCCCAACGATCTTCAATAACCACTAATCCTGTTGGGGCCGGATGCCTTTCAACTACTACAGTTTGCGGTGGAACTGGGTAAACAGCCTGCGAAGCAAAAGGTTTCCAGGATGTGCGATTTTCAAGATCGTAGATTGAGATCCATCCGGAAATTGGTGTGGGATGGCCTATTTCACTCATGTGTAAGACTTTCGCAGAATTATCTTTCATTTCGATGACCCAGATAGGATGATTTTTAGGAATTCTGTGCCCATCAATCATCAAAAAAGGTGAGGTTATAAAATATTCCCTCGTGCAGTATTCGGTTTCTTTTTCCATATCATTAACTCGTAGAAGAATGGAAGGGTCTTCTCTATTGTCTTTGATCAACATGATCATTTCGTCTACTCTTGAAAGCAAAAACAGGAGTTTATCTTTTTGTGCCATTGCTTGAACCTTGTATGGGCCATGAATGCTTTGATTCCAAAGTTCAATGTATTTCTCAAGAAGATCAAATTTCTTTAAATATAACTCGTGAAGTTTTTTCAGAGTTGGATTGAATTGGGGAATTTGATATTCAATTCTTTGAAGATTTCCTTTTGCCTTTTTTTGGTATTCACTAGATACTCCAATTACGCTGGAATGATTTGAAGAAGTGAGGAACATTTCGAATTTGTCAATAGGGCTATAGTTCTCCAAAATGGAGTCATTGACTGAATATGTTGGAGTTTGAGAAATAGGAACTGCTGCAGGTGGTACAAATGATACTTGGCTCTGAGGAATTGGAATTTGAGGGGAAGGGACTGGTTCTCTAGTTACAGCTCCTAATGGTTTTCCACATGCTGGGCAAAACTTTGCATCATTTGTCGCCTGCTTTCCACAATATTGACAAAAAATGGCCCACGCCGGTGAAATTGCCAACAAAAACAGACACAATAAATAAAATTTCTTCATAATTCCATCCTTTACTAAATTAGAATTTTAAGTATTACATTCATTGTATTGATTCAATGAAGGATTGCTTGGATAATAATACTGGTTCTCTGAATCATCATTTTTGAGATGACACATTTTGAGGTTGTATTTAACATTTTATTGAATAAAATACAAGAGAGTTTCGTAAAAAAAACCTATGCACGAAATAGAAGCCAATGCATAGGTGGAGGGCAATGCAGTCGATAAAACGAATGTCTTGGCATCGGTTCAATTTCTCTGGAATTTAGGCTTTTGCAGGAAAATAGTCTTCTGAGCACCTGCACTTGTTCGCCGAAGTAGTCTTGTTCTCAAAAGATAAACTTTTTAAGATCAAGCTTCTTCTTAAACTTAGCTTACTTGCAAAGGTATTTTTCATTTGCTACGTTGCAAATTTTCTTCAATTTGTTCGTAAGCTAAGCTTTTGGACCCAGTTATTGAGAAGATGCTATTAACAGTTTATTTTTTCTCAGGAACTGGCCCTTCTTGGGGTACCGGGGAATCATGATGATGAGCACCCTTCATAAAACCCATGTGCCCTTTTTCGAAAAAGCCGTGCCTTTTGGACATTCCTGATTCCATAAGCTCATTTCGCTGTTCTTCGGTTAATATTTCGCCAATTTCTTTGAGGATTTGAAGATGAGCTGTCATCATTAATTTCTGATCATTAACTTGAGAATCAACCAATGATTTAATGTCCTCATCTGTAATTTTTCCTTGTTTTGCTGTGTTTGAAAAAAAAGCTTTGCGTCTTTCCATGAGTGCTTTTCCGGTTTGCTTAATACTTTCTTGATGTGATGTGAATGCTTTGCGAATTTTTAAAAGCTGTTCATCTGTAATTGCAAGTTCATCAAGCATTTTCAACATTCCGAGAAGCTTGAAACAACCACCAGCACCATGTCCCATCATCGTTGGGGGGGCAAAATGGGGTGCTCCTTCTAAAGCGGGTTCTGGTTGGGCCATGAGTTTTTGCCCGGTGATCAGGGAAAGGGAAACCATGAAAAACAAAGCGAGAATTTTTCGTAACATTTTTTTCTCCTTAAAATTTAAACTAAAATAAAACATACCTCAAGTGCTCATTAAACGGTATGCAAAAAAAATAAAAAAAAATAAAGAATTGTTAATTTTTCTAAGTTTTCTTAACAAAAATTTACATTCCTTTTTTGAAATGAAAAGGATATCCTTTATTATCATAATAATTGAGAGAATTGTTACGGTATGGTTTCGGCTATTTTTAGAAAATAGCATTCGGAAACCGTTTCGTATTTTTAAATTTCTTTCGGAATTGGAAAATGTTTTTTAAAATTGTTTTGGAGGAATTCCATGCAAAAAATTTTGATAATCGATGATGATCAAGATCTGGGGGAATTATTAAAAACTTACCTTTCTTCGGAAGGATTTTCGGTAACAATTTGCCTTTCTGGTGATGATGGCTTGAAAGAAGCCGTCAAGGGCTCCTATGAACTATTAATATTAGATGTTATGCTTCCTGGGATAAATGGTTTTGATGTGTTGCGGCAGATTCGGCAACAGTCGCAGGTTCCGGTAATCATGCTTACGGCTCGTGGCGATGAAATCGATCGGATTGTCGGGTTGGAATTGGGGGCTGATGATTATTTGCCAAAACCATTCAACCCGAGGGAACTGGTTGCACGAATAAAAGCCATTTTTCGTAGGATTTCCAATAAGCAATTAGTTGGAGATGGTGAAGAAATTTTGACCGTTGGTGACGTGGAAATGCACATTTCGGGAAGAAGCGTTCGGCGTTGTGGGGAATCAGTAGATCTGACGGAAGTTGAATTCCAGATTCTGGAAATATTGCTTCGTTCTGCGGGAAAAGTGGTTCAACGACAGGATTTAGCGTTACAAGCTCTTGGTCGCCGATTAGAATTCGATGATAGAAGTTTGGATGTGCATATCAGTAATTTACGAAAAAAAATTGGGCATCGTTTGGGAAATAGTGAGCGAATTAGAACAATTCGTGGAGTTGGATATCTTTATGCCACTTTCAATGAACAAACCTGCTGACCAGGGATTCTCTAAGTTCCTTTGGCAAAGCGGTTTTCGGTTCTTTCGAAAGATTTTTTTATGGTTTTGGCTTACGATTCTTGTAGTTGTTATTGCACTTGTAGGAACGGCTTTTTTTCTCCAAGAGGAAGCTGAGAATCCTCCTTTTAAAGGCTCTTTGGAAACGATGACTCGAAATCTGGGAAATATTCTAGTTCATTTCCTGGAACACTCAACCCCCGAGGAAATACAACCCCTTGGTCAAATTTTTAGTCCAAGAGGGGTTTGGTTGATGACTGATGATGGGCAAATGGTTTTCAGTACATCGAGGTCTTTTAATCAAGCCAGATCATTTAATACGGAGAAAATGACGCGTTTCCCGCTTTCCCCTCCCCGACATTTGAGTGATGAAGCGGTTATTGCTCATTCCAAGGAATTTCTTAAAAAAAAGCAATCAGAGATATCTGAAACGATTGCAAATAGAGAAGTATTTTTTCAGAAGATTGTTGCAAAATCAGGAAAAACTTATGTAGTTGCACAAGATTTTCCACATGATTTTCCTCGTGATCGAAGAGTCAGAATGCTATTTATTGCTTCCTCTCCCTATGCTATTTTCGCAGTTTTTCTCTTTGTAACTACCAGTTTGTGTTTACTTCTTGCTCGATCTCTGGCCACTCCGATTTTAGAACTTCGCGCTGCCAGCAAAAGGTTTTCTGAAGGAGAGTTGCAAGTTAGGGTTTCTCCGAAAGTGAGCAATCGAAACGATGAACTTGGTGATCTGGCGCTTGATTTCAATGAAATGGCCGAACACCTTGAAATTATGATTGGACGCCAGAAAACGTTGTTTCACGAGATTTCTCATGAATTACGCTCTCCATTGGCTCGAATGAAAGTGGCTCTGGAACTGATTCGAAAAAAAAACACGGTTTTCCAGGAAAAGATGTTTGACCGTCTGGAAATGGAAACTGATCGTTTGGAGGAATTGATCAAACAAATTCTTACTTTAACTAAGCTTGAAGACAAAGCTTGGGATATTGAACCGGAAGAAGTCAATCTATCAAAACTTGTTGAAAAGATTTTGATTGATGCAAGATTTGAAGCTGGCAATCAAGATGAAAAAATAATACTTCGGAATGCAGAAAAGGATTCGTTATGGGTAATGGGGAAGGAGGGATTGCTTTCCCGTGCATTGGAGAATGTTATTCGAAATGCTTTAAAATTTTCCCCTCCTGATTTCCCGGTGCTGATCTCATTGTCAATCGAAGGATTAAAAGACGGGAAGAAAGTCCTGATAAAGGTGAGCGATAGAGGTGGAGGAGTGAGCCCCGAAAATTTGTTAAGAATTTTTGAGCCCTTTTATCGTTGTGAGGAGGATCGGTCAAGAAAGACCGGCGGGATTGGCCTTGGTTTGGCGATTACAAAAAGGTCAATAGAACGTCTTGGAGGGAAAGTTTTTGCGGAAAATTTGCCAGAGGGAGGATTGATGGTGACTTTGGTGCTTCCCCTGGTTTCTGAACCAGAAGCTAAAAATGCCTAAAAAGCCCAATTCAATTTTTTTCTAAGTTCGTGCTTAATCTTTGTTGCAAATTGTAGTTCGATTAGTCTATTTCACATAATGAGTTTTACAAACGATTTAAGTGGCCCTGTTATAAATCCCCTATCGTCGAAAGAATAATCTTCGTACGAGTTCAACTTCAAAAAGCCAATTCTGTGGGGAAAAATAGTAAAAGATTAACCAATAAGATTTTCCAAAACAAGCGAATTTTTGATAGTTGGAAAAATTAAGTTGGAATTAAATTTTTGGATGAAGGAAATCTGAAATTCAGAACAAATTTCGCGGAAAACGAAAGTTTCTTTTTGGCTAAAACTCAGGATTCCTTGTTTTCGGGATTGGATTTTCGTTCTTTATTTTCGATTGGGGGGAAAGGTTGTGATGATGGCTGAGATTTGCCATCGGAAATTTTTTCGTTTCCTGGGATGACTGGGGGGAATGGTTGAGTGCCTTCCTTGTTTACGATAAAAGCCGGCGGGTATGGTTGACTTTCATATTTTTCGGCATGAATTCGAGCTTCAGCCTTTTCTTCTTTTTCTTCCTTTTTTAGGACAAGTTCTTCAGAGTCAGGGGCCTTTTCGAACCATTGAAAAATTTTCTTGTCAAATGCTTTCATAAAAGCATCAACACAGAAAGGATCGAACTGTCGACCTGAAAACTTTTTCAATTCGCCAACTGCTACGCTGACGTTAAGGCCTTTGCGGTAGGGACGGTCTGAAGTCATGGCATCAAAAGCATCGGCTACGCAAATTATCCTGCCAATCAAAGGGATTGTGGACCCAGTCAGGTGCGCTGGATAGCCTCTTCCATCGAAATATTCATGGTGATGAAGAACTCCTGGAATTTTATCTGCGAGGAAATCAACTGGTCGAAGAATTTCCGCACCGATTACCGGATGTCTTTTAATGATCATATACTCTTCATCGGTCAATCTTTCGGGTTTTCCAATTATGCTGTCTTTGATACCTATTTTTCCAACGTCGTGCAGAAGCCCGGCATATTTGATATTTTCGATTTCTTTAACATCCATGCCCATTTCCTCAGCGATCGCGACAGAATAATTTGTAACTCGTCTTGAATGTCCGTGAGTATATGGGTCTTTTGCGTCGATGGCTGTTGCAAGTACATCTACTGTTGCCAGGTAGACATTTTGAATGTTTTCGTACAATCTTGCGTTGTCGATTGCGGAAACCGCTTGGTTGGCAACTGCTTGAAGCATTTCCACGTCATGTTCGTTGAAAGGTATATCGCCGGTACGATTAAGAACCTGCAAGACACCAACTACTTCATCTTTAAGACGCATTGGTACGCAGATCATCGATCTGGTTATGAATCCTGAATTTTTGTCGGCTTGTTTAAAAAAGCGTGGGTCTTTTGAAGCATCTGGTACTATAACAGGGGCATTTTCTTTTGCGCACCAACCTGAGAGGCCGGTTCCCATGGGGAGTCTGATCTCTTTTAATTTTGCGCCGACTTTGGCATCTCCTTGGACGATATGAAAATATAATTCATTGGTTCTCTTGTCAACCAGATAAACCGTTGAGGTTTCACATCGCATTACTTGCGTTGCCAACCGCATGATTTTGTTTAAAAGAGCATTCAGGTCAAGAGTCGAAGAAATTGCTTTTCCTACTTCGAGCAGCGTGGTCAATTCGTCCATTTGGAGTTTGACCAATTCGATTTCCATAAATCTGGAAATTGCATCGCCTGCCATATCCCGGAAAACGCCTAGATATCGGTTCTCATTTTCTTCGGAGGGGCCTAATGAAAGGATCATGACTCCAAAAGGAAGGTCGGGAGGGCCTATAGGAACAAAATAGTGGTGTTTGCCATCATTTGATTCGATTAATTCACTGGAAATGCTTGTGGAATTTATTCTGGCCGCAGAGAAAGAGTTACAAATATGCTCAAGAAATGATTCTTCACAACCATCGTTAAATCGGATCCGCGATCTTTTTACAGAGGGATCATAAAAAATGACGGCAAATCCACGGTGGCTTGAAAGCTTAAATGCAGTTTCACTGAGAATATTCAACAGGGCATTTGCGTCTTTGCCCTGTGATAGAATTTCTCTCTGCGCTTCATATAAAATTTGCAGAGTTTCCAGATTGATTCCGTTAGGGTTCGACAATCTTAAACTCCTTGGTTTCAAAGACAATCAATAAATCAGACTTCAATCAATTTTTCCTATAAACAAATCAATAAACTGCTTATTTCTGATATCAACACATACTACTACTTTAATTTGCGACTTTCTTTTCCAGATATTTCACTAAAGTTTATACCATAAGTTTAACCAGAAAACACAGCACCTTTTGGTAAATTATTGTAAATAATTCCAATTTTCAATTCGTTTCAACACCTATTTTACCACGCATTTCAATTCTTTTGCATCAAAAATCAGTTGTTTTGTGGAACGCTTATTGAGAGCCATTTATCCAATTGAGAAAATTAATTCTTTGAAAGATTTTATTTTCATCATCTGTCTTCTAGATTTGAGTCCGGAAAGCTTTCAAATTATGTACTTTCGATTTTTCGTCTAGTGAAAAGGAAATTCCCTCTGCGATTACATTTCCGTTAGGGGGAGAATATTCCACAGGAATTTTTTCCCTAAATTTGGCCCACCAATCTGAAGGGGACCATCCGGAGATATTGTCTTCACAGCCTATCCCGCCAATGTCAAGTGCAAATAACCTTTCTGAATTAATGTTTGTCAGATTCATTGAATTTCCTAGTCCTGCACCAATCCAATGTATGGTGAAAGGTAAATTACTAAAATGCCAGACAATAGCTTTTTTGAGCGAAAGATCCGTTCCAGAGAGAAAAACAAAGACAGGATGGGTATCCTGTTTTTTTTCGATCCATTGAGCAAACACTTTTACCGGGTCATCGGAGGGTTGTCTATCATTTGGGGTGGCTAGTCCTACGAGCCAAAAGCTCATTCCATCAAATTCAAAAAGTTGGGCACCATTTCCCTGGGGTTTTCCAGGGAAGTTCAGAGGTCTAATATAAGCAGAAGGTGATGTTCTAAGGCAATTACGAGTTGCGGCTCTAATGATGGAATTTTCCCCAAGGATTATGACGTCAAAACCCATGTCAAAAAGTTGTTCAAATTGGCCTTGAATGTCATACTCTGAGAGCAGCAGCCGGTTTAAAAAAATGCTGACGAAAGAAGGGGAATTTTTTTTTAAATCGTTTAATAAACCACGAATGGTTGGGGAAGGAAGTTGATGAAGCAATTCACCCAAAAAAGTGAAGCTCGGCATGGTATGTACCTTTTTAATGACTGAAAGTTGATGAACTATGTGTCAGTGCGAGCGAAGGCGGCACTTGGCTAATCTTTTCAAAGCAAATTGTTCCTAGGTCCAATCGATTTTGTACGTTGCTCACGAAGATCGTTTCGATTCCGCCTAATGATCGATGACTGAAGTTTCGGTGATGGAGAGAAGTCGAAGTTGCCGGGAAAAGCTGCGATTCTTTAAGTATATTCTTTTCATCCATTTTTTCAAATTTTTCCAGCAAATAGTAAGTCGTTTAACTTGAGATAACTTTAATTGTGACTAAGATTTAGATTTGTTTTGCCTAGTATTTCTCTAGTAAATGTTCCGGCAAAATACACCATCGGAATGACACACTCTCTCAGAATATTGAGATCATAACATGATTTATCCGAATACTAAACTAATATCTTGTGTTCCAACTGAAAAAAAGGGTTTTTTCCAGGACATTATTGACACTGAAATTTTTATGTTTTTCATCCTTATCCTGGTAGCCAAGCTCAAGAGAATTATATCGGTCAAGATTTTTTTCCAAAGAGGCTTTCCAGGTGTTTTTTACAAAAGAAGAATAAAGCATGTTTTCAAATTCTGTATAATCGTTGTTAACCCATTCATCTTTCAAATGAAAAAGAAAATCTTTTGTAATCAAATAATCGAATCCTAAAGAAGCCTGGAATTGATTAGAATTTGGATAAAAAAATCTTGCGTCGTTAAATTTTTTTTGCGATTCCTTTAAAGAAAGGTTTGCTCCGGTGTTGCCAGAAAAAAAATAGGTTTCCCAGATACAGGTGTTTACGAAATAATCCTGATCTTTTCGGGAAGAATGAGTATATTGCTCATTAGAAAAACTTAAAATGTAAGTGATATTTTTTTGAGGAGTGTTCTGAAATCCTAAGCCAACTTTATTTGAGACATGGTCATACAGGAAAAATTGATCACTTTCTCGACTGAATTTTTTTTGATACCAGGAATCTTCGAATTGAAACTTTAGTTGGTCGTTTATTTTATAAGAGCTATTGAAGGTAATCGTGGGTTGGTAATAACTATTATCGATTTGAGTAAGTTTTCTTGTTCGAAAGTCAGTTTGAAGATTCAGGAAAAGATCTCCCATTATTACATCTGTGGAATATTTGGTATTTGGGTCAGGATCATTAGGATTTCTTATCCATTTAGTATAATAATCAACAGCTTGTTTTGTTTCTAGGCCTGTTGGAATTTTTTCGAAAACTGATTTATCTCCGCGAGTTGAACTTCCCCTTTGAATATATCTGAGTTTTTCCGGGATAAAAGTAAATAGATCAAGTGTCAGAGCTCCTTCTTGAAAATCATAAGCCCGATCGTTTGAATAGATTCTTTCTTCAAAACTGCCTTGGATTCCAAGTCCGGAGAATTCATTGATTCGATGATTATAACGAGCTTTCCCAATGTTGGAATCATAGTCATACCAGTCGTCAAGTGGCATTCGGAGGATGTTATTTACGAAACTAAGTTGGAGAGTATCGTTTGTTCCAACAGATTGTCCGAAAGTGGCGCTAAAAGTATGATTAGTATATTTTTCTTTGTAATTGTCAGAAGAATAAGCTTGATAATCTTCGGGTTTCCATGATTGAAAACGGAGATTCTCTGAAAAATCAAGGTAATTGTTTTCGGACAAATCACATTTCAACTTGAGATTCAAGTCATTGATGCTTCCGAAGAAAGTGTTGTCGTATTCAAGTTTTTTATTTTGAAAAGTTAAGGAATCACTTGGAAAAGAGAGTTCCCAGTATTCTTTTCTGGAGCTGTCAGCAATCGATTTGGAGTCGTATTTTCCCTCAAATTCAACTTTTGAAGCAATAGTTTTGATGGGAAAAAGAAAAAAAGCCCCAAAAATAATGAATAGGAGCAGAAAAAGAGGCCGTCCAAAGTTATTGAGGTTCATTTCGTGGACGAATGGTATGCTCGCTACTCCCTTTCATCGTCGTTTTCAGGATCGAAGGGTGATTTTGAAGAGTCATACAGCGAATATCTTTCTTTGATGAATTTAATAAAATCCAGCAGGCAAAATGAATAGTCGCTCCAGATTGGGTTCCATTCAGACTTTTTCATATATTCACTCCACCAATAAAAAATTTCCCTTCAAATTTTATCGGCAAAAGAGGAGGGGAAATTTAAAAGTAAAGATTGAGGGAGCAAAGATAGTTTGAGCTGATGTCAGGCTTGGCTTAAGAAGCCAATTCTTTTTTGACGGTCTTATTGAAACTTTCTATAAGTGGGCGAGCTTGGTCAGGATTGACCATTTTAAAAAAAGATAGTTTTCCACGAAGATGTTCCTTAAAATTAGGATGCTGGATCAGGTTTTGCTTTTCTAAGCCTGTTTTCAGGGAGTTATGGAGGATGGCTCGCATTTTTTTTCGTTCATTGCGGGGAATAGAAAGCTTTTGATTTACGGTGATTCCAGTCACTTTTTGACGTCTTTCCGCTCGTGCAATTAACAGTTTTTCCTTGTTCAAAATGAATCTTTCGGAGCTTACGATCTTTTTTAAATTTTTCAACAGAGCTTTAACAATTTTTCTGTTTCCGCTAAAAATCAGGTCATCTGCGTAACGTGTGTAGGTGAAACCCAGTTTTAGGGCTAAACCGGTCAAACGTCTATCAAGTGAAAAAGCTATTAGGTTGGAAATAGCGGGGCTTGTAGGCGCTCCTTGAGGGAGAGCACGTTTTTGGGAATTGGGCAATCGGCTTGTGCATAGTAGTGCAAGGGAATAAGCCACTTTATAACTATAACCAAGTCTTCGGAAAATTGCTCTTACTCGATGGGTTCGAATTGTGTGGAAAAAGTCTTTCAAGTCAGCTCGAATAACGATTGCCTTTCCAAGATGGTTTTCAGCGTTTGTAACGATTGATTTGCGGAAACAAAAAGCGTGTGCAGCCGGATGGTAGCTCAAAAGGTTCAAAATTTTGTCTAAAATAATCCACTGCACTTCTTTGAGTTTGGCTTTTGGAATGTGAAGCAATCGTTTTTTTCCATTTTTTTTGGAAATTTCTTTCAGGACATAATGCCGGGAAATTCCGGTTTGTGGATTGGCAGAAGATTTATCAATAAGCCAGTTCAATTCTGTTTCAGAAATTTTAAGGAAGTTTGCTAATTGGGAAAAATCCTCAATTTGAGGCAAGCCCAATTTATGAAGCCTGTTAAAATCACCATTAAGAAAAATTCTTATTCGTTGCTTGATGTTGGAAACAACTTTTAGAAAGGCCAACAAGATAAGTAACCAGAGTATGGTTTGCATCAAAAGACTCTCAGCATGGTATTAAGAAGCGAAAGGGGATTGCAACACCCGCTCTTCGCGAGCACAGCGAGAAAACTAGTTTTCTTGCTGTGCTCAACAGCTTAAACTTGCCAACTGCTCTGTGCGGCGTAACACCGCATCGGCTTTGCAGCCCCCAACACCCAATCGCTTGGTGATTATAAAACCATGAAAACTCTAATATTTCAAGCTAAATAATGCTGCCTTCATCAAAAACAAGACAAACGCGCATTTTTGTAAAAATTCAAATAAATTGAGCTTTTCCCAAACGAAGCCTATTGCTTTTTTCCATCGCCAAATCAAGGCAATGGGCTAAGCCGAAGGCACTATGAAATAAAGTTTGCATTTACCCGCTGTCAAAAAAATTGTAATTAAAAGTGCGAAAGTTGACTTTATGATAAAATATGTTTTTCTCAAAACTTATGGTTCTATCTTTTTGTCAGGAGAAGCCCCATGAAAAGAAATTTAATTCTACTTTTTACATTATTGTTAATTGTTTCACCAGCTTTTTCTCAGAAAAAGGCGATTTTTACCGGTGAAAAGGGCGGAAAATCCGACATAATGATTCTTGATCTGGAAAGTATGAAGGTCGCACCGCTGATTGAAACCGAATATAGCGAAAAACAGCCATCAGTATCTCCAGATGGCGAAAAATTGCTCTTTGTGGCTAATAAAGTCGGGATATTCACCGTTTATCAAGTTCCTCTCAAGAACTCCAATGCTTCATGGACGGAAGTAGGTGCCGGAGCAGGTGAATATTCATGGCCTTCCTATTCTCCAGACGGAAAATCTATCGCAGCAGTGTATTCCCCTGACTTGGATAAAGGTATTTCTTCGATGAGCCTAGTTATTCTTGACCCGGTTGCGAGAAGACAGGAAGTTATTTTTGTCCCTCCATTTTCTGACAATTTAACAACAATAATATCCCGACCTCTTTGGGTTGATAACAGGACCTTAGCATTTTGCCTGGTGGAGTATTCAGATTATGATATTGCTCCAAGGATCCAATCTGGTTCTTTGTATGCAATCCATCTTGACGATAAAAAAGCAATGCGTTTGGCGGGTGGCACCTCAGGCTTTAATGAATCCGGATCCCCAGAAGGCTTCAAGGCATCGCAGGCTACTTTTTCAGCAGGAAGGATTTTCTTTGCTTCGGTTTCTGGGAGTGTTGATCGCAATCCAATGACTATCGATCCTGAAGGAAAAAACATTTCCCCCCTCAAGGAACTAGCCCTGGAAGAATTTTATGGCCCAATTTTTCCAGTTGGGGAAAATTATTTATTAGGACTGCGTGATTCTGAAGGTGTTATGACAATTGGACTTTTCGAGACAAAGAGCAAGACTCTGAAAAAAATAAATTTTCAGGGGATGGCACTTGATCTGAACATCATTCCTTAAAATGGATTATTGGGTTTTAAAGAAACAAGTTCGGGAAATATCATTAGAGCTGGTTGGCACCTCCTTTATCCAGAGAGTTTTTGACTTGCCAAATGGAGGAATTGCCTTTCTGTTCAAGACCCGAAATGGTTTAAAATGCGGACAATTTTTTTCCACTGGTAGTGAGCAGGGAATGGTTTTTTCTGAAAATGTTGAGGAAAGTGAAGTAAAACATCGTTTTGCCTCAAGACTTGATTCCCTCTTACATGATGCCAAGATAAAAGATGTCACTTTGCATGAATGGGATCGCTTGGTGAAATTTCACCTTATCGGAAAAGAAAATTTTTTCGGGAAGTCTGTGGAATTTTTTTTTAACTGTGAGTTTACCGGGCGAATCGGGAATCTGCTACTTCTAGATTCGAAAAGAGTTGTAATCGATCAGGAGCGGAATACTGAAAATAATTCTCCCGGCAACCCCTATTTCTTTTTTTTGCCGGCCAATGATTTGATCGATCCTTTTAAGCTTTCAGAATCGGAAATCGATGAATTGATGGCGAAACCGCCAGCAGTTTTGCAGTCAAAGTTGCTCGGTTTTACCCCCCTTTTTGCCCGGGAATATTATTTTCGCCAGAAAAATCCTTCCGGTTTTGTGCAATCTAACGGAAAGTTGTTTTCCTCACTTTTGACTGATGCCTCAGAAGGAAGAAATTTCTATGTTTATTATCAGGAAGGCCGCATAAAAGCCTTGTCGGTATTCAAGCTATTCCACCTACTTCCAATTTGTGAAGAAAAAAAATTTGAAAGTGTAAATTCTGGAACCGCATGGTTTTATGAATCCATTAAGAAACCTGAAAAAGTAATTAAACTTCGTGAAAAAGCACTTTCATCATATAATTCGCGATTAAAAAAAGTTTCAAAGGCTTTGGAAGAAGAAAATGAGCGTTTGACCTCCTTTAAAAGAGTTGATGAGTATAGACATTTTGGTGATCTTTTATTTTCAGTGATTCGAGAAATAAAACCCTGGTCGAGAGAAATCTCAGTATTGGACTGGGAAAGCGGAAAAAACGTTAACATTCCTTTGGACCCCGAATTGTCTGGGCCAAAAAATGCCGAGCGCTACTACAAAATGTATCAAAAATCCCAAAGAGGGGTTATTGAAACAAAAAAGAGAATTCAAGAGCTCGAAAATGAGAAACAATGGATCGAAGAACAGATTTGGTTTTGTGAAACTTTGGAGAACGCGTCTGAATTAGAAAATACTTTTTTTGTTTCCCCAAAAAAGCAAAAAAAATCTCAATTCAGACTTTTACGGGAAACGAGAAAGGCAAAATTGATCAAGCCTTTATTTGAGAATGAGAATTGTCGCTTTTTTGTCGGAAAAAGCGGGAAGCAGAATGACTTAATAACATTTGGTGTTGGCAATAAAGGTGATCTATGGGCTCATGCCCTTGAAGTTCCTGGCTGCCACGTAATAGCAAAGGCAAAAAGCGGGATCTTTTCTGAAAAAGATGCATACATAGCAGCAGTTTTAGCTGCAAAATTCAGTTTTGCCAGGAATTCCGGGAAGGTTGCAGTTGATATTACCGATGTGGCAAATGTACACCGTGTCCCCGGCGGAGGCCCGGGAAGAGTGTTCTATACAAATCAAAAAACCCTTTTCGTTAACCCGGCGGAGGTGGAAAACCTGGAAGAGTTATCGAAGCAGTTTTGATTTAAGTAAAATTGTAGAATTTTGTCTGTTGTGAATAAAAAAAACGCCGAAAATTCACAGGGCAAACGCATTTAAATTCCTGAAACAAACATGAATACTGTAAAATTGGAGAAAAAAATTACCTGGGTCCAAATTCCTGAGACTAGCTTAAATAGTAGATCTCGATGGTTAAAATGCGTTTGCCCTGGAAAATTCACAAAATATTTTCTCGCTTGAACTTTAAAGGTATAATATCATTTAAGTTGAAAACAAACAGTTGTGTCTGGTTAATATCAATTTGGGAGTAGAAAAATGCCCTCCTTGGTAAAGAAAGAGGGAAAGTATGCAATTAATATTCTGGAAGACCAGATGAGAGATTGCACACTATGTAATAGGGATGCTAATTTACCCAGGCTCAGTTTTTTCCCCATAGAGCTGGGAAATCTCGATTTCTTCGCACGGAATGATTTATAGTTAATAAATCCCAGTTGTTGAAAAAATATGAAAGTTCATTAATTACTAGCAAATTTTAAAAAAGAAGGTGGAGTAATAAAGGATGAAAAAGAAAATTGAGCCTGCCGTTAATTTCATTAAAGGAAGGTTGAATTTTACCCCTGAAATTTCGATTGTTCTTGGTTCAGGACTTGGACAATTTGCTGACCAGATTGAGATTTCCGGAGCCATTGATTATTCAGAAATACCGGGATTTCCAGTGTCCACAGTTCATGGCCATAAAGGGCGTCTTGTTCTGGGAACTTATGCAAATCGGAAGCTTGCAATTATGCAGGGAAGATTTCATTACTATGAAGGATATTCACTATCGGAAGTGGTTTTTCCGGTTAGAGTCCTGCGAGGACTGGGCGCATCAGGGCTTTTGATTACAAATGCATCTGGAGCATTGAACAGGAACTTCCGAGTTGGCGATTTAATGATCATTAATGATCATATTAACCTCATGGGTGATAATCCGCTTAGGGGTGCTAATGACGAAAAAATAGGGCCCAGATTTCCACCGATGCAGGGAATTTACGCACCGAAGTTAATTGAAGCAGGGCTGGAAATTGGTCGCAAGATCGGAGCTCCCGTTCAAACAGGAGTTTATGTAGCGGTTACAGGTCCTAGTTATGAAACTGCTGCGGAATTAAGAGCACTAAGTTTGCTTGGTGCAGACGCAGTTGGGATGTCAACGGTTCCTGAGGTAATAGCTGCAGCCCATTGTGGATACACTAAAATCATTGGGATAAGTTGTATTACTGATATGGCGACTGGTGAAGCTCATGAGAATGTTAACCACGAATTGGTCATTGCCGCTGCAAATGCTGCTCAACCTGCGTTTTTGGGGCTCATTCAGGGCTTGATACCGCGGATTTGAGATTACTGAAGGGATTATTCGAATGTTTGATAGACTTGATGCCATTAGTTCTCTTTTCGCTTCGCTGACGGAAAAATTATCTGATCCCAGCATAACGGGAAATCCTGCTGAATATCAGAAAATTGCGAAAAAGCGGGCAGAAATAGAACCAATTTGTAGCTCTTATGAAGATTTTAAGAAACTTAGAACTCAGTTGAACGATGCCCGGCAGATGCTTAAAAATGAGGCTGTCGGGGAACTTAGAGATCTGGCTCAAGAAGAAATTGCATCTCTTGAACCTATATTTGAAGCCAAGGAAAAAGAGTTGAAATTCCTTCTGATTCCGAAGGATGCTGATGACAGTAAGAACACGATTGTTGAAATCAGGGCTGGAACCGGAGGAGAAGAAGCTGCATTGTTTGGCGCCAATCTTTATCGAATGTATACTCGCTATGCGGAAAGAAAAGGTTGGAAATGTGAACTGATGAGTTTAAATGACACGGGAATCGGGGGAATTAAAGAAGTCATTTTTTCTATTGATGGAAAAGATGTATTTGGAAGACTTAAGTATGAAAGCGGTGTACACAGAGTTCAGCGTGTCCCGGCTACTGAAGCCTCCGGCCGGATCCATACTTCTGCTGCTACGGTGGCGGTTCTTCCCGAAGCAGAGGATGTAGACGTAAATATTGATGAAAAAGATCTTCGAATCGATGTCTTTCGCTCATCTGGCCCGGGGGGACAAAGTGTGAATACTACTGATTCCGCTGTCAGAGTTACCCATATCCCCACTGGAATAGTCATAAGTTGTCAGGATGAAAAAAGTCAGCACAAAAACAAAGCTAAAGCGCTTAGAATTCTCCGTGCTAAATTATTGGACCAGGCAAAAAGCGAGCAGGAAAAAAATCGGGCTGATTCTCGCAGAATGCAAGTTGGAACAGGTGATCGTTCCGAACGGATTCGAACTTACAACTTTCCTCAACAGCGAATAACAGATCACCGGATAGGTTTAACTTTATATCGCCTGAATGAAATTATTGAAGGTGACCTTGAAGAGGTAATTGATAAGCTAATTGAAGCTGACAATTTGAAGAAACTTTCCGTTGATGAAAACACCTGATTGAGAAAGCGCTTGTAGCTTTGTTGTGAAAAAAAGTTTTTATTAAGCAGAGTAAATTCATTATGGCAATCGAGATGACTATTCGGAAAATATACTCAGAATGTACTGAAAAACTTCTTGCCGCTGGTTTTGATGAAGCGGCATTAAATGCCGAGATCTTGGTTGCAGAGTGCCTGGGATTAAAAAAAAGTGAAATGCATTTAAATTATGGTTCCCCGCTGAACTCAAGCGATTTAGAAAAAATTAATATTTGGTTGGAAAGGAGATTGAGGCATGAACCTCTCCAATATATTGTTGAGAAATGGCCTTTTCTTCATTTACAACTCAATGTTGGTCCTGGTGTTCTAATACCCCGGACTGAAACAGAATATTGGACAGACCTCTTGATAAAGTCTATAAAGCGATTTTTTCCGAGTGAAAAATTCATTTTTGCTGATGTGGGAACTGGTACTGGCGCCATCGGACTTTCAATAGTAAAGCAATATTTCGGTTCGAGTGGTTTTCTGATAGATCTTTCTCCTAAAGCATTAAATGTGGCGAAGACCAATATGATAAATAATTCTATTTCGCCGGAAAAAATATGTTTTACAATTTCTGATTTATTAAGCGGAATTAAAGCCGAGTCATTGGACCTTATTGTTTCAAATCCACCGTATATTTCGGAAACAGAAATCCCTGAATTAATGCCTGAAGTCAGGGATTTCGAACCACAAATAGCTTTGGTTGGCGGGCCAGATGGTTCGGAAATTATTTTCAGATTAATAAATCAAAGTCGGGTGGTATTAAAATCAGGTGGTATTCTCGCCATTGAACATTCCTGGAATCAGCAAAAAAAAATAGTTGACTTTTGCATCCCCTATTTTAAAATCCTTTATATGGGAAAAGACTTTGAAGAAAAAGAGAGGTTTTTATTTCTGGAGAAAATATAACGAAAATGAGTCGAAACATTACCTTCAATCAAATTTTATCAGATGAGCCCCTTTTTTTGGATGTAGTAAAAAGTTTAAAAAAAGGTGGAATTATTGCTTTTCCTACCGATACGATTTATGGATTAGGAGTGGATTCAGACAGTAAAGCAGGGGTTGAAGCACTTTATAAAGTTAAGGGAAGAGAAAAAAACAAACCCTTGATAGTTTTTTTGAGTTCCATTGAAAATTTATTTTTTTTGTCTATTTTTCCATCTCCGAGAACCATGAGAATTTTGCGGAGGTATTGGCCTGGCTCTCTTACGGGAGTATTTTTGAATTCCACTTCCAAGCTGAAAGCGTTCAATAATTCAACACTCGGAGTTAGAGTTCCTAAACATGATGGTTTAATAAATTTTCTGAAAAAATATCCTGGTTTTTTGCTTACTACAAGCGCGAATCGTTCAGGGAAAGATGTTTTAAAAGATCCAGATGAGATTGAATTTGAATTGGGAAGGGAAATTGACTTTATTATAGATGGAGGACAGGTTGTTGAGGCTGAACCCTCCAGTGTGATTGATTTTTCCATAGATCCACCAGAAGTTTTACGAAAAGGAAAAATCTCCTTGAATTTGGAACCTTGAATGAATTGATCTTTAGGTCGATATTTTATCTTGCTTTGGGATATTATTTATTTTAGAAATCTTTAGATTAAGACGGCCAAATAAAAATAAATGTTGAATGTTAACCTGCAAGTAAGACTGATAATCTTTGTTTTAGGGATTTCCCTCATTCCGATTTTTGCGGCGGATTATATATTTTGGAAAGCCCGTTCCATAGCAAGTAAGCAAGGGGTTATAACAACCATTAATTCTCTTCCTAAAATTTCCCAGGAAGACTTATTAGCGCTTGTAAGCAAGACAAATAATCTCTACCAGAAAGATTTGGAAGAGTTGGCTAGGGAAATGAACACCATGAATAATATGACATGGCTGTTTTTGATTGGTTCTTTTATTTTTGTCATATTTGCTGCTTCAAGTATTTGGGCCTTTCTCATTCAGACGAATCTTCCGGTAAAAGATACAATACTCAAAGTTTGCCATTTTACAAACGAAGACCCGCCGGATGATCTTGATATTTTTTCTTCGGCCCGCTCTTTTGAAAGGTTTATTAACTCAATAAAAACGGTAGTGATTGAGTTGAATTCGATAACGCATGACCTTCAGAGAAAGGTTGAACCTTTAATGGCAATGACGGCATTTTCAGAAGGAACGGTTGGTCAGAATTTTTTTACAGATGTTCAGGAAATTTCCAGGTCTTCAAATTACATTGCAAACACTCTCGAATCAACAACCGCCAGTATTCAAGAGGTTTCGACCTCAGCTCAAACAATTGCTGACAGATCACAAAGGGCAGCTGGAAATAGTGAAGAGGCTTCATCAATTGCTGCTGAGGGGAGAAAAGCGGTTGCCGCTACTATAGAAACGATGGAATTACTACAGGAAGAAGTTCTAAATTTGGAAAGTGTAATTGAAGATTTGAATTCCGGAAGTAAACAAATTGGGCAAATAGTCATAACAATAACCAACATCGCTCACCAGACGAATCTTTTAGCTTTAAATGCGGCAATTGAAGCCGCTCGGGCAGGAGAACATGGGCAAGGGTTCACTGTTGTTGCTGAAGAAGTGAGGAAACTTGCTGAAGAATCAGAAGAAGCTGCCGAAGATATCGGAAAAAAAGTTAAGGGGATGCTTGAAAAGACAACAATTGCAGTTCAAAGCATCAATCATGGAACTCAAAGGGTTGTTGAAGGTGTGAACGTAGCAAATGCAGCTGGTGCAAACCTGGTAAGCATTGTTTCGTCAGTTTCCAATGTTAACAAGATGATTCAGGAAATCAGCAAGGCGAGTAGTGAACAATCAAGCAATATTGAGTCATTGAGGGGTAGTATAGAAAGCATTTCGGGGGCAACAAAGATTGCCTCTGAGGGTACTAAAAGAGTTGCTGCTGCCGTAAATGAACAATTAGAGCACATTCGTGGATATTCTGTAACTGGCAAAGAATTAAATTCACTTCTTCAGTTAATGATTTCGATGCTGGGGAAGTTTAACATGCGGGAATAAAATTTTTTTTGTTGGGTTGCTCCCCGCTTTGCCAACGACCAGGAAAGATCCAAGGTGAGTACACAAAACACACTAAAACATTTTGTTGAAGCCACTTTTTTGTGGGCAAAACATAATGCGATTTTTTTTTAAGTTGTTATATTCATAATTATTTGGGCAATTTTATGTGTCTGCCTTGCCTAAAAATTGGCAGTTTGTTTGAGGGAATCGTTAGGATCAGGTTGGAATCCCACTTTTTTTTATAAATAAATCAACTAGACATAAAATCTGCTTGATGCTATAATCCTCCTCTCCTGACTCTGTCTGAGAGAAAACCCATCTTTACTGCCCCACGAAGGAGACGGTTGTATGGCCAAGGCAACTTTTATGTCAATGAGATGGCTCCGAATGCATCTAAAAGAAATCATTTGGGCCACGGTGATACTTTTTGTTCTTTCTTGTTTTATTATCGGTTATGGTACTTCCAGGGCCCAACGTGCCATGGATGAAAAGCGCCGCAAGCATGAAGCGGCGATGGCCAAAACGGAAGAGGATTTAGAGAGGGTACCTGAAAACATCAAAGCAAAATTTGGTCTTCCTGTTGTTCAGTTGTCCTATCCAACTGATACAGCTTCATTATCCAGAGTTATAGATTTAAAGAGCGTCTACAAATTGGTTGTCGGGAGCGAGGAATATAAAAAATTAGCTGCTGCTCCAGAGAACATAAAGGCGATTTTTAGACCTCAACTTTTGGATCGTGCTATTGAAAGTCTTTTGGCGCAATTTATTATTGAATTATATGCAAAAGCTTCAAACATTTCGCCTGCTATGAGTGCGCAACAGATTGTTTCCCGCGACAAGGCTCAAATTGGCCAGGATTTTGACCGGGAATTGAAAAAAGAAGGATTGAGCGAAATTGAGTATGGTCAAAAACGACTCCAAGAAGAAACATTGAGGACGGTTTTTGAAAAAGTGACTCAACCGGTTGCAGCGGCTAGTGCCACCGATGAATTTTTGAAGAAATTCTATGAAGATCACAAAATTCGTTTTAAAAAGAGCGACGAATTTTCAGCTAAGCAGATATTGGTTTCTCCGGCTGCAATGACAGATATTGCCAGTGCCACAGATGAAGAAATCAAAAAATATTATGATGAAAATAGAAGTAAATTCATGAGTTCCCAGAGATATTCCGTTAGACATCTTTTAATTGACCCTCTTAGAGCTGATTACCTTTCAAAAATTGAAGTTTCCGAAGGGGAAATGAAGAGATACTATACTGAAAATCTTGACAAGTACAAAGAGAAAGAACAAGTCCAAGCTCGACATATTTTGATTCGGCCGAAAAATCGTTTTGAAAAGAAAATGGACCATTTTTCGGTTAACATGCGTGATTTCAAGATTGCAAGCGAAACACCTTCAGCAGAAGTTGCAAGTGGAGTTGCAGGAAAGAACATTTTCTCTTTTTCGATCTCCTGTGCGGAAATAAAAAATGACTTTAGTTTGAAAACCGAAGATATTGTTTTGACCTTGGATAACGGGCAAACGTTCTCTCCCACTGAAGACAGTCTGAAAAAGGTCGAAAATCCGATTAAGCTTCCTCAGAGTGGCTTGGCCTCTTATGTCGTTGGCAATTGTGCTATAATTTTTCCAGCCAATTCTTCTCCAAATTCTTTGTCGATAAAAGATGGGTCGAAGCTTGAGCCGTTCAATATTTCTGATGCACTTGATGAAACCAAAGCTTTTGCAGCTGCTGAGGTGGAAATACTGAAGATACAAAAAAGGCTCAATGAAGGGGCAGATTTTTCCAAACTAGCAGAAGAATCTTCAGAAGACCCTGGAAGCAAGGAAAAGGGGGGCGACCTTGGAAAATTCGGAAAAGGCCAAATGGTCAAACAGTTTGAAGAAGCTGCGTTTTCCAATGGAAAAACTGGCGACATTCGTGGTCCTATTAAAACCCAGTTTGGTTGGCATTTGATCAAGGTTGAGAAACGTTTTCCGGAAACCACCCGAGCATTTGATTCTGTGAAGGCGGAAGTTTCAGAAGCGCTTAAGCATGATCGTGCGTTACAGAAGGCTGATGAAGAAATTAATCGTTACCGGGAATTGATCGCCCAGAAAAGTCGTTCATTTGCCGATGTGGCTAAAGATTATTCCATGGCTCCATCTAAAAATACAGGCGGGAGACTCCCCATTTTCTTTAAGGGAGATTTGAATGAGAATCCTGCTGATCGAAAAGCAATTGAAGAAGAAATTGCTCCTGGTGGGAATTTTTACCCAGAGGTGGAAAATCAGGTTCTGAAGTTTAAAAAAGATACTTTATCAGAAGTAATAAGAATCAATGACACATTTCATGTCTTTTACATGGAAGACGTTTTTGAGCCAATCCAACTTACTTTATCTGATTCAGTAAAATCGAAAGTTAAAGAACAAGTCGAAGAAAGCAAGAAAAAGCAGATGGCCAAGTCTAAAGCCACTGAAATTGCTGGTAAGATTTCCTCTGGTACGTTTGATACAATTGCAAACGAAGTTGACTCGAAAGCAGGTTCAGTTGAAATGGGTCCGCTGCCTTATTCTTCAGAAGTCGGATTCACTTCTTATGCTTTGTCGTCCACGATTGGCCAGCTTTCTACAAATGGGCGAAGCTATCTGCCGCAGATTTCGGATGTTTTGAAAGAAATTTTCAAAACCAGCCAATCCGGCGACACTTCCTGGAAAGGAAAAATTTATGGTCCGATCGAGACTGATCTTGGTTTCCATTTCCTCCACATTACCAAAGTTGAAGTTGATCAATACGAGCCCTTCGACGAAGTAAAAAGTCGGTTGAAAAAGCAATTGACTCAAGTTCCTGATGAGGAAGAGGTAAAGAAAGAGTTCACAAAGAACCAGGATAAATTTGATAAGCCTGCTACCAGAAAACTTCGCCAGATTGTGTGTATGGACGAATCTTCAGCGAATGAAGTTTATAAAAAATTGCAGGATGGGGAAATTTTTGCATTGCTCGCTCAGCAATATTCCAAAGATGGAACCCGTTCCAACGGCGGTTTCGTAGGAGTCTTCAAAAAGGGTCAGCTTCCTGCGAATCTTGATGAAGAGTTCTGGCGTTTGAAGAAAGGTGAATTCACTAAACCCATTTCAACCAATTACGGTTTTGTGATTGCCACAATGGACGGCGATGAAGAAGCCGGGAAAAAAGGCGAAATGAGCACCGAAATAGCAGAACAGATCAGGAAAAAACTCAAATTTGGTCTTAAGCAACAATTTTTTGAAGAATTCCTGGGTGAATTAAAAAAGAAATGTGTTATTGTCAAGCACAATGACATTTTGAATGAAATTTGATGCCAAAGTAATTTAGAAGGCGAGACGAAAGTCTCGCCTTTTTTGCTAAACGCAGTATTGAGAAAATACTAAAGGTTTATTTCCAATAATGAGGAAAATCTAATGCGAATTGATAAATTCTTACAAGTTGCTGGCCTTATTAAACGGCGGGTGCTTGCGAATGAAGCATGCAAACGCGGTCTTGTTCTCGTTGATGGGATTCCGGTCAAACCGACAAGGGAAATAAAAGCAGGTGAGACAATTGAAATTAAGCTTCCCCATAGAGAAACTGAAGTAAAATTAATTAAAGATCTGGGAATGAAAACGCTTCCAAAAGCCAGGAGACCCGAGTTTCTGGAAATAATTCGGGACGAGATCAAAGACCAGGAGCCGGAAGACCTTTTTTCGCTTCCAACGGACTAATTTGCAGGTAAAAGTTCATTCTTTCTCAAAGAAACGATCCAATTTTTCTTCACATCACTTGAAAGAAACAAAGTTGCGCTAGAAATGCGTATTTCAGGAAAAATTCCGAAATTTGAATTGGTAATGCTGGAACATCGAAGGAATGAGCGTATGTTTACTAGTGTTAGAAACAGGAAACTCGCTTCTTTTGTCCTAAATCTCAATTCTTGTTTTCAAGGGAATTTAGTGAAACAGGATATTCTTTTTCCAGTTCGGGGATCCAATTTTTTGCAACGTGATCATAAACTTTTACGACAATTTTGTCTGGATAGAGAAAAAGCGATTTTGTCCATAAACCATCATGGGAAACGAGTTTGATATCAACACCGCTTAGAACGCTTCTACCATCAAGATCACAATTGATAATATTAGGAACCTTATTTTCGAAAATGTTTTCCGGTTTGGAATTCATTGGATGGAAAACTCCAAAGTGAACATGTCCACAAACCCAAAGCTGTATTTGAGGATTGTCTCTTACTATTTTGGAAATTGCATCCACTGGCTGTGCCATATAATTGCCTAGTTTGGGATTAACTGCAAGCAACTTTTTCTCCCATAATGGTGCGTGGTAAAAAACTATCGTGGGTAAGTTTTTCTTTTTGAAAAGTTCATATTCGAACCATCTTAATTGTCCATCGGACATTTGAGAATAATAATTTCCAAGTAGGTCATCAGGGGCAAGAAAAATCAGGCTGTAGCTCGCAACCACTCGACTTGCAAAAAAATCGTTATTCTTGAAAGCGTTTAGAAATGCGCACAGCTTTTTAGAACGACTTAGCGGAGAGCCTAATACTAATGCTGGTGATGCTGGATCAATATCCTGAAAAACGTAATCATGATTTCCATTCATGACTTGAACAGGCTTTTTTAGGTCAGCAAAAAAATTCACAGCAAACTGAAGTTCTTTCTCAGTTCCGGTTAATTGACATAAATCTCCAACGACCACTACTAAATCAGTGTCCTCATTTGAATTTAACCAATTTATTACAGTTTTTTTCTTGTCAGGATGATTGCCTGGTAGGTGAGGATCTCCGACAACATCAATTCTATAGTAATCTTTCGCTGAGCATGGTGATTGAAAATAGAGAGGGGAAAAAATTAAAAAAAGTATAAGAACTTTTATCGAGTAATTTTCAAAGAAGCCCAAACGATTTTTAGTAATCATTTTTTTTGTCACCTCAGCGGATTAAATAAATATTTTTTAATCATAACTCAAAAAACTGTTTTTAGCCAGTTTCCGATTAGATCAAAGGGAGGATTAGTCATGCAAGGAAAATGTTTGCAGGAACTACATTTTCCAGAGCAGATTTCCACAGATGGTATCCAAACATGATTTAAATTGCCGACAGGGCCCCATCTTTTAGGAGTCATAGCGGGTACAGGTGGAAAAAAGGCAAAGGTTGGAATATTCAATGCGGCCGCCATATGAAGTGGTCCTGTGGAACCGCTTACGAATGCCAAAGCTTGAGAGATTATTCCTGCCAGGGCTTCTAAATCGATAATGTTGCTTAAGATTAGCATATTATCTCTTTTCACCAAATCGGAAAAATGATCAGCAATTTTTTCCTCACCCGGGCCTATGGTCATTACAACGTTATGGTTTAAATCCAAAAGATTTTTTATGGTTTTTTTGTAATCTTCGGGTGAAATATTGTAAGCTGAGCCGCCATGTCCTGGATGAATCACAATATATTTTTGAGAAGGGAAATTTTTTTTCCCAGAAAGTGATAATGAATTACGAGCTTTTTCCAGAGCTTGTTTTCTTAGTTTCAGCTTTGGGAGAATTTTCGGTGGGTTTATTCCTAGGCCTTTAAGCAAATCAAGATTATATTCGAATTCGTGTTTTTCATTGAGAGATCTTCCCTGATAAAGTGGTTTGTTGAGAAAACACTGCCAAATATTGGAAGCTCGACCGATTCTTAAGGGGATTCCCGCTAGAAATAGGGAAAAAACAGCCTGAAATGAAGGATGTACAATAATCGCGGCATCAGCGTGGACTTCATAAAAATTTTTGGATAATACTTTTAAACTTTTTAAGGTATTGTTAGGTTCTTCATCAATCAGAATTTCAATTTCCCTCTCGAATCCGTATAAAAGAGGGGCTGTGTATTTTCTCACATGTGCAACGATTTGGAAATCAGGTCTAAAAAATCTCAGTGCTTCAATCACAGGAAGAGTCAGGATCAGATCGCCGGCACGGTCTGTTCTTGAAACAATTATTCTATTATTGCTGCATTTCATTTGAGTTTTTAGGAAAGATTGGATATCAGGGATTATCTTTATTATAAACCAAATAAGACAACTTATCTTTAAACAAAGAAAAGATAAATTGTCCTATTTTGTTTAAAATCTCACACAGACGCTGTAAAAATGGCTCTTGAGTTTAAAATCGGAAAATGTCTTTCTGTGAGTCTTAAAGGAAAAAAAACGAAGATGCTATTCCTGTACTATAACAACTGTACCATTTTGGTTTTCAATTTTGAAGCGGGCTTGTACTTCGGTGGAGCATTTTCCTGTTTCGTCAATTTGTTTTAATCCCCAAACGAAGTGATGAAGGGGTAAAAAGTCTTCATCATAGACTGAAACGCGCCTATTGTTATCAACCACTCTTTCAAAAACAGTTGTGCCAGTTTCGAAGTCATAAAGCGATACTGCCGTGTATTTTGAATCACCTTTCCAGAGAAAAGCTGGTTTTCTTGCCGCAGTAGCAGAACTGAGTGATAAATTGGTCGGGGAATTGGGTGCTGGGGTGTTTGGGGCTTGATTGCCGATTTCGAGATCGATATCAATTTTCCCCTTTTTGTATTCGGGAAGGACTTTTGCGATTCTTAATTTGATATAGTAATAGGTTGGCTTGAATTCTTCTCTTTCTACTTCAAGAAAGCCTGGAAGTGTGAGCAGGAAATTTCGTTTGATAAAGAACATTCCTTTTTGGGCATAATTTTCGGGAAGATCGATTACGTGTTCCCAACTCTGGGAAGGTTGATTAACAAGCAGTTGATGCTCAAAACTTTGATGGATGACATCACAAAAACCAAAAGAGGGGAAAACAAGAACTGTACAAACAATTAAAATTCCTAGAATAGAGTTTTTTGAAAACATGCGTACCTCCTAAAAATACTTATACCAAAAACCAAAGGTTTTTTGGATCGATGAAACAACGAATAAAAATGAAAGCTACTGAATGCTTTTTTTGACACTGCTCACTTGATTGTTAAAGCTATAGAGTTGCATAAAATATGCAGATTTTGTGTAATTTACCAGAATTTTTTCCACGTTTCTTAATGATAAGACTTTGCGGTAAAATAGTCAAGTAAAGACAGAATGAATCAGCAATTATCCATTTGTGTGCTGAAGCGAAATTTAGAACCGTTCCGTTCCAGTGTTGCTACAAATCGCGAAACATAAAGAGTTCTTACAAAAAAAGAGTGTTTTATGAAAAGTGTCTGGTGGGTTTTGCAAAAAGTGGTGGTATAAGAAAATTTCTAGGGTTTTTTTTGCACTGATATTGCTTTTTTTACTGTGGTCTGAAGTTTTTCGAAGAATCTAATATAATTTGTTTCAGATTCATCTTTCAGCTGTTTGAGAAGCTTAGATATAGCAATTTCCATTTTATTCAGAGTTTGCGTTATTTTTTTGGAAAGGACTTCCTGGTTTTTCAAATCCCCCAATATTGACGCTACATCTTTTTCAATTGCTTGAGGTGATGCCGAAAGTGGGCCGGACATCTTTGCGAAAAATTCCGCCGATCTTGCAAGATATGGAAAAATATCATTAGGAACCCAGTTTTCGAGCCACGCGGTAAGATTTGTAAGGTGAAAAGCGGTTTCCAAATAAATCGGAATAGGTTTCTGGGCAAGTATGGAATAGGCATTTATCCGTCGAACATGCTCTTCTTTGTTTAATAATGAAGCCATCAGAAATTTTTTCAATGAGGGTTCAAACAATTTTTGAATTAAAATAAATTTTTTGGAATCAGTCGCAAGCAGCTCAACGTCCAGTATTGGAAAGGTAGCAATTTGGGCTGGGAGTTCTTTAAGAAATTCTGGCTTTGGACCTTCCTGCATTTTCCGGGAAAAGAACTCGAAAGACTCCTGGAATCCTGGTGAATCAAAATCGGATCGTTTTAAAAGAAATTCTGATAAATAAAATTTCAAATCGTCAACATGATATCCTTTCGAAGTAAGAATGAGTCGAGCATTCCAGCGCAGAGTCTGATCTTCCGAGTTATCGCTTTTCAGACTGTTTTCAAGCATAGATTTGTATTTGTCAAACAAATTTTCGGAAATAAAAGTTCGTAATTTTTCAAAGCCTTCCCATGGGGCAACTTTTCTAAGGAAATAATCCAATGATTTATATAAAACGGGATCATTTAATAAGAGAGCCGGGCTGGCCAGTGCAACAGTCTGGACAGCCTTGAGTTCCTTTGACCAATGGATTCCTGATTTATTGTAGAAATGCCAAATTTCGATCATTGCAAAAGAGTCAGTTTCAAATTTCTTTTGTACTTCGTCCAGCAATTTTATAGCTTCCTTTGAATCGCCCTTTTCCAGAAGATTATAGGCTTCTTTAATTGTAATAGAAGCTTCTAGTTTTGGAAAAAAAAGATTGGGATGGCGTTCTGCAATTTGTTTTAGAAAATCCCTGGCTTTTGAAGTTTCGTTGTTTTTTAAAAGATCTTCAACAGCACCTTTAATTGAATTATTCAACATTTCGGTAACTTGTTCATCTATTGTTGCAGCTTCCAGGATCTTTTCAGTCTCCATGAGGGCTTCTGAATACTGTTTGTTTTCAAGGTGTTTTTTTGCATTTGATCTGAAGTTTTCCAAAACCCACTTTCCGTGACCCCAAAAAATTCCCAACCCTAAGATTATGGCCACTAAAACGATGCCAATTGCAGAAGCAAAGTTGAAAAACAGTGATTTCGAGGATGAAGCTGTGTGGGAAAAAAGTTGTTGCTGAGTTGAAAGGATTTTTTTGAAAACTTCGGAATCGTGATCCATTACGACCCGGTAAACCTTCATAACTTCGGGAATTCCTTTGAGTCGGAATTCTCCGATAAAAGCGTTTGGAACTTCTGATTTATTCATGGAAAGATATGTGGATTCCGTAAACCAAATTTCTCCGCCTTCAGTTATTCCTTCAACTCGTGATGCAATATTGACCGGTTCACCCAGAATATCACCATCAACGATATTTACTTCACCTGTGTTGATTGCAATCCGGATTTCGATTTTTTCTTCCTTTGGAACATTTGCATTATGCTCATAGAGAGAAGCTTGAATCATCAGTGCGCATAAGACGGCGTTTGTGGGGCTTTCAAAGGTGAGAAGAAATGCATCGCCGATTGTCTTAATTAGTGTTCCCTCATATTTTTTGATTATCGGTTTTAGAAGTTGATCATGCTTTTCTCGTATTTTCAGAGAGAAATCACGCGGTGAATTTGCGGTTCGTTCAGTAAAACCCTTGATATCGGTAAAGACAATTGTAAGAACCCGAGAATTCATATATTTTCCTTATTGTGCACAAAGAATTAAGAAATACTTTATTTCATTACATTAACACTTTTCAACTCGACTTTTGCACATTTTTGAAAATTAGCTTTAGGACACTGCTTCGCATTCTCGAATGTTTTTCGAAAAGGATAACCCCGGATCGGTAGTGGAACTTGCACCTCATATCGAGCTGAAAATTATGTCGAGCTCCTTTTTCCGAGAAATATGGGATGTTCCACTGGTGTCTTTTAAGTGAATTTCCAAAAAAAGAGTTGGGAAGAAAAAGCGCGAAACCTTACTCAAATAGTTTTGTTTTAAGCAGCTTAAGCAAAAAACTACTTTTGCATGCGGACGGAATTGATGGTAGAATTTCCCAATGATCCGATGCAATACCGTTTTGTGGGAATAGGAGCTTGGAAATGAAGAAAATGGTTTTAACAATTCTTTTTTTTATGATTTTGGTTTTTGGGTTTGCCTATTTTCCAGAGAATAATTTGATTGAAAGCCTATATCAACCGGTAGTGGCTGACTTGGAGAACTATTCAAAAGAGCATTCGAAAGGCAGTTTGGGAGATCTTCAAAAACTACAGGAAAAACTTGAAAGACTTTGTGGCAAAATTAAGTCAGCTCCAGTTCCAGAGGTTATAGCACCATTTTCAAGTGAGATTTTGGAGTGTATCGATAATTTGAAATTTGAGATAGCTCACAAGCAAGAAGGAGATCTTTCTTCAAAGTTTGGGGACGCGGTTGAAAAAATAAAAGGGATAATCACTCAGTTGAGTTGGATTGCTAAACCAGCGCAACCTGAAACAGAAGCGCTTATGGCAGTTCCACCAAAAACTAAGAGGGATGAGCCAGGGTTTGGGAAAGAGTGGCTGATTTTTCCCCCAGCTCAATCTGCTCCTGGAAAATCAAAGATGCAATCCACTGGATTTATTTTTTACCCTGGTGGATTAGTTGATCCGAGAGCTTATGCCATTTCAGCTCGTGCCATAGCGGCTGAAGGATTTCTTGTTGTAATTCCCAGGATGCCCGAAAATTTAGCAACTTTGGCTCCAGATAAAGCTAGAGAGATTATTAACGAATTTGCTTCGATTAAGCGTTGGGTAATTGGTGGGCATTCGCTTGGAGGAGCAATGGCATCAAGATTTGCTTTCAAAAATCCACGATCTGTTCAAGGATTGGTTTTGTGGGCTGCGTATCCAGCTGAAAGCGACAATTTGTCAACATCTCAACTTGGAGTAGTCTCAATTTATGGATCAAATGACAAGGTTGCTGGTCAGAAAAAGCTGAATGGTTCGAAGAGGCTTCTTCCTGAATCGACCAAATGGTTTGTGATCCAAGGCGGGAACCATGGACAATTTGGTTGGTATGGTCCCCACCCGGGAGATGGGAAACCACTCATTTCGCATCACGAGCAGACTGAAATTGCGGTTTCCAGGACAGTGGAGTTACTAAGAATTGTTGCTTTAAAACCATGGCCGTGAAAAAACGAAAAGATAAGGCAGGTTGATTTAAAAAAAAATGTACAAAATTCAACTGGAATGTACTATTGAAAATAAGTATCCCTTCAATTCTGCATCATCGTTAAAATATTTTAGCAAAAAGGAAATAGTTGAATTAACTATTTTTAAATTACTGAACAACCGTATTTTGGGACTCCTCCTCCTCCTGTTAATTTTTCCGAACAGTTTGTGTTTTTCCCATCAAATCAAACGAGTTTCCCCAAAAATTGCGGAGCTTAGGGATTCAAATATTTCGATAACGCTTACAGATTCATTCGATGTGATCCATCCATTTTTGTCGGTCAACGCAGGAATTCTTCCTTCAGATCTTGAAAGTCGAAAGAAAATCGCCAATATTTTATTTGATACAGGTGTCAGGGAGGTTTTAACATCCGATTTGTTTAAGAGATTTGATCTGAACGGTATTTACCCTGATTTAAAAGCCGACCCGGAGAATCTTTCTTCCTATAATTTTTCCAAAAGTGATGAAGTTTTTCGATTTATTACAGATAATGGTTTTGAACCTTTTCTAAAATTGGGAAATTCCTTTGGTGGTTGCATTCCATCTTCGAATATTGAAATGAAAAACCTCATCAATGCAAGCATAAACATACTTAGACATTACAGAGAAGGTAAGTGGAACGGATTTAGAAAGGTTATCAGGAACGTAGAGATCTGGAATGAGCCAGATGTGGAAAAATTTTGGCCAAAGAATTTGCTGCCCTTCAATGAATTTTTTGTCCTGTTCCTAAATGGGTTGCAGAAAGCTTTTCCTGACATAAAATTCGGTGGTCCGGGTTTTTCTCCAGATGTTCTTGAAAATTCAAAAAAACATAATCCAGTTCGGAAATTTCTTGCTTTCCTTAAAGAAAATGGAGTTAAACCAGATTTTCTGTCCTGGCATTGCTTTCCGGAAGACCCGATTTATTTTTATGAAAAATGTGTGCTCATCAATGGTTTCTTGAAATCAGAAAAAATGGATGGAGTCAAGAACTATGTTTCGGCATGGAATGTCCATGAAATCGGCCGGGAAGGCAAAATAGATGATTTTAAAAGAGCAGCTTTACTTGCCTCATGCTGGGTGGTCATTCAGGATGCCAAAATTTCCAATGCGGTTATTTTCAGAGCTTCAGCAACCGCAGAAGACTTTCCCAGAAGTTGGGAATTGATTTCTGATTCCGGAAAACCAACACCCTCTTCAGTGGCATTCGCGTTTCTGGGATTACTATCGGATTGTACTAACAGAATGAAACTTGTTGCCAGCGATGAATCTCTTAACTTCGTGAGTGATCCCACGAGTGATCGAATTAAACCAGTATGGATGATCGCAGGCAAGAATCCAAAAACCGGACTTATGCGATTACTTATTTCTAATATTGGGGAGCAAAAAATTACGTGTTCTTTAAACATCCCTAAAGTTTTTTCATTTAAACCAGTCACGCTCAAGGTTCGGGAGATTTCATCACCCACGAATTTGATTAAATCTTCTGCATCAGAAAAAGCGGTTTTTACTGTGAATCCTTGGAGCGTAACATTGGTTGACATAGAATAACAGGATGGTCTATGGATGTCTAAACGATTTAGCTTGCAAACACTTGTATTACCAAATTACACTGTTATGGGATCATTTCAATAATTGTTATTTGATGATTTATTTTGGGGTGATACAAGGTAAAAAGCCGAGAAGTTCGCCATGAGTAATTTATTACTTTTTATAGGGAGGTATTCCTTGCCGAAAAAGAATGTTCTTTTTGTTTATCTTTTATTTCAACTATGTCTTTACCCTTGTTTTTGCGAGGTATTGACGCTTACGGATGGGCAAATTACTGAAGTTGCAAGCCTTACACTTGAAAAAGATTCGGCTTATTTCTCATCAGGAACAGAGTCAAAGACTCTTGGACGCAAGGAGATTAGAGACATAAGCTTTTCAGGGGGGAAGCAGCGCATTGCTTCACTGGCGACTGATGTTGCCGATCTTGGTAATCTCTATGAAAAAGCTCTGGAGCAAAAGAAAAAATATCCTGACAGTGCGGCAATAATGATTTTGGATGATGGTGAAGGAGAATATCTTATCGATGGCACACGAAAATTTACTTATCGATGTGTGCTTTACATCGCAAAAGAAGAGGCGATGGGTGCCGCTGGTGTTTCTCTGTCGTTTGATCCTGACCGGGAAAAGATAAAATTGATTCACGCCAGAAGTTACAGCCCGGATAGAGTTGTTTGCGATCTTCAAACAAATCAGATCAAGCTGGCAAAGGCTTCGGGTGGGAGTGTTTATTTTAACAATTACAGAGAAATGACTTTTTCAATACCCAAAGCATGTGTCGGTGGCTTGATTGATTATAAATATGAAACAGAAGATTATAATCCTTTTGACAAAAAAATGTGGGAAGGGATCTACATGTTTCAGGGCGAAGATCCGGTTTGCGACTCTGTCTTGCGGGTCAAACTTCCCAAGGAAGTTCCTTTGTATTTTAAAACCTTTAATTTTCCCTTTGATGGAGGAAAGCCCAAAATTACAAATGAAGACGGCAAAGTTGTATACGAATGGCGAAATTCGAACGTTCCGCCAATTATCCCTGAGCCGTGTATGCCTCCTTTAAGAGACATAGTACCGTTGGTTGCATATAACATTCAAAAGGACTGGAAGTATTCCTATGATCGCTTGAAACCGATGTATGATAAGCGATTTGTCATTACTGACCTTGTTAAGCAGAAAGTGGAAGAGCTTACCAAAGGCGCGAAAACTCTTGAAGAGAAGATTTCCAAGCTTTACTTGTTTTGTCAAAAGGAAATTCGGTATATTTCGATAAAAGGGAATCTTTCAAGCAATCAGGTTGGACATATTGCTGAAGAGACTCTAAAAAACCGTTACGGAGATTGTACCGACAAAGGGATGCTTTTCTCAACAATGCTCAAGTGTATTGGAATCGAGGCATATCCCGTAGGAATCAAAACTAATACGGCTGGGAAGGCAATTAGAGATCTTCCAATGTTCGATTCCAACCATTGTATTACAGAAGTTAATCTAAACGGAAAAAGATCTTATCTTGATTCAACCGCATCCGATTATCGATATCCATATTTCCGTTCAGATGATCATGAAGTTAGTGCTGTAAACGATTATATGGGACGAATTGATCAAATTCCTGTCCCTCCCCCCGAAGATAACGCAATGAGTATTAAACGAGGTCTGGATTTGGCAAGTGATGGAACGTTAAAAGTTTCGTACAAAGTAACCTATACTGGATCTTCGGAGGCATCAGTCAGGGGAAGTGCACGCGATCTCAAACCTGAGGAGTATGAAAAGCAAGTCAGGGCTTCTATTGCAGGGCTTTCTCCTGACTATGTACTTTTGAACGCTTCCCATTCTGACCCATTAGATTTCTCAAACCAATATAGTTCCTGGTCTGAATACATACTGAATAAGTATGTTACTAAATCGGGAAAATATTTTCTTTTGGAATTGCCATACTTTAAGTTGAGATTTCCGGAGGTGGCGCTTGAAAAAAGGACATACGATATTGTCTATACGACATCAAGTCTTAATTCATCTGAAATAATTGTGAACCTTCCGGCTTCGGCTTCAGTGAAATATGCTCCTCCAAGTCTGAAGATTGATCTTCCATATGTAAATTTTGAAACCACATATTCAGTTGAAGGAAGCAAGCTAATAATAAAAAGAAGGATGGCTGCTCCGAAAAGGACTGTTCCGGTTGCAGATTATTCGAAATATAAAGAAGCGCTTGAAAAGATTTCGCGTTACACAGATGAGCGTATCTACATTGAAGATTCTTCGTGCGAAGAGAAGAGTGCAGGGAAAAAATGAAAAAATTAAGTTATTTTTTGACAGCAGTTTTTTTAGGAATTTCACCTATTTTTTGCGACGTTCTCTATCTGAACGAAGGGGAAGAGCACTTAGGAAAAGTTGAAAAAATAGACCCTTCGACTATTCATCTTTCAGAAGTATCAGGGAAAAGTGAATTCAAAAAAAGTGAAGTTGCACATATCCTTTTTTCGAAAATTCGTTCCGGAGATGAGATTAGCAACGTGGCGAGCATTTCTGACCCTTTTTTAAAAGATTTACTGAAAAAAGCTCCAACAGCGTCTGATTATCCTAATTCGGATTATGTTATTCTCTATCAAAAGCGTTCTACAAAATTTAATCCCGATGGAACGATGGACTATGAGCGCAGGACAATTTATAAAATTTTTAAGGAACCAGGTCTGGATCTGGCGGATCAGGAAATTTACTTTGTCAAAGACCGTGAAGAATTAGAATTAGAGTTTGCACATACTTACGCTTCTGATGGTCGAGTTTTTCATTTGACGGATGACGCTTTGTCGGAAGAGGATATTTTTTCTTCCACTCCTGAATATGACCGTCTAAAAAAGGTCAAGTTCGCGTTGAAAAATGTAGACCTTGGGAGCGTAGTGGACTTTTCATTCAAGGTCCATTCACGTCCTCCGACGGAATTAAGACCTTACCAGTCCGATTGTTCATTTGGAGAAAGGGAGCCCACGCTTTGTCAGATCGTCGAGGCTAGGACGCCGGCTACTTTCCCACTGGAAATACTTGAGCTTCAGTGGACTGCGTCTAACACACCGAAGTACACAATTGCGACTTCAGGGAATGAGGTCATTCGCACCTGGACTTTTTCAGATCCCAAAGGATTTATTCCAGAGCAGAACATGGCTTCTCCGTTGCGTCTTTTTCCGCGTTTGATGACTTCCACAAAATCTGATTGGAAGAAAATCGGTGAGGTTTTTCTTGATAGCTTAGAAAAAGCTGCTCCAAATCAAGAAAAATTGGAAGCTTTTATCAAAGAAGCTGGTGTAGCTTCGAAAACAAATATGATACTGAAAGTTCAAGCTCTGCAGGAAAGCATTTTCCAGAAAATACGTTTACTTAGTATTTCATGTTATGACTATGCTGGATATGATGCTCCTTCAGCTGATGTTACGCTTCAAAAGAACTACGGAAATGCTTTTGCCCGCTGCGTATTATTTTTTCATGCTTTGAAAAAGCTGGGTATTAAGGCTGAGTTTGGATTTTCTTCGGCCTGGCAATCAGGTGGGCTTAGGCAGGAGCTTCCATGTTTGGGACTGGCCCTTGGCCCGGTAATAAAGGTTGATTTTGTCGACAAGGTTGAATATGCGCTTCTTGACAATGATTATCTTCCCTTTGGGCACATTCCAACCTGGGCACAGGGTTCAAAAGCTGTTTTTTTTACGGAAAACGGGCCGGTATGGGAAGTACTTCCCGAGGGTGATGGTGTAAAGAACAGTTGCCAACAAAATGTTTTTGTAAAAATCATGGAAGATGGAAGCATGGAAGTTAAGGATTCCAGAAGATTCAATGGTCCGTTTGAAACCAGTTTGAGGCGTATGAGGGCTGCAAAAGATAAGGAAAAGAAGATGTTGGCAGAAAGAATTGTAAAAGGAGTTAATTCAAAAGCATTGTTGGGCGATTTTGTTTTTTCAGATCTTAATGATTTTTCCGCTCCAGTGGTTTTGACTCTTACTTACAAAATCCCTGATGCTGTCCAGCGGCCAACCTCAGATTTGATGGCATTCAAAAATTACTGGGTTTCGCACTCGGGGGTTTCAGCTAGTTTGGCTACGAGAACTTATCCTATGGAACAGGGATATACCTATGAAACTGCGGATTCCGTGTTTTTTGAAATTCCCAACAATTTTCAATGGGTGGATTGGAACAAGAGGTTTACTTATACGGGTAGTTTCTTGGCGTATAGCATGAACATGAGTCAAAACGGTTCATTGCTTCTTTTTAACGATGATTTTTCCTTGCAGAAGAAAGAAATAGATACCAAGTTTGGATATCCTCAATATCGGGAATGTGTCTCAATTATGTCAGCGCTGAACAACCAATGGATTGTACTGGAGAAAAAGCATTAAAGTTATCGAAATCTCTGACACAGCATGGCTTTTAGGTATTCCGGTGATTTTCGAGCTTTTAGCATTGCAACCGGAGAAATTGAGTCAGAGGAAGATTTTTCGAGTAAAGCCGTTAGCAAAGGACATTCAAGAGTTTCAAGGCGATATTCCGGCTCGAGCTCTTTCCAATGAGTAAGAGTCGGAGATTGCGTTGTCCAGAATGATTTTTCTCTATGATTTATTCCAAATCCGAATTCATTTGGAGTTTCTCCCATTTCGATAAGGGCTTGCAGAAATGGTTCGAGGGCGTGCGCTGAGGAGGGTAAAGTGTCATGCATAAGGACAATCCCGCCTCGGCCACCAGAGTTCATTGCGAGTTGTCGTCTAAGATTTGCCATTGTTTTATTCATGTTTCTGTTGCGCCAATCTCCAGGATCTACGCTCCAGAGCATGATACTCATTCCTTCATTACGAAGGACATCAATGGTTTTTTTGTTTAAAGCTCCATAGGGCGGGCGGAATAGTGTTGGGCGTATTCCTGTGAGAGAATAGACCAAGTCATTTGTTTCATGAATTTCCTTGAGGATTCTTTCCGTTGAATAATGGCGTAGGTTCAAATGGTAGAAAGTATGATTTCCGATGATATGTCCTTCACTAGCTATTCTCTTTACTAATTCGGGATATTTTTTTGCATTCATTCCTACTACGAAAAAAATTGCTTTAACGTGGAGTTTTTTTAACACATCGAGAATATATGGTGTATTGACTGGATGAGGTCCATCGTCGAAAGTTAAAATAATTTGTTTATTTTTTCCTAATGTTCGCTGAATATATTTTTGATTGTAAAATAAAAATTCTCCTTCGGGGGGCATTTGAGGTATTTCTCCCATTTCGGTAACGGGTAGTTTCTCGGACAGAGAAACTGCCTGGGAGGTTGGTTTTCCTAATGTTTGCGCTCCCAAAAGAGAAGAAGGAAAATTCACTCCGAAAATGATTGATAACCACACGAAACACGTAATTAAATTCATATTTATTTTCATACTTCTTTCATCGACAATTTTTTTTCAACTTTAATATATTACATCAATAGAATTCTTGCAAAATTCGCTTTTAAAGTTTGGCCGAAGTATCTTTCGGCACAACTCTCGCAAAATCAAGCATAAAATGGGAGTTGCAATTCATATTTTATTTCAGAAAGAGCAGTGTTCAATTCAATAAATTTTTTCCAACAATCAGTCTTTCGGTAGTTTCTTTTTATCCTTTATATGTTAAAATTTTCCGGCTTGAATGTTGGGATTTTACTTACAAAAATTGAGGAGGATTAAATGAATCGTTTTCTCCCTTTTGTTTTTCTACTTCTCCTTTTTTCGGTTATGGGAACCTGTTTTGGGGAAGATTCCATTGCAGGAAAGATTGAAGAGATGATTTCAATCTATTCGCAGAGCTCTCAAAAAGCTCAGGATCCAGCTTTTAAAACAAAAGTCGATGAGTTGGATGAAGAACTAAGGATTAGACTTGAAAAAGACCAGGACATAAAGCCATTTACCAGTTTGATAGAATCTGCTGAACAGTTCTCTGCCAGAAAAAGTGCCAGGGCTATGTTCGAGCCTATTTTGCAGAAAGTATCAAAACGTTTGGAATTTGTCAAAGCCCAAAAGGAAGTTGGAGACAAGGAATTCCTCGAAAAATGTGATGAAATCAAAACAAGAGTGGACAAATACCTTGACCCAAACAAACCGGATGAAGACACTGTTGACACAAAGAGCATCGAAGAAAAGCAAGCAGCATTGAGGAAGAAAGTTGCTGATGTTCTTGTTTCTTTAAAGAAACGTCCGGAAAAAGAGATTTATTCTGTGGAGGTTATGGGGGAAGACGGTTCTCCGGCAAAACTTTCGCCATTGCTGGAAAATAGCCTTATCGGAAAGGTGAAAAGCCTTGTTCCGTGTGCAAAAGCGGCGAAAATTGGTGTTTCCATGAAAAAAGAGAAAACGGTTGATGTAAAATGTGTGATTCAGGGATTTACTGCCCCAAACGGATTCAATATTACAGAGGCTAATCTTGATTTTGAGGGAATTGCAATGGATGCTTTGAAAAATGATAGTCCCACGGAATATACGGGAGTTTTTGACGATTCAACATTTAGACGATATCGCTCTGTATACGACCAAGATCAAATTAATTCCCTTCCTTTTTTCGAAAATATTACCTATGAAATGGAAACGGTGGCTCCTGGCAAAACTTGCAAGATTCCCTTTGTGAAGGAAACATACATTTCCGATTTAATGAGGTCTCTTGATGGTGATACAAGATTTGAAATTGTGAACCGGAAAACGGCTTTAAATGAAAAGATCGTTGAGTTAAAAAATTTGGGAGAGCAGGACATTCTTTTCATCCAGGGCTCGGATAAATTAGGTATCTGTTCGGTAAAATCACTGGGTTTTCTGAAAGCAAAAGAAGGTTTTTTGACATTTTCGGAAGCTTTTGTACTAGTTGATGATCAGATTTCCAGTGATATTGGAAAGTTTATTGGAATGCAGGCAATCAATTTCGCATTAAAAAATGCTTATAATAAATTGAGAAAAGCCTATCCCTTCACGATGAATCTTGAAAAAGTTCAGATTGATAATGGCGAAAATGGCCAGAAATTATTTATTTTCAGTGGAAAAGGCAAAGTAAATTAATTTAAAGCAGATTAAAGGAAATTTGTTTTTCGTTATCAGTTTATCCAATGAAACGAGGCAGTTTCAATCAAGCAAACTGCTTCGTTTTGTTTTCCAGGCCAATTTTCAGTTATCTTGACATGGCAGGAATCTCTTTCTATAATGCAATGATCAACAATTAAGAAAGGCAGTCGTGAAAGGCTGGTTATTTCGCGAAAAGTAACAATATGGCAGAGAAAAGCAAGAAAAACGATCAGAAAGTGCTTGATTCTATTACACCAAAGTCTACCGACATTTCCAAATGGTACACTGATGTTGTTCTGAGAGCGCGAATGGCTGATTATTCGCCGGTTAAAGGATGCATGATAATCAGACCTTATGGATACAGTATCTGGGAAAAAATACAATCTGGTTTGGATGTGGAATTTAAAAGAACTGGCCATGTGAATGCCTATTTTCCTTTACTTATTCCTGAAAGTTTTTTGACCAAAGAAGCTGAGCACGTAGAAGGTTTTGCTCCTGAAGTGGCCTGGGTAACCCAGGGGGGGAAAGAATCTCTAGAAGAGCGTCTTGCGATTCGTCCGACCTCTGAGGCAATAATCGGGTACATGTATGCGAAATGGATTGAAAGTTATCGGGATTTACCAATTTTAATTAATCAATGGGCAAACGTTGTCAGATGGGAAAAAGTGACACGGCCGTTTTTAAGAACCACTGAATTTCTTTGGCAGGAAGGACATACTGCTCATCGAACACATGAAGAGGCCATGGAAGAAGTTTCGCGCATGCTTGATGTTTACAAAAATTTTGTAGAAAGCACTCTTGCGTTACCAGTGGTCGCTGGGGAGAAAAGTCAGAAAGAAAAATTTGCTGGAGCATTAAAGACGTATACGATCGAAGCGTTGATGCCAGATGGACAGGCACTTCAATCCGGAACCTCTCACGACCTTGGACAGAATTTCGCGAAAGCCTTTAATATTCAGTTTTTGGATTCAGACGGGGAGAGAAAGCTTGCATGGACAACCTCATGGGGGATGTCTACAAGACTTATCGGAGCTTTAATAATGCTTCATGGTGACGACCGGGGGTTGAGACTTCCACCAAAGATTGCTCCCATTCAGGCGGTTGTCATTCCGATTGTTTACAAGGATGCAGCACCTGTGTTAACAAAAGCTCATGAGCTAAATGAAAGGCTGAAAAACAAGGGATTTCGGGTTCACCTGGATGATCGTGATACCTACAAACCTGGCTGGAAATATTCTGAATATGAAATGATGGGTGTGCCGCTAAGAATCGAAATTGGACAGAAGGACATCGAAAAAAATCAAGTTTGTTTGGTACGGCGCGATACCCTCGAAAAGATTTTTGTCCCGGATTCTGAACTTGAGGTTCGGATTGAGCAGCTCCTTGAAGAGATTCAAAAGAATTTGTTTAATCAGGCAGATGAAATACGCCGTTCGAAAACCTTTAAAGCAGATAATTTCAGTGATTTTGTTTCGATAATCAAAGAAAAAGCTGGGATGGCTGATCTATGCTGGTGTGGTAATTTACCCTGTGAGGAAAAATTCAAGGCCGAAGTTGGAGCTACGATAAGATGTTTTCAAGAGGGAGAGGTTTTTTCCAAATGTGTAGTTTGCGGAGCTGAGGCTAAACATCGTATCTTTGTTGCGAGGGCGTATTAGTAAAATATAGTTCATAAGAGGATTCATTTCAATTCAAGAACCTCCAATGAATTGAATTTCCATCACGGGAGCTTTTTTTGATGGATTTATTTTTAAGGGCTTAAAAGCCGGGAGAAAAAAAATGGAAATTAATATCAAACGTCTTTTGAAAGATCTGTCTAATCCTGATGACGATTTGAGAACTCTTTCTGCAATGACTTTGATGAAAATTGACATCATTGACCCTGAAACCCGGGAAAAGGTTTTGGAAATGTTGATGAAGGCAACGCATGATCAAAACATTTCAGTGCGTTTTTTTTCCCGAAAGGCAATAGATAAAATCCGTCGGATAAAAGCGGAGGAAGCATCATCTGCTCCCCAGGAAGCGCTTCCTATTGATCAGGCTTTGCAATCAGAAAACTATGAGGAGCGGCTTGATGCGGTTATGAAAATTTCCCGTGAAGGGAAGAAGGAATATAAAGATCGCTTGATCGAGATGATCAAAGTTGAGCATCATGATTTTGTTAAAGCGGCTCTTATCAGTTGTCTTAAAAAGTTTGTTGATAAATCACATTCAAAATTGTTTACGCATTTTCTTTCCGATCCTGACAGGAGGGTGAGGTCTAATGCAATAGAGGCTCTGGAAGCTTTGAATGACGAGAATTCTATTCCTTTGCTATTTACCGCCCTCGAAGATCTGGACAATCGCATTCGGGCATCAGCTGCCAAAGCGTTGGCCAGCTTCGGCGAGGAAAAAGTTTTCACTGTTTTGAAGAAAATGCTTCAGTCAACCGAAGAGTGGATGAAGGTAAGTTCTATCCATGCGCTTTCTCACATTAACTCTGGTGTCGCCATTACAATGCTTATTGATTCAGCAAAAAGCTTGGGACAAATCGAAACTAGACTTAAGGCTATCATCGCCCTTGCAAATTATTCTGACTCGGCTTCATATGGTTACCTGAAATTTGCTTCGACCAGCTCGGAAGAACCTTTCAAATCCACAGCTTTGAAAGCTTTGAAACTATATGAAGAAAAGTTTGGGGATGAAGTTCCCAGAACTACATTGACATTGCCTAAATCTGAACCTCAAAGCGAGACGGGGGTTAAGGGCAAACATGAGACTTCGGATGACGTGACAAGTGCGGTGGTTAAGTTTTTCCGCAAAGGAAAAGAAGAAGCTGTAGGACTTTCCCAAAGTGCGATGATCAAATATGCGCTTACCGATCTTCAGAATGAGCAAAACGAGCTTTTGAAAGAAGGCGGAAGAGTAGTTTTTGAGATCTATCAGCGTGGTGATCTTCAAGTTCCTGAATTGTTGACTCAAAGTCATGAAATTCTTCGGATGAATTATTTTATTCAAAAATATTCTGACGAGGAACAAGTCGAAGAAAAAGAGTCTTCGGGAGGTTTTTTTGCTCAGATTAAGAGCTTTTTTGGAAAAAGTCAGCCTCAGACTCAGAAGCAAAGTCAAGCTGATAAATTTACCCAAAAGCGCGAGGAACTTTTCCAGAAATTGGGAAGTTTATCTTTTGAGAAATATCGATTAAAAGAATATGTCCCAGCAGAACTGGAAGGGTATTACAAGGCATTTATCAACCTGGAGGATAAAATTCAACGTGAAAAGACAAAAATGCAATAAGGTAAGGTATTGCAAACAAGATGAAATTCCGAACCGTAAGAATTTATCCTGCCAAATGAATAATTCGGACTCTCTTAGATTTTAATGTTGAGAATTTTTGGTTATCTGAAATTTAGAGATTGAGGAGCAAAAAAAATGGATTTAGGAAAATTTATTCGAGATATTCCTGATTTTCCCAAAAAAGGGATTTTATTTAAGGATATTACTCCACTCCTAGGGAATTCCGATGGGTTTACTGCGGCAGTGAATACTGTTGCTGAGCACTTCAAGAATTCCAAAATTGAAGCGGTTGCCGGAATTGAGTCCCGCGGGTTTATTTTAGGCTCTGCTTTGGCTTTACGCCTTGGAGTTGGTTTTATTCCTATACGGAAACCAGGAAAACTTCCTTATAAAACCAAAAAATGTGAATACAAGTTGGAATACGGAAGTGATGCAGTTGAAATTCATGAAGATGCGATTAAAAAAGGACAAAGAATATTGCTTGTTGATGATGTTATAGCGACCGGTGGTACAGCAGCAGCTTCAGCTTCGCTTATCAAAGAAATTGGCGGGAATCTTGTGGGGATAGCTTTTTTAGTTGAACTTAAAGAATTAAAGGGAGTTGAAAAACTTCCAGGTGAAAACATTTTCAGTGTTTTATCATACTGAGCATGTCAAGTCTCTTCGATGCCGAGTTTGCACGGGTCATCGTTGAAGAGGCTTCGTGAAGTGAAGCTCTGGGTGTCTGGGGAATTTTCTTCTTGACAACCCTAATAGGTTTGGCACAAGCTGGATCCAATCCGGAGATATGTTTTATTATCCTACAAATTAGGAAAAAATGTGTTTAATTGCAGTATTGGTGAGCTGGAATGTTCACGTTGATTTGTTTGAGCCGTGGAGCTATTTAGAATTAGACGAGAGATGAGACGGTATACTGTATTTTGGGAAGTAATGATTTTTCATTGATGCTTTATGAAAGGAAAAAACGATGTCTTCCGAATCCTGTCCCAAATGGTATGATGAATTAAACCATTCAGATTGGGAAAAACGTTTTCTGGCTGCAAAGAAGGCTTCATCGGAACATGCCCGTATTGAATGGGAGAATTTTTCTGAGGAAAAGCGAAAATGCATGTCGGCAAAAGTAGTTTCACTTCTTGATGACCCTCATTCAAGGGTTCGGGCGCAAATTGCTTCGGCGATTGCCAATTTGAAAATTCAAGAGGGCAAAGATGCACTTGTTGCTGCTCTTGCAGACCCAAATGAATGGGTGCGAGTACAAGTTACAGAAGCCCTAGGACAAGTAGGAGATCCAGAATTGGCGCAAGTGGTTGCAGGCCATTTACAAGACGAGCAGGAAAGCCATGTAAAAGCAACGTTAGTGAAAATCCTAGGATGCATCGGTGATGAAAAAATGCTTCCGGTTTTAGCTCTATACCTGGAAGACCCGGATAGTAGAGTCAGAGCCAATTGTGTTGAAGCTCTTTCCCGGCTGAAATTAGGAAAAGCTGAGTTGAAGGAGTCTATGCTAAAGTTGGTAAATGATCCGTCAAATCGCGTTAGAGCAAATATTGCCTTAGTGCTCGTATCAATTGGCGAAGGAAAAGGTCGCGAAATTCTTGAGGAAATGCTGATTTCTAGTGATGAATACATGCGGGCTTCAGCACTCTATGCGCTTGGGGAATTGAATTGTTCCGATGATTGTGGAAGAATCATCCACTTCTTTGATGATGAATCCTGGTTAGTCAGAAAAAATGCCGTGAGAGCCATTGTGAAACATGGCAAGAAAGCTGGGCAGGTCTTATCGGGTGCTTTGAAATCGCAAAATTTTCAGGCTCGTTTATGTGCACTTGATGCTTTTGGTTCAATTCGGGATGTCAGTATCCGAACAGCAGTTATAGAACTTCTTGATGACGAAGTTGGGGAAGTTAGAAGCAAAGCTGAGGAACTTCTCGACATCCTGAACGGATATTGACCTTGCCAGGAAGGTTGGCTGTAATACTTGCCCGGGGAGGTTCAAAGCGCCTTCCGGGCAAAAATCTTTTTAGGCTTTCAGGTGAATCCTTAGTTGGCCTGGCAGTAAAGAAAGCCCTGAAATCTAAATGTTTCAGCAACGTCCTCGTTTCGACAGATTCTCCTGAGATCGCTGAGGAGGCAAAAAAAGCCGGAGGCTGGGTGCCCTTCCTTAGACCTTCTGATCTTGCAAGTGATTCGGCTACCTCAACCAAAGCTTTGCTCCACGCGGTTAATTGGGTTATCCAAACCCACCCGGAAAACTTTCCGGAAGTTACAGTGCTGCTTCAGCCAACTTCCCCTCTTTTAAAAAGTCAGCACATAGACCAGGCAATTTCCCTTTTCGAAAACCATTCATTTACATCGCTTAGCTCGATGTGTTCGGTTAAAGAAAGACCGGAATGGATGTTCCATCTCGAACCTGATTTTAAAGCAGTCCCACGCGATCAGATTTGTTTCGTTCATCCTTCACAAAAACTTCCAGTGTTTTATCATGAAAATGGGGCTATTTATATAATTAAAACCAGACATTTTCTCGAAAACCATTCGTTATATGACATTAACAATCATGGAGGTTTTATTATGGAACCTCTCTTTTCAATTGATATCGATTCGGAATTGGATTTTCTTTTTTCTGAATTTCTTGTGACCTCCGGGAAGGTAAATCCTCATGAATAAGCAAAATTCGAAATCCTGGGACCCAATCTGGGAAGAAATTTTTTCTTCTCGCGATTGGGGAAAATATCCCCCAGAAGAACTAGTTAGATTTATTGCCCGAAATTACTTTCATCTTCCCGATCGGAAAGAGATCAAAATTCTTGATGCCGGTTGTGGAACTGGTGCTTGCCTTTGGTTTCTGGCTAGAGAAGGGCTTACTGCAATAGGGGTTGACGGATCTTTTTCAGGTTTGCTGAAAGCGCGTAGCAGGCTAATGAAAGAATCTTTAACCGAGTTTTTGTCCCGTAGTGATTTGCGAAATCTTCCCTTTAAAAATGCCAGTTTTGATGCTGTAATCGATATCAGCTCTGCACACCAAAACCGAGTTGCAGATATTAAAACAATATTTTCGGAATTCCGGCGAGTTCTGAAACCAGATGGGATAATTTTCTCAATCATGCCGGATATCGCCTCATGGGGATATAATACTGGTACAAAGGTCGAAGATAGCACTTTTCATAATGTTTTGGAAGGACCCTACAAAAACCTGGGAAATACACACTTTACAAGTGAGAGCGATTTGGATGATTTTTTTGAAGGTTTTACGGTGATTTCCAAGGAAATAATTAGCCGGACTTTTGAAAATCGCTCAAAAGAAATTCGGAACTGGGTAATCTCAGCTAGGGTGATTTCGAATAAATCGTAGAACTATTCGAAGTGCTTTATTCCCAAAATTTTAACTATCTGGAAAGATCAAAATGTGCAATGATCACAATTGTGATAAATCCGCATAAAAACTATGGACCTATAGGATACAACACTAGAACTGCCCTACCTAACACAATAGTTTAGGGGGGTTTCATTCTGTAGATTTGAAGCATTGTAAGACAAACAAAACAATTAAAGTAGATGGAAAAAGGTAGCTTGGGCCAAATTTCAGTTTTACAAAATTGGGAGCGCGATTCATTCATAAAAAGGGGTGTACCCTGGGATGTTTTCTGGGAATACGATTATTTGTCGACTTGGACATCATCTTCAGAAGATGTCCCTATTCTTTTTCAGTTTTTGAAAGGCGATCAATGTTGGTTGAACTGTTTTATAAAAAGGCCTATTCCCGGGACTGAGTATTTCGATCTTGAGTCAGGCTATGGATATGGCGGACCCTTATCCAATACCCAGAGTTCTGATTTTCTTGTAGATGCCTCCAAAGCTTTTGAACAATGGGCAGGTGAAGCAGGAGTCGTTTCGGAGTTCATTAGATTTCATCCTTTATTAAATAATGAGAGATTTCTTTTGGATTCCAAATTAAGATTGGAATTCAATCGGGAAAACGTATTTGCTGATCTGACTAAAACTGTTGAGCAGTTGGTTGAGGGAATGAAGGTGGAATTTCTCAGAGGAGTGAAGAAAGGCATTAACTCTGGAATTACTTTTCAGGAAATGGATTTGGAAAAATCTTTAAACGTATTTGTGGAAATGTACTATAAAACGATGAGAAGGGTTGGTGCTGAGGAGTTCTACTTTTTTAAGAATGAGTTATTTGAAAAATTGCGATCAGGCAACTTGAGTCTGCAGTTAGTTGGTGCTTTTAAGGAAAATAGCCCTGTCAGTGTTGCGTTAATTTTAAAGTCGGGATTATCGATGCATTATTTTTTGGGTGCATCTAAGGAGGAGTTTTTGCCATTTCGCCCGAATAATATAATGTTCTATAACATGTTATTTTGGGCGAAAGAAAAAGGTGCAAGAACTCTTTTGTTGGGTGGAGGGTATAATACTGATTCTGGAAATTCACTTCTAAGGTTTAAAAAGTCGATAGTTGCTGGAAGGGCAGATTTTTTGACAGGAAAAAGAATTTGGAATGAGAAAATATATAGTGAGTTAAAAAATTCAACATTATTGAAAAAACCACACTTAAGGGGCAGATACGAAAATTTCTTTCAAATTTACCGACTTTGAGTAATTCTTCTTTTGGAGCCATTTATGGGGATTATTCGGCTTTGCAAAACTGGCTTAAAATGGTCTAAAGTATTGGTTTGAGCCAACCCATGTTCGAAAACAACTTAATCATCCAAAAATTATTTGATTTTAGATCATCCGGGCCGAAGACTTCTTGTGGGGTCCCGTCGGGGGCGATTTTAATGCTGTACTCTTTCGACACAGAAGTATCAGCAATGATGTCAGCTCTCAGTTTGGACGTGAAATCCGCGGATTTAATGCAGGAAACTATTTCGGCATTGACGTCTTCGCTCAAATAATCCATATTGTAGGTTCCGACTATTCCGACCGTTCCGTCAAATACAAAGGCTTTTCCATGCAATCTTCTTTCTCCAGGGAAAACAAAAATTCGAAGGGTAGGAATGTCTTTTAGTATTTCTTTCCAATCACGGTAGAACATGGCTTGTGGAAGCATTTCATCGCTTGAAATAGGACTATTGGTATGCAAAATGATCGGAATTTTTCTGGCAGCTGCTCTTTTTAATGCATTTTCTGCTCTTTGAGTAAGAACTACATAGGGGCTTTGAATAATTATTTCTTTTCTCGCTCCATCGATGAAATTCACAAGCTGATCTGTTATATCATTGCGAGGGCCGGAGAGAGAGTTTTTTTCTATTATCTTTATCTTACATGGTATTGAGTTGCAAAAAAGATCATAGTTTTGGAGATTTAGGAAATGTTTGTAACCTGCAAGTTCAGCATTATATGATTTGAGGAGGCTAGCAATATTTGAATCGGGGTCAGAGGAATTGAAAAACGAACCAGTTTGCACGAACGAATTCATAGTGTTGTAGGCGGCATCAAGTTCTTTTGAGACTTCAGTCCAATCTTCGAAAAAACTGTTGTCAGGTTCTTCGGCTTTTATTTCCTGGAATTCATCATCAAAAGCATTCGATAACTCTTCAGCAATTTCTGTGTTTTTTATCAGAACGTCATAGTCACGATAGGCAGTTGGGAGATCTAATGGGTCTAGATACCAATCTTTGGAAATGTTTCGCCCTCCGTTTATTACATATTCCCCATCTACCACGAAAATTTTATCATGGTTGCTTGCTACAATTTTCTTTAAATCGATGAAAACTGTGAGAACATCAGATTTGATTGGGTTGAAAATTTTTACTTCTACATTTGGATACTTGGAAAGCTCTTGAAGAAATTGTTGCCCAAAATAAGGATAAGCAAGATTTTGGCTTCCACGTGCGTCAATCATGAATTTGATTTTTACGCCTTCGCGTGCTTTTTTTTGAAGTAGCCCTGTTAAAGACAGCCCAAAAATATCTTTTTCAACCATAAAATATTGAATAGTAATGGATTTTTTTGCTTCGCTCAATAGCTTCCACCTGGTGAGCCAGGCATCAACATTGCTTTCAATTAGTCTTACGTTAGTTCCAATTTCACCATCGGCGGTAACTGGTTTGAACTTATCAAACACATAGGCGGGGGGGAGCGAAAAATACGCAGCCACTTCATCGTAGTAGATTTGATATTTTTCATAATCATCTTTCGCATTTTGAAAATCTTTCATTTTTCCAAGGTAGGAGAAATATCTTGTTATTTTTACAGGAAATAAAAGCCAGGATGTTTTTGAAAAATCGGCGAATGACGCTTGCATGGATAAATATCTTGAATTTAGAGTGTATTTCCATTGTTCACATTGTTCAGAGGCTGCATAATATTTCAGCCTTAAATTGGCCAAAGTTTGGTATTTTCCATTTGCTGGAGTGGAAGAGATTTGATTGCACCAGGAAGCAGCTTTTTTTTTGTCATTCTTAAGAATTTCATATGCTTTGACGAGTTCATAAATTGCTTGGTCTTTAACTGGCCCGATGTTTTGCCGGGAAACATAATTTTCGAGTTTTTGAAGGGCTGGCTCGGGGTTCTTTCTTGAGTTTTGACTCCAGAGATCGGCCAGCAAGGCTTGAAGCTCAGGGGGAATGTTTTCTGAAGAACTCTTTGAGGTAGCAGAGGAGCCCTTATAAGAGCTTTGTTGGTTTGAATTCCCTGAGCTTTGTATTGGGTCCGTGCATTGGATGGACTGCACCGCTTGAGCGGTTTGGGAAATTTCTGAAGAGGAAGGCGATTGATTGGATTGGTAAGGATCATCAGTTAATCCTGTACTTTGTTCATATAATTTCTTTGCATCAAGATATTCTTTAAGAACGGCCTGTGTTTGTGCATCTGGAGCTCCGGATTTCAGAGCCATTTGATATGCTTTGTAAGCAGCATTATATCTGCTTTCTATTGTTTGTTGATTTGCTGCCTGGCAGTGACCTGCTAAAACAGCGAAAGTCATAATCAGCCAAAACAAACCTTTCCAACTAAAATTGGAAATTTTTATTAGCATTCTTGTCAGCCCTTTCGTAAGCTATTATTAATTTTACTAATAAAACTGAAAGATGTAAATGGCGCTTTAAATGCCGAGTCAATTTTGTTCAGACTTGCATAAAAACTTATTTGTGATTTAAAACTGATTTTAGGGAAAAAGTCATTTCGAATGAAACAGACACCTTGGGGTGTGCCAGCCCAGTGAGGATTTTTTTTTGAAAGCTCAAACATATTTTTTGTAAGAAGGATTTTCAGTTCCATTCTTAGAGTTTGAAGTCTGTTGGAAATTAATCATGAAGCTTTTGAGGATTCATCAAATTTTGAATTCACCATAGTACCAAATGTTTTGACAATTTTTCAAAATTCAATATTCTTCTTTTACAAAGGAAATAATTTTTAAAAAAATATGATATTAGTATTATAATGCGATCGGAAAAATTTTTTGGAGAAAAAAATGAAGAAAAAGAATTCAATAATTGGGATAGTTTATTTGCTAATCACTCAAATTTTCTTCCTTTTGGGATGTTTTGATAATGGAAATAAGCCTGTTGCTACCTCTCAAGAGAGCGTAAACTCCCCGGAAACGGCTTTATTGAATCTTTTAAAAAATTGGCAGGAAGCTGATAATTCACCAAAATTAAGTTCCAAATCCAATTCCAAAATTTTGGCTGCAGATACTTACCTTGGAACAATTACCTTTTGCGATCTTTCAAAAACGACATGGTGTTTTAACGTAAAATCGGTTTCGAAAGTTTCCTCGAATTTTGCGAATATTTTGACTAATTATACTTTTGCTGCTCCACCTTATTCCACACTTGAAATTAATTTTTCAATGACTTTGGTTGAAGGTGAATGGTTGTTGGATGATATGGTGATCAACAAGCTTCCCGACGTTATTACTCCCACAGGTGGAACCATTCAGGGTTATATTACTGATGAAACCAGTAAAACTCCACTTTCAGGAACGGCGGTTCTTTTGACCGGAAGCGGTGTTAATAAAACTACTGTAAGCGATGGAAAGGGTTTTTACATTTTCACCGAGGTCCCTGCTGGCTCTTATTCAGTGGTTTTCAAGCGTAATGGTTACGTTGTAAAAACAATCCCCAATGTGTCCCCAATAATTTCTTCAGGGGCTTAGTACCCGATTTCCAAATAATGAGCCAATTAAAACCAATGCAGAAACCTATTCTTTCTCCGTTTTGATTCTGCAAGAGCCCGGATATCAATGATTTTTTTACTCCTTATCAGATTTGCAATGCTTAGTGCTAAAGGTATATGGAATTGAAGTAATCATTAAACCGTGTTTTAAAGGAAAGAGGAATGAAAAGTTTTAGAAAAGAGTTATGGTTTGAAACAAGAACTCGGCGGGCTTTAATCAATATCACTTCGAAAATTGAAGAATGTTTGCGGGAAAGTGGCATAAAAGAAGGTCTTCTCCTTTGCAATGCAATGCACATTACCGCGAGTGTCTTTATTAATGATGATGAAAGCGGGCTACATGGTGATTTTGAGGCTTGGCTTGAAAAGCTTGCTCCCGAGAAACCTTATTCTCAGTATCGCCACAATGGCGCAGAAGATAACGCAGATGCCCATTTGAAACGAACCATTATGGGCCGTGAAGTTGTTGTGGCAATTACTTCCGGGAAGCTTGATTTTGGGCCATGGGAGCAAATTTTTTACGGTGAATTTGACGGAAAGCGTAGGAAGAGAGTTTTGGTGAAAATAATTGGAGAGTAACAACCGTCTTGCAAATTCAAAATTTATTACTTCAATAATTTTGAGTTGATGCTTTTTTTGAAATATTTAACTGGCATGGATTTTTTGCTTGTGAGTGAAATGAAAAGCTAATGAAAGTTCCATCTGAAGTAGAAGCAACAAGAATTCTCTGGTTAACAGAAAACTATCCACCCATTCAAGGTGGGATGTCGGAAAGCTGTGCCAGGCAAATCAGGGAATTTAGAAAATTTGGAATTGAAATTGACACGATTGCTTTTATTTATTCCAGGAAGCGATGTCTGATAGATATTGTGGAGAGGGATTGCGGGAGGGATATTTTTATTACTGATAGTGGTCATGCTGGAGAGGGTGCCCAAAGAATTTGGAAATATATCCAAAACGAGAATTTACGAAGGCCATTTTCTGCAATTGTTGGTTTTGGAGCGGGTCGGCCAGGGCATCTTGCAACTACATTCTCCAAGTGGCTTGGGATTCCGACATTCCTTTCAGTACAGGGCAATGATTTTGATCGGGATTGGTTTGATTCAAAAAATGGTTGGCAGGTAAAAGAAGCTTTATTAGGGGCTCAAATAGTTGGTTGTGTTTCCCGTGAATTAGCAGAAAGAGTCTCTTGCTTGTTTCCGGAATTGGATGTTCGGGTGACTCCTAGAGGAATAGATGTTTCCAGATGGGAACTTTTACCCTCCGATTCTCGTAAAGCAAAGGAAATAAGAAATGAAAGCATTTTTGAGAATCGCAAGATATTGGGTTTATTTGGAGAGATGAAGTTTAAAAAACAGATATGGGAATGGCTGGCTTCCGTGAGGAAAGCAGGGCTATTGAACAAAATGGGGTTACTGATTGTAGGGTGGGTTGATGAAGAGACTTCCCAAATTTTGGAAGATCCCAAACTTTCGCCCCCCAATAAGAAAATTAAATTTTGCTCTGCCGAAGATCTGCCAGCTTTGTACAGCGCGTGCGATTACATAGTGCTTCCTTCCCTTTTTGAAGGAATGCCGAATGTGTTACTGGAAGCTATGGCTCTTGGAATTCCTGCTATTGCTTCTGATGCTGGAGCAATGGCTGAAGTGGTGGTGGATGGAAAAAATGGTTTTATTTTTCAGGCCGGTGACATGCTAGCTGCAGCTAAAGTGACAGCCAAAGCACTCAATTTAGGTGATTCCGAGCGCAGTAAAATGGGAATTTTGGCTCGAGAACACATCAAAAAGAACTATTCTGTAAAAAGGGAATTTGAAATCCTTAAAGCGATTCTTTTAAGCGAATTTCCCGGCTTGAAAAGAACGGGTCGGAAAAAAACTTCATAATTCCTGATGTATACCTGAATCAATTTCGGTGCCTGCGATTGTTTTTTTCAAAACTTTTTAAACTCCCAGATAAACTTTTCCTTGACAAACAAGGGCTGATTAAACACATTTTCTCCTCAAATAGCGTAAAGTCCCGGAGGTGCTAAATGAAAAAAGCAGCATTGTTTTTTGTATTTACAGGTATCCTGGTTGGAATCCTATGGTTGCCATTCAGATTGTCAGCTCTTACGGAAACGCCTAGCAGGCAATCTTTGGAAAAAAATTACTTTTCGGAGATGCTGATTAATTTCTCTCTCTATGCTAAATCTACGCATGACGTGTTTAACGTTCAGGAAAGAAAGTTCGTTCATGGGCTTGACAGGCTTCTAATTCCATATATTTACGAACCAGATGTATACACTTGGGATTTGGCAAGAGGGGTTTTTAGAAAACAAAGAGAGGCAATGGCACCACCGGTTGCTCCTATTGCCGCTCCGGGATTATTGCAACCTATGGCTACGCCCATGGGGGGGATTGTTCCTGTCCCGGTTCAGTTGACTCCTCTTACTCCTCCAGGACCAAGTTTTGATGCCGGTCATGTGGAGAACATAAAACAAGGAATGGTTAGCCATATGAATGCTTTGAATTCACGGGCAGAAAATCAGCCAACTGTTCCTGTATTACCTAATAAACTTCCCAAAAAAATGCCGAAGGGGAAAAGAGGAGATTCTTGTGACTCCACTTTTTGAGATTCCTAAAAAAGCAGTTGCCTGAATAAATACGGCGGATTAGGCATTTAATGCTAATCCGCCGGAGTATTTGATAATCCTTAAATGTAGTTGGTATTACTTGCGATTGATATTGTAAAAGCTTTCCATTCCAAGGAAACGAGCTTCCTTGTCAAGTTCTTCTTCGATTCTGAGCAATCTATTGTATTTGCAGATTCGATCAGTTCTTGAAGCGGAACCGGTTTTAATCTGTCCAGCATTTACAGCAACTGCGAGATCAGCGAGAGTAGTATCTTCAGTTTCGCCTGATCGGTGAGAAACGATGGTTGTATATCCTGCATGTTTCGCCATTTGAATGGCTTCCAAGGTTTCAGTTAGTGTTCCAATCTGGTTGAGCTTAATGAGGATTGAGTTTGTAACTCCCATCTCGATGCCTTTTTTAAGTCTTTGAACATTGGTTACAAATAGATCATCGCCAACAAGCTGAATTCTTCCGGCATTTTTTTCGGTAAGGTATTTCCAGCCGTCCCAATCGTCTTCTGCCATACCGTCTTCAATAGAAATAACCGGATATTTTTTCGTCCATTCGATCCAGTAGTCGGCCATTTGCTGCGATGTTTTCTCTGATTTGTCAGACTTTTTGAAAACATATTTTCCGTTCGAATAAAATTCGGAAGCGGCTGGATCTAACGCGATAAAGATCTCTTTTCCAGCTTTATAGCCGGTTTTTTCGATGGCAGCCAAAATGGATTCAACTGCTTCTTCGTTGGATTTCAGATTTGGAGCAAAGCCACCCTCATCGCCAACCGCAGTATTATAGCCTTTAGCTTTGAGAACCGATTTCAAGGCATGGAATGTTTCGACACCCATTCTTAGCGCTTCTTTGAAGGAAGGCGCCCCAACTGGCATGACCATGAATTCCTGAAAATCAACGTTATTGTCTGCATGTGAACCGCCATTAAGGATGTTCATCATTGGGACCGGAAGAACCGATCCGTTTACTCCACCGATATATCTGTAAAGTGGAAGTCCACAATATTCTGCCGCTGCTTTCGCAATAGCAAGCGAAACTCCAAGCATGGCATTTGCACCAAGTTTGCTCTTGTTAGGTGTGGAATCCTTTTCAATCATGAGATAATCCGCACGACGCTGATCAAGAGCATCCTCACCTTCAAGAAGTTCAGCGATATCGTGGTTGACGTTTTCAACAGCCTTTAAAACACCCTTCCCAAGATAACGGCTTTTATTTTCAACGTCTCTCATTTCCAGTGCTTCATGTTCACCGGTTGATGCACCTGATGGAACAGCGGCAATTCCATAAGCACCGCTTTCAAGAAGAACTTCGACCTCAATGGTCGGGTTTCCGCGACTGTCCAGAATTTCCCGGGCATGAATTCCTTCAATTAATGACATGCAAGACTCCTTATGTAAAGGTTTTAACTACTCTTAAAATGAGCTAAAAAAGTTTAACACATTTTCGGAGTAAAAAAAAGAAGGCTCCTAGAAGTAAGTTGTAAAGGCCACTGTTGCTCTTAGAAAAAAGAGATGGAAGGCAATTTTAGTTTTTCCATGTTATAATTCTGCGATTTTTTAGACCAGTTTAGTGCATTAATTCATATTTTTTAAATTAAATCGGAGGCCATGAAAATGTCGATTACTGATGGAATCAAATTGACCACGGGGGAACACATTAATCCTTCTCTAACTAAAAAACAGAATCTAATTCCTTGGGAAACCCATGGAATCCATGTAGGTACTGGCCATGATCATGTTAAGCACGGTGTTGATGAAATCGAAAAAATTACCGAAATTGCAATTCTGAGGAAATATCCCAGTATTTCTTTTATCATTCATACGCCCCGACTTACCAGATATCGCTATGTTGCTGAAGAAGATACAGACATCAAGTTTATTCGAGGTTATGCATCCTACTGCGATTTTGCTGAAAAGATGAGGATGTTGAAAGAAAAATATGCTCATTCCATCAATGTAAAATTTGGCCTTGAATTGGAATGGCTCGGTTCTGGGCTTGGTCTCCAATGGAATCGGTCCAAAATATTGCAGGTTCCGGATGTTGATTTTATCATAGGTAGCGTCCATTTTTCTCGTGAAATAATTCCCTATGACGGTTCTTTAGAGGAAGCAGAAAAGTTACTTGCGCTTCGGGGAAATCTTGAAGAATATTGGCTTGGCTACATTGAAGAGTTGATTGAGATGGTTGATTGTTCGTGGAAACTAATCCAGGTGGTTGGACATATTGACCTACCAAAGCTCCATTTTCCAGTTCCACAGCCACTTTTTGAACTTGATACGTCCTCCAATATTCTGGCTCAAAGAATGAGATTTCTTCTGGAGATGATCAGTGATTACAACTTGGCACTCGATCTAAATTTAGCAGGTATCAAAAAGAAATGTGGCATATATCCGATTCAGCAAATTTTGAAGCGGGCGCGAGCTCTCAATGTTCCAATTGCCATTGGAACGGATTGTCACAGCATTGACCATTTGGGAGAAAATTATAGCGAGGGAATTGAATATGCGTTGGAAGGAGGTTACAAGCAGTATGTAAGCTTTTCCAAATGTATTCCCGAAAAACGGCCCCTCATCTGGAATGAATCTGACAACAGGGCATACCAAACTCTCAATTTAGGGATTGAAATGCTCAATCGTCGTTTCTCACGGGAGCAGCGAAAAAGCATTCCCCAGTTTTCTTTTGGGGGTTCATTTCAAAAATTTCTTGGTAACTATACCGGAGCTACTTCCTTGGGTGATTTTGATGGAATCAGAATCCGACGAAAAGGGAAATCTGTAACACTTAGCATGCTTTCTCCGGAATTGACTCAGAAACCGGTCAAGGGAATTTTTTCTCATCATATCGACAAGCCCGGTGTCTTATTTGTTCTTTTTAATTCTTTAGCTTCTGAAGGGATAAATGTTGAAACAGCTCTTCTAAATTCCAAGGGAGATGGGACTGCTACGGCATTTCTTACCTTTTCCGGGGAAAACAAAATGGTCTTGGAAGCTATTGAATTTGCGAAGGGAAGTGCAACTGATAAGTTTTGCAAAATAGAGATTGTACAAAATCTTGAACACACTGAATTGAAAGCGGGTAAAATTTATCTTCGCGAAATGGATGGTGTGGAACTTCCAATAGCAATTTCCCGCCAGATGATTCTAACGGTTCACAACAATAGTGCGGGAATTTTACTTATACTTCTTTCTGCACTTGCTTCCCATAATATTAATATTCAGGATTTACAGCTTGGAGAGCGAGGTGGGAAAGGATATGCAGCACTTGGTGTTGAAGGTGATGAATGGGTAGTTGCGGATGCGATTACCCACCTTGGGCCTCAATATTATGAAGTTTCGCATTTGGTACTCAACAATTTTTGTGTTTGATTTCCGCCGTCTTCATTTTCCAATAATAAAAGGTTTAATACAGAAGGCGTTTTTTTTGTTATAATAAAAGTAAGAAGAGGTTTTCTGAAACATTTTTTTTACTATTCATGAAAAGAAAGTTTGTAGAAGATTGGAAGGATTCACAAATTTTCTTATCCCATCGCTTGGTATTATGATACTTTGGGTTCAAAATTCAGAAGACAAATTAACAATTTGTTTCGTTACGCTTGTTTCCAAACGAAATTATCATGATATCTTTACGAATTACAATGAAAGGACCCAAAAATGGAAGGAAAAACAGGAGACAGAGTTACGATTAAAGGTGTTTATAAATGCAAGGAACATCCCGATTCAACGAAGAATTTCGACAAAGGCAAAGTTTTTCTCCCTTGTTGCAGAGCAGGAAGCCATGGCACAGTCTGGGTACTTGTCAGAAAGATGGCTTAATATTTACATTTCAAAAAAGCGGAATCGTTTAATTCGCGATTTCGGATTGTTTTTCCCCTGTAAGGATCTCAAAAACAAAACAGCAAAACTCGGGATGTAATTCGCTTTTTATTTGATCCTGAGCTTAAATTAAAAACAAAAAAACGCCTTTATAGGCGTTTTTTTGCTTTTTAAAACTTTGCGAAAATATTACGATTTAATAAAAAAACTCTATTTCCCTGATGGAGGTTGAACTGGGGCTTCCATTGGGGGCTGAGTTCTATAATTTCCTGATGCACTCATTGTTCCATCCATTTTGGGGACAAAAACCGCCAAAACTAAGGAAGTGATCATAAAAATAACTGCCATTCCGGTAGTAAATTTGGCAATAGGAGTAGTTGAACCTCTCTCACCAAACATTGTGTTTGAAGCTCCGCCTCCGAAAGCGCCAGCGAGTCCTTCGCCTTTGTCAGCCTGTAAGAGGACAATCACGATAAGACCAATACAAACCAAGAAATGAACAAATTTAATTAAAATGGCTATCATGCCTTAATGCTCCTGAAAAATAAATGAAAATTGTACGAAAATTTCAGCTTGAGAAGTTTACCAATCGCGGCGATGTTTGTCAATGGAAATTAAATTTTTTCCAAAAATGTGCCCAACTTCACTTTACACAAAGTGATTAAAAGTTTATAGTTCCGGCTTGAAAATCTTTAAAAAAGCAATACCATTTAGTTGTATTCCAAAAAGTATTTTTCATTTATTAGGTGCCTGCTTGGTATTAAATAAAAGTTCCCAAAGGAGCTCTGATAATGAGCACTATTTCGACTAATCCTCCCAGCGGAATGCGGGATTTTCCACCAGAAGAGTTGGCTTGTAGAAGGTATATTGAAAAAATTATCCGAAAAGTTTACGAATCATATGGTTTCGTGGAAATTGAAACTCCGGCTATAGAAAATCTCTCAACCCTTCTTGGAAAATATGGAGAAGAAGGTGACCAGCTTATTTTTCGTATTTTGCACCGCCGTGAGAAATTGGCAAGAGCGCTTGATGGGAAACCTTCTGAATCAGACCTGGCTGATTCTGCGCTTCGATATGACCTTACAGTTCCGTTTGCTCGTTTCATAGCAAACAATCCGAAGCTCCCCCGTTTTTTTAAACGTTACCAGATACAATCAGTCTGGAGAGCTGACCGTCCTGGAAAGGGGCGATTCCGCGAGTTTTGTCAGTGCGATGTTGATATCATCGGATCAAATTCAGTAATTGCAGAAGCCGAAGTATGCGGAGCAGTGGCAAGAGTCCTCAAAGAAGTGGGGCTAACCGAATTCAATATCCACTTAAATCATAGGCAATTACTCAGGCGCTTGATTTGCCTGGCGCAAATTCCGGAGCAGTTTGAAGAATCTTCTCTTGTCGCGTTGGATAAACTCGATAAAGTAGGGATCGAAGGAGTTACCAAAGAGCTTAGGGAGCGAGGAATCGAGGAAGGATCAGCGAAAAAACTGATCGAACTAACGAATTCTAACTCTAACGACAATAGATCTGAAATTGAAAGATTAAAAAGCGCTTTTGTTGGTGACCAAGAAGCCTTAGGGGCTATCTCCCAACTTTCGGAAATGCTGGATTACTGCAACGGTTCTCCCGCAAGTGGGCATCTCAAGCTTGATTGTTCGCTTGCCCGCGGTCTTGGATATTATACCGGCCCAATTTTTGAAATTAGAGTCATGGATTTGAAGGGGAGTTTGGGTGGTGGTGGACGCTACGATAATCTAGTGGGAATGTTTAAAGGAAGTCCGATTCCTGCAGTGGGTTTTTCCATAGGATTTGAAAGACTTGTATTGGTTGCTCAGGAAAAGAAACTGATGCCTTATTTGTCGGTTGGTCCGGATGTTTTGCTTTGCCGATTTCCTGATGTTGAGATTTCAGAAGTAATTAAGACTGCCGAATTTTTTCGGGATAAGGGCTTAAAGGTTGAGATTTTTCCAGAACCGTCTAAACTTGGTAAACAGCTTTCTTATGCAGGTGAAATCAAAGTAAAGGTTGCCGGAATTCTTGGTTCTGATGAGCTAAGAGAGCATAAGATTACGTTGAAACAGCTTGAAACCGGTGAACAAATTAATATTCGGGTTGATGAAGCAACGGAAAAAATTTTATCTTGGATAAAAACAGGGAAAAAGTAATATCAAATACCATTTCAATTTAAGCAGGCTCAAATTCATAGACAAAGACAGTAGTAGGATATATGGGCGGGAAGCTCCAAGTAAATCGCGAACAACACTGTTGGTGAACATTTCGAGCATGGTTGCTGAAAATCGAACGGTAATTTGTGTTACGAAACATTTATAGACCCACTGCTCAGGGAGAAGCACGTGGGCCGTTACCGGAGTGCTTCTCTTCCTAAAAGCCACCAAAAGGTCAGAATTCCAATTGTCGCCAGCTGGCGTTTCCTCGGCAAAACAGTTTCACAAGCCATTTTTTTTATTTAAAATACTTTTCGATAGGATTTTATCCTGAGACCAACTTCCAAAAAAATTCATCAGAAGATCCCTCTCAAAGCAAGTTGCCATTTCATTAATCGAAAAAAGGATTTCAAATTTGAATCCCCGAGATTGGGAAGTCTGAAGGTTGGAGATGGTTTACTCAGGCATCTTTAGCCCATTTCCCCAGGAATTTTCTTTTTTGAGAAGGGTTTTCCGGAAATTTGTTTGCTGGAATTGCCCGGGATTTTGCCGGTTCATCGCATTTCTGGCAGATTGGAAAATCAGGACCGTTAAACATCAGATTTGTTTTTGTTTCAAGCAGCTTTTCATGAGGGTCTGAAAGAATATTTCCAAGTTTGGTTGTACCGGTCAAATCGTGACAGCAGGAAAGAAGATCTCCTTGCCAGGTTATAAAGGAGTGAACTGCAAATAATCCGCATTGTTTTACTGCTTGGAATTTGGAAGAGATCAAATTCGGTTGGTCTAAATTTCCTCCCCGGCTGTGGCATGCAAAGAAACGCCCCTGGCAGTTTTCTTTTTTCCAAAAAGTCATGAATTCCTTTTCCTCATCAAGGTTTAGTTGAGTTCCAAGCCCATTGATAATGATTGCCGATTTACAAAGTGCTTTGCGTAAATTTCTGATTCCTTCAATTAAATTATACGCATTTGCCCCTGGGATCAACTTTTCCAGGATAGTTTCTCTCAGAGTTGGGAAAGAAACTTCAACGAAAGTTGGTTTTGCAAAGACCATTTTTTCAATTATCATTTCATTGATTGAATTTGCAGGAATTACGATCCCGATTTTTCCGCCTGAATCTATGTAAGATTTAAGGAAAAAGTGCCATTCCGGATGAAGAAGAGGATTTCCCATTCCTGAAATGGCGATTCTGGATGGAATTTTCATCAATTCCCTGGAAATCAGCGAAAAAGTCTCTGATTGCATGCTTCCAACAGGACGAGTAATTTTTTCCCGGGGACAAAAAATGCAAGTACAACCACAAATATTTGTAATTTCCAGATCAACGCTAAAAAAAGGCCATTTATTCATTGTCTGTCTCAAGTTAAGGGTTTGGAAAACGTGAGGAGCGAGCAGCTTTGATTGCTTCGAGCCAGCTGTAGCCATGCTTTTGATCGGGTTCGAGGTAATGTCCTTCACTCCATTCATTCCATGACGAAATGAATACCGGAGCTTCCGGAAAAACATTTTCATAGCTAAATTTCAGTGCCTTTTCCAAAATCATGCGAAACCTGTCCGGAGATCGTCCGGTAATAACTGGCCACCAGGGATATTTACGAGGTTTTTCTTTTCCGTAATCTGAACTTCGTGGAGTGGCATCCCAGCCGGTTGATACAGAGGGCATGTATGGTAAGCCTGAAATTCGCATGTAATCGCCCCACTTTTCAGATTTCTCATTTGAGCTTGTCCAGTAATCCTGGAGATATTCGCCTTTCCAATCTGGCATGAAAACATAATGAGTTACACTATCAAATCCAATTTCCTTTAAATTGCCTGCAAATTCTGGAATAGGGTCGATTCCGGCCAGGTGCAAGCCGCCAAAACCATTTTGTTTGAGCCAATGTTTAGCCCTAGTAATCGAATTTTTTGCCTTTTCCATACCAAGTTGTCGTAGAAAGAAATTTGTGTCGAAAATGCTTAAATAAGGTTTTTCATTTATTTTTAAGTAATTAGGAAGAGAAAAATAATTTTCAGCTATAAATTGTACAAACTCTAAGAAGTCCTTCTCGTCGGTATAAACCAAACGTTTCGGGTCAATGATCATTGCGGCAGGGTCTTTAACAGGAAGAACCCAGCGGGGCATCCTGTTAGCCCAGAAAACTGCAAACTTAAGTTGTCCGGAATTGGGAGATTTCAAAAAACCTTTATCAAGAGCTGCATCGAGCAAAATTTTACCGCGGCTCCAGTAAAATGCAAAGATAAAAGCATCAACACCGTGATTCAAAGCGCTTTGTATTTTAAGTTCAAAATTTTTCGGGTCTGAGTCATCGTGTTTTCCCCAGAGGGGAAGGTTGGGCTGTTCATGACCTTCAAATCTTGGAGTAGCTTTGTATACAAGGTCCCATTCTGACCAACCCTGTGGCAAAGAAGCATTTCTAATGGGACATTTGTGCCATCCAGGATAATAGTATGCGGCTATTTTCATCGCTATAGAAACCTTATTGTATTTTTAAACTTTAATCGACAGGGTACCTTTTTGACTGCTAATTTATTTTCAGCACTTTGTTACAGAGATCCTCTCCCTTCCTTCCTTACCTCAATAAGGTGGATTCACTAACGAGACTGTCGAAAAATACCCTATTCTTCATACTTTTATGTACCTATTCGAATTTTCGCCTCCCTATTTTAGCATCACCAGTGAGCCGCTCTGTACCGAATAAAATGTACCGAAATTTTTCGACAACTTCTAACGAGCCTGTCGGAATATTCCCCCATTCTCATTTTTTTAATGTAACCATCCAAATTTTCGCCCCGCTTTTACGCATCTGAAGGGGGTCGTTTTGTATCGAATAAAATATACCGAGATTAATCGACAGTCTCTAACGAGACTGTCGGAATATTCCTGAAAATTCGCTTTTTTGTGTACCTACCAATTTTTTGTCCCGCTTTTTTGCATCACCAGCGAGCTGATTTGTACCGAACAAAATATACCGAAGTTTTTCGACAGCTTCTAACGCATAATTTATTTATCACTTTGGTCGTGTTGACTTCGCTCAACTAACGTTTTTCCAAGTTGCTTATTCAGAAAGTTTGTAAGGTTTCTTTTGGTCCGCATTACCGTTGAGGAGCCAGTTCTTGCCAAGGTATTGATGCTGACGAGATTGACCTAACTAATTTTTCCGATATCAGCGACTATTAAAAATATAACCCTTATACCATAGGGTTCCATCCTGTAATTTAAACTCTTCAATTCCGCAGGGGAAGGGAACCTTAGAAAAATCCCACATTGGATTTAGCCAATTCAGAAGCTGACTTTTTATTTCTGGAGTAATTTCCACTCCATTTATTTTTCCCGAAACAATTTCTGCTAGAACTTGGTTGTTCTGGAGGTTGAACTTGATTGTCGCTTCAATTTTGGATGAAGCTTGTATTGAAAAAAATGGAAGACTGGTAAGTATTTTCCACAGGTTGATGGTTCCATTAATTTCCACTTCGCTATTTCCAATCTGGATTTCTAGACTCTCAAGAAGTGGGTTCTGGCCTTTTTGCCTGTCGATCTTTTTTCTGATTATTTTATTCAAATCGGACTCAGCCAGTTTTACTGTTCCATTAATCGATTCAATTTTTCTGACTTCCTCGAAAGTTGCATTTCCACCTTGTATGGCACTGATAGCGTCTTTGCTGATTCCTTCGATTCTTATTTCAGCCTCTGCGATTGGAAATTCTCCGATTTCCTGATTCTTTACCTGGAAAAATAGGTTGTCCCCTGTTTGCTGGAAATTTAACTTGAAAAGATTGTTTAATCCTCGAATAATTTCTTTTTTGAAACCGGAAATTGTATGTTCAGTTATTGGAAGAGCCTCCAGAGGTGTTACTGAAAATGCAGCAAGCATAAATAGAAAAAACGACATCAGAGTGAATGAGACTTTTTTCATTCGATTTTTTCTCCCCAAAATTTAGATAACCACTTGACCTTGAAGGATTTGCCTTCTGCTTATTATGTCAGTTCCTTTCACCGGGCAAAGCAAATCTCGTTTTTCCAGCGTTTGGCTGTTGGGGGGGGTTAGATCTTCCGTGAATCATATGCCCAGTGCAGAACAGCCTGGCGTTGTTTTCTTCGACAGTCGAGATGACCGGGGTAACAATTCCTTTCGATTTGTACTATGTGCCGGCGAATTGCTCGCCAGCGTTTTATTTGGCGTTGGTCATCAGGACACCGTCTTCCCAAATAGTATCTGCAATACCATTGAAACCATCCTCTCGGATCTTCGATATAAATCCATCCCTTTCTTCGCCACTCCGCCAAAGATTGTGAAGCATTGACTCCGAAAAAGTTCAAATCCGGGTTATGGCGCACGGAACAAAGTTTCGCGTGGTCAAACCAATCCGATGGAAATTCGCCCACACAATCTGTCATGTATTTTCCGCCAAAAATCCCGAGCTTAAGTAACTCTTTGGGAGATAATTCGGGCAGAAAATCAGGAGAGAAATTTTTTCCCATGGGTTCGGTGAGAGCGTAAACATAGTTGATTTGCATCAGATCATTTACCACAACATGTTTTCCGTTCATTTTTTTTCCTTCAAGCTGGGCGATCTAAAATTTTCTTTGTAGAGTCCTCTTCTTATGCAAATTATAGACGATCAATTTTGGAGTGTCAAAGAAATCGAGTATAGGAAAGAAGCTTTCCCCGCACTTTTTTGGAAAATGTGTAGTCTACGTTCTTGCTTGAGAAAATGTGGTAGAGTAAGAAAATAAACTGAAATGAAAGGAAAAATGAAATGATTAAAACAACTTTTGGAAGTTTGAGGCCCTACGCTTTGGCTGACGTCGAAAGTCTTGTCAAATATGCTGATAATCCAAAAATTGCGGCAAATCTGCGAGATGGATTTCCAAGTCCGTATACCCGTGAAAAGGGCCTGGAGTTTATTAACATTGCACTTGCAAAAAATCCACCTACGCTTTTTGCGATTGTTGATTCCAAGGAGATGATTGGTGGAATCGGATTGATGGTGAAAGAGGATGTTCATCGTCTGACTGCAGAATTGGGGTATTGGCTTGGTGAACCTTATTGGGGACGAGGAATTCTCACCGAAGCTGTTCGTGCTATCATACCCTATGGTTTTGAGAAGCTTGGATTGTTGCGTATTTACGCAGAACCTTACGATTTTAATCTCGCCTCCTGCCGGGTTTTGGAGAAATCAGGATTTGTTTTTGAAGGGCGTCTGAAAAACAATGTTATTAAAAATGGAATTGTGCGAGACTCAATGTTATACGCTATAACGAGGAACTTAGCGAGCTAGCGTGGTTTACTTGCCAAAAATCTAATTAGGACAAAAGATTAAAGATTTTCGTCTATTTTTTTTCTTTTTCGCCATAAAGTTGAAACATCGATGTTTAAAATTTTGGCTGCTTCCTCAAGAGTTGGAACCTTTCTTAGAACTTTTAATATGTGCTCCCGTTCAATTTCTTCGAGAGAATGATCTCCCCCGAGAGTGTACCCCTCTTTTTTTACTGTCTGCATTTTTTCCGGAAGGGTATTCAATCCAATTTCATCCTGCGGGAAAATAATCAAAGTTCTTTCAATTAGATTTCTCAATTCTCTAATGTTTCCAGGCCAGTTGTAATTTTTAAGAAAATTTTTAAATTCTGCAGAAAAGTAGGCTCTGGGCCTGCCCAATTCTTTTGAAAAAAAGCCTAAGAATCCATTCGCTATTGGAAGGATGTCTTCAGGGCGTTCGCGCAGGGGAGGAATTGTTATTTCAATAATGTTTATCCGAAAAAGCAAATCTTCGCGCAGCTTTCCTGATTTAACATCTTCTTCCAGATTGCGGTTTGATGCGCAAACAATTCTTGCATCAGACTTTCGGCTTATGGTTTCACCGATTCGTTCAAATTGTTTTTCCTGAAGAAATCTTAATAGTTTTGCCTGTAAGGAGGTTGGCATTTCCCCAATTTCATCTAAAAAAAGTGTTCCGCCATGGGCAACTTCAACTTTTCCAGGCTGGTCTTTAACGGCGCCGGTAAAGGAGCCCTTGACAAATCCAAATAATTCGCTGGCCAAAAGCCCTTCTTGCAAAATTGGGCAGTTCACCGTAATAAACTTTTTCGTACTTCGTGGGCTTGAAGCATGCAATAATCTGGCAAACAAGCTTTTTCCAGAGCCACTTTCACCCCTGAAAAGGACGGCAGCAGATGAGTTAGCAGCTTGCTTAGTCATTTCTAAAGCTTTCTTCATTTTCGGGGACTGAGTCTCAAAATTGGCTTCAGGACAGGTTTCTTTTAATTGCTCTTCCAGATTCTCCAGTTTGTTCTTCAAATTGAGAGCTTCCGAGACTTGATTCATTACATGTCGAATTTGATCAGGGCTGAAAGGCTTTGGCAAATAATCGAATGCACCCCGTTTGGTTGCTTCAACTGCGGTTTCAAAAGTCGCGAATGCGGTAATTATTATTATGTGAAGGGTGGAATTTTTGGCAAGAAGTTGGGGAATGATTGCCAAGCCGTTTTCCTGGCCAAGTCTGAGGTCAAGGAAGGCGGCATCAAAATGTGTTTCATCCATTGCGGTTAATGCTGCTTTCAAATTGGGAGCTTCGAAAGCTTTATAACCTGCTGCATTCAAACATGTAGAAAGCGCAAGTCGGATATTTTTCTCATCGTCAATTATTAGTACATTCATAATTTTTACTCGAATCCTTCAAAATGTTCCATTCCGGATTTGAAATATGGAGTCAAAACAAATTCATTTTTGCGTCTGGAAACAAGGAAAAAATCAAGATTTGGGAAAGCCTTAACCAGTTTATCGTTTGGAATGTCTCCTTGATCCAGGGCGAGAAAAAGTTTTTCATTAGAGTTCAACGGATTAAGTGGATTCAAACGATAGATCTCATAGTGGTTAATGCTGAAATTAAGAGGATCGTCATAAGAAGCCAGTTCTAGAAAGCTATTTAGGATTTCAATAGTAATTTCTTTGGATTTATCAGGATTTTTTTTTAGCTCATCAATGACTTCAAGGACGTCAAAACTTTCTTCTGAAATGTTTTGAATTAATTCCTTGGGAATTTTCCGCCTGACAAGTTCTTTGGCTAGCAATAATCTCAATCTGGAAGGGTTCTGAATAAATATTCCAGCCGGTCGTTTCAGGGAAAGAGTTTCAATAAAATTTTGGAAGGATTTGTCTACGTTCCAGAATTTGGCGGATAATCCTGACCATATCAAATTTACGGTAACAAAGATCGAAAATCCCATGACCAATAGTATAGTTGAAGTAACGGATTTTGGAAAACAAAATGTTTTATCGAAATGCCATAGAGACGTTAGTTTATTCGGATGTTCATTTTGTGGATTTACTAAAGTTCCGAAAAATTGAATGAATCTTGTGGTTCCTATGACGGCTATTGGAAGGAGGTTAAAATAGAATCTTGGACCGTAACAAAAATCCTGGTAATAATAAAAACCATATGATGAAACGAGTAGAATGGTATAGGCTGAAAGGAAAAGTTCGATTTTTTCAGCAGAAGTTTTGTTTCCTGGTTTAAGGATCACCAAGCCGAAAACGCCTGAAATTAGCCCGCCAAAGGCATACACGGAGAATCCACAGAGATTGTCCATTAAATTCCGAGTTAATTCCCCTTCATTTATAGTTCCCCATTCATTCAAAACTTTTATTCCGTGATGAGCCAATTGAAGAACGTATCCAGATGCTGACCTGGAAAAACAAACTTGTACTGAAATGGTAAGAAGAAAAGCCAGACAGGAAGTAACAACCCATAATATTCTTTTTAAGCGGTCGGAATATTGTTTCGATTCCAGGGGGGAATGAAAATTTTCATCTGCCGGGCGGCATAGGAAGTTTGAGTGAAAGGTTTGCGAAGATGGTTCCGGTGGGTGACTTTCCGGGAGAATGGGTGCTATGGCAGATTGGGAGCTGGACTTAAAATCAGAAGCTTGGTTTTGAGAGGAGCCGGAGGAAAGGCCGGAGGAAGGATCGGCTGAGAGGTCTGAAAAAGTTTGGGATGAAGTATTAGATTTCAACTTCTCTGTGCGGGTGATTGAATAATTGGAAAAAGGTTGTGATAACTTAAGCAGCGGTATTAAAAACAGCTGAAGGAAAATTCCCACGGAACCTTCAACTCTTCGGGTCATAAACATTAATCCAAAAGCTAATCCCGAAATAACCGCTCCGCAAATGACGATTCCGTCGAAATATTTCATTATTCCAAATATTGCAGTTATAAGAAGGAATAAAGACATCAAATGATTCATTCTTCCGGATGACATTAAAATAAAAAAGGGTGAAAGGGATAGCAAAATCACGCCAATATTTGAAAATTGCTTTCCATACAAATTGAAAAAAATCTTTCTGAGCAGGAGGATAGAGAGAAGTCCAAAAGTAACATTTAGAAAGCCGCCCAGGTTCATTTTTAAAAAGAGACTGAGAATAATTGAATATCCAGGTTGAAAGGTTGAGTAAAACCAGCTTTCGTTGTAGTCCACACCTGTTACCTTGAATGAATCCTTGAAAGGGTTGGGATCTGGATGCAATTGATTTGTGGCTAACAATCGCGCTTGCCAGTCCTGGATAATTTCATCCTGAACATGAGGAATGTTTTTTAGAATTCCGAACTGTGTAACACTGGAAATGAATATGAAAAACATGATTGCAAAATTGGATAATTTTGCAAGGGAAGTACTTTTCGAGTTGGTTGTTACAATGTTGTTGAGCTCTAAAAGCTGATTTTCAGCTTGCTGAGCAGAATTCTGTTTAGATACTCTGAAAAAGGTTAGAATTGTGTTGAAGGAGGCAAGACATCTTAATATATCGAGGAAAAGCAGTGTTAGGGTTTCTGATGAGCCAGGCTGGAAAAGGATGTAGCCGCTGTTGTTGTCCATCAGACGATGAGGGAGCAAGCAGGCCAGGACAATCAGAAGTGTCTTTAGGCGCCCAAATTTATTTTCACAAATGGAAAAAAACAGCCGAAAACGTGTTCTTACTTCTGGGGATAAAATAGAAAACGAAAAATAAAAAACTGTTGCAATTCCTAAAATTTCCGTAATTCCTGATTTTCCAAAGATTGAAAAATTAAAATACCTTGAAAAGTTGGTGAATGCTGTTACGTGGTCAAATTGAATTACAGAAGTCAAGTAAACAGTAATCAGGTATAGAAACGAATGAAACAGTGCAAGCGGCATCTTCAGAGCTTTCCAAAAATTATAAGTATTATCAGGGTGTCCAAAGCAAAATTCAGTCTAATTAAGTACAGCGATACTCGGTCAATGGTAGAACTGATTTGAGAAATAGTTTCCAAGAATCTGCAGTATTTTCTGTTTCGATGGGTAAAAAGTGTGGCAATGCCCAGCTATTGAGCTACTAGCCGAGAATCGGCGAATTTGGTCAGCAAAAAACACAGCCAAAATTGAACAAAATCTGCTCATTTCCTGAACGCAAAAACTCAGCGATTAGAGCTTTCTTCAGGCAGTCAGACAATTGGAAAACCCCAAAATTGACATTTTTTCTATGTGCTAGCTTAATTTTAGCCCGGTTTGCACGCATCAGACCCAAGGGTTTTTTCGCGAATCCTCTTTATTGATTCTTCCCAACAACCTCATCGGCCGTAGTAAAACTGCGGCCAATGAGGTAAACAATATTACAGAGTCTTTGATAAAATCAGGACAATTTGAATCCAAGGACTGCCAGTGGTGGAAGGTTAATTTCCAACGAATATGGTCTGTTTTGCCATGGAACAGTTTGGCTTGAGACTCCGCCTGAGTTCCCCATATTAGATCCAAAATAATATTCGGAATCTGTATTGAGCACTTCGCGATAATAACCCTCTCGTGGTGCTCCAAGTCGGAAACCTTGACGTGGGACAGGGGTGAAATTCGCTACAAATAGCATGAGTTGGGATGGATCTTCGCCTTTTCTGATCCAGCTAATTATGCTGGAATCGGCATCTCCAAAATCGATCCATTCAAATCCAGTGTCTTCGTTGTCTCTTTGATAGAGAGCTGGTTCGCTTCGGTATAAACGATTTAACTGTTGTACCAGGCGATTCAGCCCGTTGTGCGGCTCGAAACCAAGAAGGTGCCAGTCAAGGCTTTGATTCGCATTCCATTCATTCCATTGTCCGAGATCTGATCCCATGAAAAGAAGCTTTTTGCCTGGCATGGTCCACATGAAGGCAAAAAGAAGTCGATTGTTGGCGAATTTTTGCCAGAAATCACCGGGCATTTTATTCAAAACTGAACGTTTGCCGTGTACAACTTCATCGTGGGAGAGGACAGAAATAAAATTCTCGTGGAAGGCATAAATTAGTGGGAAGGTGAGCAGATCATGGTGAAACTTTCGATAAATTGAATCTTTTTCGAAGTAAGACAAAGTATCATGCATCCAACCCATATTCCATTTGAACCCGAAACCAAGGCCGTTCATAAAACAGGGTTTTGAGACTCCGGCAAAGGCGGTTGATTCTTCGGCAATTGTCATAATTCCGGGAAATTTCTCGTACAGAATGCTGTTCATATACTTGATGAATTCGATTGCTTCAAGATTTTCCCTTCCGCCAAACTTATTGGGAATCCATTCGCCATGTTTTCTTGAATAATCAAGATATAGCATTGAAGCGACAGCGTCAACGCGGATTCCGTCAAGATGATATTTGTCCAGCCAGAAAAGGGCGCTGGAAATAAGGAAGTTCTTAACCTCATTTCTGCCAAAGTTGAATATTAGGGTATCCCAGTCTTTATGTTCCCCTAATCTGGGATCGGAATGCTCGTAAAGTGCCGTTCCATCGAATTTAGCAAGCCCGTGCCAGTCTTTGGGAAAATGGGCTGGAACCCAGTCAAGTACAATTCCAATGCCTTTTTGGTGAAAATAATCAACAAAATACATGAAGTCTTTGGGGCAACCAAAGCGGCTTGTAGGAGCGAAATAACCTGTAACCTGGTATCCCCAGGATGCATCGAGTGGATGTTCAGTAATGGGCAATAGTTCAATATGTGTATATCCCATTTTCTGGATATAAGTAGCTAGTTTTGGGGCCAGTTCTCTATAGGTCAGGAAACGGTTGCCTTCTTCGGGAACACGCATCCATGAGCCGAGATGAACTTCATAGATCGAAACCGCTTCTTTTCGCCAATTTCTATTCGGTCGGTTGGACATCCATTCTTTGTCTTTCCAGTCATAACCTGAAATATCGTAAATTTTGCTGGCGGTCTTGGGTCTAACTTCGGTATAAAACGCAAATGGATCAGATTTTTCAGCGAGCGCACCGTTCTGGAATCGGACTTCAAACTTATAATTTTCACCGAGCTGGAGTCCAGGTACAAATAATTCGAAAACTCCTGATGAACCCATGCTGCGCATTACATGCCGACGGCCATCCCAGCTGTTAAAATCTCCCACAACACTTACGCGTTTGGCGTTGGGTGCCCAAACGGCAAATGAAATTCCGCCGAGTGAAATGTCAAAATACTTTATAACTTGAAGATGTGAGCCTAGTTTTTCGTATGAAGCCTGGTGGTTTCCCTCGTTGAAGAGGTAAAGGTCGAGTTCACCCAGGGTGGGAGCAAAGGAATAAGAATCGTAAAACTCGGTTACCGCTCCGTTTGCGTATTCAGTTCCAAGTCGATAAGGGAAAGGTTCCTGGTAATCCTGGATGAGGGCTTCAAAAAAACCTGCTGGATCCAATTTTTCCATTTTATAGCGCTGTCCCTTTTTAAAATCAACTACTTGGGCAGCTGCTGCGTCAGGAAGAAACGCTCTTACGACCACAGCTTTTTTTCCATCAGATTCAATAGGATGACAACCTAGAATTTGAAATGGATCATGGTGGTCGGTTCGGATAATCGCACTTATTGCATCGTTATTAACAAATTTTTTCACCGCCTGCTCCTTTTGGATAAGGTTACTGATATGAAACAACTTATATTAATCTGTATCATATCAAAAACTGGATTTTATTTCTTAAAAAAAAATAAAAAAAAAGCGCAAGATTTTTTCGCGCTTTTTTTCAAGAAAATGCTAGGAGTGTAAATTTATGATTGGAAAGTCAGCACAACAGTGAATTCGACTTCGGAAGAGTTTTTTAAGGTTTTGAAAATCAGGCGTTTGATTAGCTCAGTTATCTTCTTTTCGAATTCTTCGTTGTTCAGTTCACTTGAAGCAATTTTTACTTCGGTCGGTTTGCCGTTTGAAGCAACTTTGATTTCAAGAGTTACTTTGCCTGATAGCGAAGGGCTTGATTTCTTTGCTTTTTCAAAAAGGGCCTCGAATAAGTTTATTTTTTCTTCGAAAGATTGTTTGATTGAATCTGAGCTGATTCCTTTACCAGTGACTATTCCTCCAATATTAATATTTGATTGATGCTTTTCATTCTTTTGAGGAGAAGGTGCTGGTTCCGGGCATACTTCGGGAGCTGGGGATTTAATCTTTTTCTTGGATTCGGTGGAATCTGAAATTTGTAATTTGTTTGCGAAGGAATCACAAGCCTCCCCATCTTCTTTTAGGGAATTACTAGAACTTGGAGAAGGTGGTGGTGAGCTTAAGGATAGTCCCTTCGAACGTGCCATCATTGGAGCTCCAGGTGCCATTCGGCTGACTGCAAGATTCGAAACTCCTTCAGGAAGTGGCAGTGGTTGTTTTACGGTGGTGCTTTCTTCCCCATTTTTAACTCTTGCTTCGCTGTCAACGGCTATGAAGGATGTGTAAGCTGTCAGAAGGTTATAATCCAATCCAAGTTTTGTAACTTCTGCGACGATTTCGGGGTCATTCCGCAAACTGTTGTGATCTGATAAAACTGAAATCTGGTGCCGCGCCCAAAGATAACGTAGTCCAGAGTTTTCAGGAAGAGGCTTAACGGCTGAGACGTCAAATTTTTCCTCGTAAGCCCCTTCCCCGCTGGTTCCGGTCAATTTAATAGTTCCCTCATTCTTTCCTTTCCATTTTCCAAAAACAATTACTGGTCTTTCAGCCAGAACATCTGGAATACTGGGTGGTTCGACTGCATGCACATCAAAATTTCCAAAATCAGCTTTGATCTGAGTAAGAACTGGAGATTCGACGTATTTTCTGAATTTTTCAGCTTGTGCGGGAGCCTCGGATTTTTTCGTTATAATAAATGATTCACCCATGCCTGCACGTGCAATTCCTTCCATCAGGAAGCGATTTACTGCTGTTCCGATACCAAACGAAAACACATTTGCATTTCCCAGGTTTTTGCGGATCAAATCAAACGCTTCATTTTCGACTGCAACGTATCCATCAGTTGCAATAATAATTGAGCGGGAAGTGTTGGGAGTGTGGGGAAGGGCAAGCGCGGTTTTTAGCGCTGGGATAAGTTCGGTACTTCCGCCGCCATATTGATTTCTGATCAATTCCATTGCTTTTTCGATATTTTCCGAGTTGGCTGGAACTGATCCAGATTCAGAAAATACTTTTGCGCTGCCTGCGAAGAGAAGAACGTTAAAAACATCTGTAGGCCTAAGGTTTCCAATCAATGTTTTGAGAAGTTCTTTGGATATCTCAAGTGGGAACCCGTTCATCGAGCCTGAAATATCGACGATAAAAATATACTCGCGTGCAGGAATATTCTTTGCTTCAACTCTTTTGGGAGGTTGTACCATCAAAAGAAAGAAATTTTCCTTATCCCCTTGTGAAAGAAGCAGGCCAGATTCAATTTTCCCACCTGCAAGACGATATTTCAAAATAAAATCCCGATTTCCTCCGTATTTCTCGCTCTCGTCAAGAGTTATCTTTGCAAGATTTTCCTTTTCATATGCAATATTTACCTTATGACTTGAACAAACGGCTTCCTGCAGTGGAAGGCCAGTGGAAAGCGCAATCTTAATGTCAAAAGTGGTTTTCGAAGCTTCCCCTTCTTTTAAATATGGGTTTGCAATCCATTTTTCAGATTGTGGGGCTTCGGAAGCTTTCTGATTGGAATATCTGGGACCAACTACTGTTGGATAAACGAAGTCATACACGCCCTCTGTGGGAACGAGCAACTCGGTGTAATTCATATCCACCTTTATTTCATCACCTGGAAGGATGTTTGCTACATTCATGGTGAAAACGTTGGGGCGTTCCTGTTCAAGAAGGGAAGCGCTTTTTCCAGCTTTTTTAGCTGTCTCGTATTCCTGCCTGGCTTCTTCCTTTTTCTTGATTTGCGCAACGATTGTTCGTGTTCCTATTGTCATCTTCAGACCATAAACGGCGGCTCTGGTTGAGCCGGGGAATACGTAGATGGCCTCAATAGGCTTTTTCCCTTCATTCTTGTAAACCTGGGAAACAGTAATGTCGGCAATTACTCCCGCAATTTTTACATCAGCCGAAGTTGATTTCAGTGGAAGCTGTTCAACACTGGGATCATCACTCATTACTTTAAAGTACGGTGCCAGCGTTTTGTCATCGTTGGTTTCAGGTTGACAAATTGCTGACATCGCCGAAATGAAAAGAAAAAAGATCGAAAGAAAAGTAATTAGTTTATGTTTCATAATTCCTCCCTTTAATTTTTTTCGCTTGAACACTAACCTAAAACGAGACCAAAATTCAACGGATTTAAAAAACTTAAAAAATGTTTACCACGAAACGACAACAATGTAGAATCAAACCTTAGACAGGTGGAAAAAATCAGCGATGAAAATTTTGCAGATAATTAATGCTTTAACTATGGGTGGTGCCCAAATTCTTTTGCTTGATCTTTGTGTTTACCTGAAAAAACTGGGCCATGATCCTGTGGTGGCAGCATTTCGAGATGGTCCGGTTGGAGATAAATTACGGGAAAATGGAATTGAAACTATAATTCTTGGCGAAAAGGGGCTGGATGTCATCGGATTGGCACGCCTCTGCCGTGAAATAAAAAACTTTGCGCCTGATTTGATTCATTCCCATCTTTTCAGAGCTTCTTTGTGGGCTAGAATTGCAGTAAAGATTACAGGGAAACGGACTCTGGTAACGTCGATCCACGGCCCGGAAACAGATAGTTATCACTTTATGGAAAAGAAAATCTACTTTTTATCTGACTTTGTAATTTTTCCAAGTAATTACTTAGCTAACTGGTACAAGGCGGAAATTGTTCCCTTGCCATCAACAAAATATGGGATAATCTATCCGGGCACAAATGTCAAAGCATATCCCACGCAAACGAAGAACAGCAAAAAAATCAGGATTGGTTCTCTTTCACGCTTACATCCAGTAAAGGGGATCGATACACTTTTGGAAGCGGTCCATATCCTGGCACTAAAGTTGGATAATTTCGAAATTATTATAGGGGGAGACGGTAAAGAGAAAAATCGTTTAGAGGAAATGGCACAAACTTTAGGGATTTCAAAGCTTGTTACATTTTTGGGAAGTGTTTCATCACCGTCTGACTTCCTTAATGAAATTGACATTTTTGCAGCACCTTCCCGGGAAGAGGCTTTTGGAATAAACATTTGTGAAGCCATGGAACGGGGTTTGCCGGTTATTGCCAGCCGTGTGGGAGGAATTAGAGAAACAATCCACGATGGTTGGGACGGGATATTAATTAATCCGAATAATTCGAGTGAATTGGCTCTCAAACTTGAATTACTAATTAAAGAACCTGGACTCCGAGAGAAATTGGGAAAATTCGCCAGAGAAAAAATTTTAAGCTCTTTCCCTAGAGAAAAAGCGCTTCATGAACATCTTGAGGTTTATTCCAAGCTCATGACTATAGCGAAAATGAATATTCAGGTGGCCATCTCTTCTTGTGAAATTGGCGGTGGTGAGAATCTAGCCGCAACAATTTCATCAGATTTAAAGACCAGGGGTTGGAAAATAAACGTTTTATGCGGAGGAGAGCGAACTGCGGGATTGTTCCGAGCCAGGGGAATCAACGTGGAAAAAAGGTCCCTGGCCGTTTCGGGGATTTTTTTTGCCGTGGGACTTTTGGCTTCAGCTAAGCGAAGTGTTTCTCAAATTATTTATGTACATCTCAACAAAGCTGCATTGTATGCCTCCAAGTTAGCATTCATACATGGGCTTCCTGTTGCCGGGCATGTGCATGGACAGAATCGAGCAGTTTATTACAATTCATGCGATGTCGCCTTTTCAGTTTCCAAAGCAGTAACAGCTAGTTTGATTGAGCAGGGAATTGACCCGAGTAAAGTAAAGTTGATTCCAAATGCGATTCCTTCTGTAGAAAAGTTGTTAAGGAAAGAAATGACCTCCCCCGCTGTTTGGAAAATAGCTATAATTGCTAAACTCCATGAAAACAAGGGACATGAATGGGCACTCAGTGCCATTGAGAATGCAATTTCCAAAAAACAACTTTCGGATATAGAAATTCTTATTTTCGGGGAGGGTCCGACCAAAGAATTGCTTGCCGAACGATTTTCGCGCAAACCATTCGATCGGATTTTTAAATTCCTGGGTTTTCAGAATGACATTTTTTCTCTCTATCCGGACATTCATTGGGTTCTTCTTCCCTCTTTTTCAGAAGGGATACCGCTTTCACTTTTGGAAGCCATGAGAATTGGAATCCCGGCAATTGCGACAAATGTTGGAGGAATTCCAGAAATCATCGAAAATAATTTTAATGGATTTCTGGTAAAACCAAATCAGCCCGATGAGCTAATATCGGCGATAAAATGTGCACTGGATTACTCTTTGTGGAAGCGATTTTCGCAGAATGCCCTGGAAAAATTCCGCAAAGTAAATAATTTTGGGAAGTTGGTTGGAGATATTGATTTTGAGTTGCGAAGGTTATTGAATATTTCTGTTTTTTTGAAATCTTCAGATGAGATTTGATATTTAGAGATATTATTAAGAAAACACGGAAATTGATAGGACAATCTGTTTATAGAGCTGCATTTAACCCGAATAATAACTAACATGCCTATGAGAAATGGTATTATGCAACCTTTGCCAGGTAATTCACGATTGCCGGTTTTGTTTGTCTCTCCTTGTGCATTTGATTCGATCAGACAGCGACATCATGCTTTTGCTGAATTGTTTTCTGAGAATGGTTTTCCGACTCTTTTCATCAATCCGCTGAAAACGTCAGGGTTTTCAATATCGATCGCAAAAATAAATAAGATGAACATACTTTCAATACGGGTTCCTTTTAAGGCAGCACAATTTCCTGGAATTAATGCAATTGCGGTTAAAATTGCTCTAACGATGGTAAAAAATTCGGGGGTTTCAAAGAATTCAGTTTTGTGGATTGGTGATCCCGCGTTTTCATCTGCAACAGATTGGAAATGGTCCTCGATAGTTTATGACAGATGCGATCTGCATGGTTTCTTTCCAGGACAAATAAAATCCGCTTGGCGAAAACATGAGAGCGCAATATATAAAAGAGCTGATGTAATTTTTGCGACAACGGAACTAATAAAAAAAGATTCTGAAAATAATGGTGCGAAGAATGTCGTACTCCTTCCAAATGCGGTTCACTCATCCTGGGTGAAGGAAAAGAGAACTTCATTTCCGATGTTTCCTCCTTTGCGAATAATTTCGGCGGGTGCACATTTTGAATGGATCGACTTTAAGTGGTTGGAAATGTTTACCAATAATCCCAAGATTTCGCTGAATATTGTGGGGCCGGGCCGAGGATGCGATTTTTCAAGGTTGATTAATCTTCCCGGGGTCACTTACCATGGAATAGTTGGCCATGACAAACTTCGGCAAATTGTCGATTCCTGCCACGTGGGCCTGATTCCTTTTAAAAAAATGAAACTGACTCTTGCAGTTGACCCGATAAAGGCATATGAATATAAGGCACGTGGTTTATTAATCTGGTCGTCTGATATTCCGGAACTTTTTCACCATCCTTTTGTCGATCGGGTTGTTGAAGATTCTGATGAACTGAAAAAAGCGATAAAGGAATACGAATTTAATAGATCATATAATCTGAGTGAGCCCGGAATGACCGGGAAAATAATCCTCCCCACCTGGGAAGAAAGATTTAGAGAAGTTCTCGGACAAGTTGAAATAAAATGAAGACATTGCTAGTGGGCTTTTTTGGTGAAGGGAACCTTGGAGATGAGGCTATTCTCGAGGGATTTCTCAGAGCTGCACGGAATCCGAATGGTTTTCTTGTAACCGCCGGAAATTCAAAGATTCCACCTGGAGTAGAAAAAATATACCGAAAAGGCCTGGTTGGGTGGATAGAATTTCTAAAAGCATTGTCCTGTACTAGAGAAGTAATTTTCATGGGAGGAATTCTTCAGGACTGGAGCATTGAAGGAGTTACTTTTTTTGCACTCAGGATGTTTGCCGGAAAATTTTTCAAAAAAAGAATTTCACTGTGGGGAGCGGGTCTGGGTCCGCTAAGAAATGAAACTCTGAGACGGATTTCCCGGTCTGCGCTTCTGAAAACTGACACAGTATGGTTAAGAGATGGTTATTCTGTCGATCTGTTCGGAAAATTGACAGCCAAAATCGCCCATCGGGGGACCGATTGGTCCTGGATGATTCCTCAGACCTCGCAATGGCGAAGAACCGTAAATGAAAAGTGGGGTACTGCGATTAATTTGCGTCCATGGCGTGATTTGAAATGGTTTGAAACGGTCTCAGAAAGATTGAAAAATAACTTGTACAAATCTCCTGTGACTGGATTTGCTTTGAGAAAAGAAGATCAGAAAATTCTTTCCCGGCTGACTTTATCGAAGTTGAAAGGGCCCTCTTCATTCGATCTGTTTTCAAATCTACCCAGGAAACCTGAGTCTAGTAGTGTTTGCGATACTTCAACTGAATTTTTTGAACCAGCTTCTTTTTCTGAATTAATGGAATTTTGTAACACTGTGGCTGAAGCCTGGACAATGCGCTACCATGCTCTTATTGCAGCGATCAGGAGCGGGGTTCCTGTTGTCCCTTTATCATATGACAAGAAGGTTGAGAGCCTTGCAATGGAAGCCGGTTTACATTCTGCGGTAGCAAATCCTTCTATTGCGTCGCCTGTTCGAGTTGATTCGCAGTTTATTCAAGAGAGTAAAAGAAGACTGGACAATATGAAAGCTGCCTTGGAGGAGTATCTTGGGCATTGAACTTCTCCAAAAGCTTTTAAGTCCACTAGAGCCTATTTACGCAGGTTTGTCGAAGGCGGAGCGGCTATTTTTTGAAAAACTGGACTTTTTGACTTTCCAAACTAGGGCGAAAGTAATCAGTATTGGAAATTTGAGCTCAGGGGGGACCGGGAAAACTCCTTTTTTGCTTGAAATGCTCACTTGGCCTTGCTTTCCTGCAAGGAAAGTCGTTTTGACCAGGGGTTATAAATCAAGCTACGAAAGAAGTTTTTTTATCCTCTACGGAAAAGAACCTCACATAGGGAATATTACTGATGAAGCGTTATTGGTAAATTTGCATTTCCCGGGAATCCCTGTTTTGATGGGTAAAAACCGGTTCCATTCAGCTCGGATGGCCGAGAAACTTTTTTCGCCGGAAATTATTTTTCTCGATGATGGTTTTCAGTACCGGCGATTGCGAAAAGATTTTGAGATTGTCCTATGGGATTCCAACGATGACCCTGAAAATGTAAGGCTGATTCCCGCGGGAAGATTCAGAGAACCATTGTCCAGATTGTCCCATTCCGATTTACTGGTCCTAACGAAATGCGATGAGGTTTCATCTGATAGAACGAAATTCCTCATGAGTTTTTTCAACCAAAACTTTCCTCAACTTACAACGATAAAAGCTTGTACAAAAGTAAGTGGTATGTTGGACTGCACGAACTTAAGTGTGCTAACACCTGTCCCAGAACAAAAGTATTTTGCTTTTTGTGCGATTGCAACTCCAGATTCGTTTATTCGAATACTGGAGTCAGTTGGAGGTAAAATACAGGGAAAACGGTTCTTTCCTGATCATTACAATTTTACAACTGAAGATCTTATTTCTATTCTGACTGAAGCCGAAAATTTACTAGCTGTGCCTGTTTGCACCGAAAAAGACTTTGTGAAAATCCCTAGGGATATTGCAAAAAAAATGCAATTGCAGGCCCTTTTGATCAGAACGGAAGTTGCTGATTTTCCATATGATCTTTTGAAAAAAAAATTAGGCACTTTAGCTTATTGACTTATAAATTTACCTTCGAACTCACGAATTTCCTTTCTACCTAAGAATCGTTTTTGGCAGTATTTCACTGGAGTTTGAGTGCCAGAAAAAATTGATTCTGTATAAAATTTCATTTGAAAAAAAAATCTTTTTTTATTATGTTAAAGAAAGGTTCGATTTTATATCTTCAATATTTTTGAGCCAAACACGAAATTATTTGGCTTAAGACTGTTGAATAGTAGTGTTTAATAGAGAATTTCCGGGAACTTTTCATCAGCTCTATTATGAAAGGAAATGTCTATGGGGCGGAAAAACATTGCAAGAAAGATTGAGGTCGGAAATTATTCTTTTACGAGCCATGCTTATGATCAGATGTTTAAGCGGGAGATCTATATCAAACAAGTTTCTGATGTAATATTGAATGGCAGGGTTATCGGAAAACGGTCCGAAAAAGACGGGGATGCTCTAGTAATAATTGGTGAAAGATTCAACGGCGATCCCCTTAAAGTTGTTGTCAAAGATTGTCCGATACCGAAAGTTATTACTGTTTGCTATCCGTATGAGGAAATTTAGCGAGGCTAAAAAATTGTAATACTCCAAGTGAATTTTTGTATTTTGTGAAATTCAATTTGATATTTATTTTTGTGCAATGCCGGTTTTTTAGATTTATTCGCAGTACCAAGTTAATCTTTCTGCCGAGAGGACATAAGCTTATATGCCATTGATTGGGTATTTTAAGAGCGAACCGACTGAATATATTATGCTCTATAGTGCTGGTTCATTGAAGATAACCGGAGTAGGAATCACTTTTTTCTATTTAAAGATGAATACCAGTATCGTTCTGGTCCCTACTGGTACAATTGATGTCCCGTTTATCCTGAATGAGACCACCGGCAATTTCCAGGCAGTTACCATACAAGGACAAATGACCTATCGAATTTCCGATCCGAAAGCGATTGCTTCAATAATGGATTACACGATTGACCCTCGGACACGACAGTACCGGTCAGAAGACCCTGAAAAATTATCAGGAAGAATTATCAATGAAATTCAGGCATTTCTTCGAGAGGAATTGCAGAAATTATCGTTGGAAGACGCTTTGAAAAATTCTGTAGTAGTTGCCACAAAAGTTAACGCAGCTTTATGTGAATCGAAAGCTCTCGGAAAAATGGGAATTGAGACAACGGCTTTTTATATCAATTCGATAAAGCCGACTCCCGAAATGGCAAGAGCTCTGGAAGCTGAGTATCGCGAAAGTCTTCAAGTAAGAGCTGATCAGGCCATATATCATCGAAGAGCTATTGCGGTCGAACAGGAAGGAAAGATCAAGCAAAACGAGTTGAACAACTCTATAACCCTTGAAAATCGCAAAAAGGAATTGATAGCTCTTCAGGGAGAAAATTTGAAACAGGAAGCTGAATTCCAGGCTCATGCTGTTCAAAGTAAGCTTGCTCCATATCAGGCGGTATCACCGAAGATTCTTTTGGCACTTGCCCTGAAAGAAATGGGTGAGAACGCAGCGAAAATTGGGAATTTGAATATCACTCCGGAAATTTTATCCTCAATTCTTGCGAATCGTGATTAGACGAATCAAGTTTTTCAAGTGACAGGACACTATTTCATTTATTCGGAGATGAATCTCATTGTGTTAAGGCTGACAAAGCCGGTCAAGGTGATGTATTTGTTGAGTTATGATAATTGGAGTCCGGTCATTGAGCAGAATTGAAATGAGCGGAGTTTGCATATTCAAAAGGATACTTTGATTGGGTTTCTTGCCAGGAATCTGAAAACCTTGCTTCATGTGATCATTTTTTTCTTTTTGAATTCTCAGCCGTGTTTTTTTCTCTCTGAACTTAAGTAAAAGTAATTTTGGAGCAATTTTGAATGTATTCATCAATTGTCGTTATTACCCGAAAAACAGAACTGGACGAGCTTTCAGAGAAATTTAACACAAAGGCTCAGGCGAACTTTTACCTGGATCAATTTGACCGAAGCCTGGGAGAAGCTGTTCCTCGCACCTTTCGAAGATACCAGGTTGCCTATGACAATTACCAGAGATCGTTTGATCAGCTGATAAGCAAGCTTCCCAGAACCATTAAACATCAGGTTATTGACCGTTCTTTTTTGACTAATTTCAAGTTCTCCGGAGACCAGTTAATAATCACTCTTGGACCAGATGGCTTAGTAGTTAATACGGCAAAATATCTGACCATGGAACCGATTCTTGCTTTTAATCCGGATCCCGAAAGAATCGATGGTGTACTTCTTCCTTTCGCCTCTGAAATTGCTGATTGGTGCATCACTTCAGCTCTTACCGATTCCCTTCCGATTAAATGTGTTTCAATGGCAAAAGCACAATTGAATGATGGCCAAGCTCTTCACGGCTTTAATGACATTTTCATTGGAGTCAAAAGTCATGTTTCAGCAAGATATCGAATCGAAATTGGAAAAAAATTTGAAAATCACAGCTCGAGCGGAATAATTGTTTCTACGGGAGCAGGGTCCACTGGTTGGCTCCAATCAGTAATAAATGGAAGTTTTCATGTAGCTTCCGGTTTGAGAAAGAAAAAAAGTGTGCTTCCTGAGAATGCTTCCTACAAATTGGATTGGTCAGATGAAAAACTGTATTATGCCGTGAGAGAGCCATTTGTAAGCAAATCATCACAGGCAGGGATTGTATTTGGTCTCCTGGAAGCCAATGAGCAGATCAAAATAACCTCCTATATGGCGGAAAACGGTGTAATTTTCAGTGATGGGATGGAAAACGACTTTCTTTGTTTTAATGCCGGGACAAATGCTACTATCTCCGTTTCCGAAAAGAAGGCAAGATTGTTTGTTAGCCCAACTCCTCATCTACGAAGATCTTCGAACGCTTGAAACACGATTCGTCCTACTATAAGCAGGATTCTGTGAAATGCTGTAAAAGGTGAAAGTCCACTATAAACAATTTTCAAACTTCCCACGATAATAGTTTTACATTTTGCGATCTCTATCTAGGGAAAATAAGAAATGCAATTGCGAAATCTGGGTTTGGAAGCTGTATCAAAGCGATTTTTTGCAGGTGAAATGCAATCAGTGGATATCGGTGATTTTGACCTAGTACCCTTTTCCCAGAGTTTATTACCAACCTCTTCCGCCGATTTTGGCTCTAATAAAATTATTCACATAGATTATTTCTTGTGCGGTACAAGTGAAATTGCTATGGCAAGTTTTCAGGAAAGATTTGGAATTATGTACTGTCTTTCGGAGCTGCTTTTGAAGCTATTTCCAGCGGATGGAATTTTCCCGAAATTTTTGAAGAAGCGTGTAACTTCCAGTGTTATTCCTTCCCGCAATTTTCGTAAGACAAGTTTTTCCAAGATTTTGAAAATTTGTTTTTTTGTTTTATTACTGCTTTTAGCCAGTTTTCCCGCATTTGCAGTGGAATTTCATACAGATTATTCCAAAGATTACTTTTCAGATTTTACGGAGGAAATTACTACTGATCGGCCAAAATTTAATGAAGGAGTGCAATTTGTGCCTCCTCAAAGTTATCAAATTGAAAGTGGATATACTTTTAATCGAACTGGTAATAGGAAGGAAAATTCTCTGGGAGAAGTAATGTGCCGGGTTGGAATGAGCAAAGACTTTGAACTTCGCCTGGGAATAAACTCATATTTGGTTACAGTAGTGGACTCTCGTCAAAAACTGGAGGGTTGGACCGACAGTTCTGTTGGTTTTAAATACAGAATTCAAAGGGGAAGGGAAAACATAGGTCCGGCAATTTGTCTGATTATGGATGCAACCCTCCCGACAGGTGCTCCGATCTATACGGCAAATGTCAGTCAATCACAGGCGAAACTAGTTTTCGAATGGCCTTTGTCGAAAAAGTTGAATTTTGGTACAAATCTTGATTTGGCGCGACGATATGAATCGAGCGCTTGGTGCAATCGTCTTGCTGGTGGCCTTTCTTTCGATCTAAAGGTGTCGGGAAAAACCAGATGTTTTCTTGAATTCTACGGAATTGGAAATCAGGGAAAGTCCGATCAAACCTATGTTGATGGTGGTGCAATTTATAGAGTTAGTGATGACTACCAACTGGATATCCGTTATGGTCACGGAATAAACGGAACCTATGGTGACTATTTTACCGGATTAGGTTTTGGAAAAAGGATGAATTAGGATTTCATAACGATTAAAAGTTGAATTTACTAAGTATTAATTGTTTGGGTCAGTTCGGAAATCCCGCGGGGAAAGCGGGAATTTTTCCTGTTTTCATGCAGGTTTCTCCAAAAGGTGCATAAAACAAGGATTTTTATTCGGTTTGAAAGAGTCTTTCGATTTCCGAATCGTTGGCTGGGAAATTTTCCGGAGGAAATCCTAGGGTTTGTTGAATCCAAAGGAAAGGGAAGATTTCACCCTCTCACTCGCTGATGGTCAGGATTATATTAACCTTTGGCACTTTACCTACAATTATCTGACCAAAACAAAAAATTTGGACAATCTTATTGGATTCAAGCCGGGTCGCGGGTGTGGGGAGGTCCAATGCAGCCACTTGATAAGTATTATCCTGGCGATTCCTATGTTGATATTGTTGGTCTTGATCTTTACAATGATACCATCGATCAGCCGGTAATTAACGCTTATAACACCCTTACGAGTCATTCAAAACCATTTGTACTGGCTGAATTTGGTCCTAACACAAATACTACGGCAAAGACAGCTAATTTATTTGACTACTCAAGCTTGATTACTCTGATTCGCACCTCTATCTCTAAGACTTGTTATTTCATGGCCTGGTCCGACTACACCGGGATTGCAGGAAATGAATAGTGGTCGATGCTGAATCAGAATAATACTTATAAGCTTTTGTCTGATTCGTGGGTTGTGAATGCAAGTGGGATTCCGACGTTTGGTCGCACTATAGTAAGCCCCTGATTGCGCGTAATGCCAATTTAAACCGAAGTTCCGGACGCAAAATCTATTGAAATCCTGATCTGTAAACGAATTTAAGGCATTTTTCAGACGGTTTTTACTGGACAGTAGGAAAACCCTTGAAACCATCTTCAAATGCTATTTTC